>JAFUWD010000054.1 GCA_017483645.1 Muribaculaceae bacterium | reverse complement strand
TTCGTCAAGCCACGATTTCGCTATTGCTTCTTCTCTCCCAAGCGTCACCGCTTGAAACTTGCAAGTCGCTATAGGGTTCGTCGGTGACTACGCCCCGGGTGGACTTTCACCACAGATGTATAACATGCCCGTCATACTAAACTGAACAGGCGGCTCACCTTGATGGTGAGCCGCCTGCTTTTGCATTGGCGGTAAATAGGCTTGCCGCCCCCTTTAGGAGACGCCGCCCTCGGGAATAGCCAGACACGCCTTGATGGCATCGCGTATTTCGTGCGCCTCCTTGCTGTTGCCCTTGAGCACGGTGAGCACCCCCTTCACATAGTCCTCCTTGCGGGCATAGCCACAGAGGCCGGCCACATTGCACTCGCTAAGCATCGTCTTTTGGTTAAAGACACGTAGCACCGCCCGATAATCGCCATCTTCAACATAACGGTGAAACAGGCGGCACAAATCCTCATAATAACCGCGTGGGTTGATTTCATTCACCAGGTCCACCATGTGGTCCTCCAGGGCGCCGATGTTGCGGAACTTCATGTCGACACGCATTTCCACATCGTGCTTCACGCGGTGGCGGGTGTGCATCAATGCCTGTGGCTTGATTTCTCGACTGAACTGGTTCATCACCGAGCGGCGCACCTTGCCGAACACCTCATCGGCATTGCGCTTGCGCCAGCGGGCCATGGCCCGCACCACACCCTCGATGAGCAGCATGTTTTCTATCTCGGCCACATCGGGCACAAAGATGTTTTTCTTGCGCAAGTATTCCACTTCCTCGGCGCCACGGCGGTCACGGTCCACGATGCCATAACTGTCGAGCTGGTGAAACGTGCGCAGGTTGCCAAAGGAGCGCACCGTCTCAATCACGCGGTTACAGCTGCCCAGCGGCTTCACGGTGTAGTCGGGGAAGATGAGCGGATAAAGCTTGGAGTCGATGGAGTGCGTGTCGTCGCCTTCGATGAAAAGCACCGGCTTGCGGCTGCCTAGCAGCTCGTAGTAGATGGCATCGTCCAAATGTTGACTGCTGGGCATCACCTCGTAGTCCCACGCATTGTGCTCGGGGTCGAAGTTCTTGACCCAAACACACTGGTTGTCGACCCGCGACGAGGCGAACTCCACATTGTGCGTGTTGTAGATAAACGAGCAGTCGGGGCGCATCTCCTCAATCACATTCCACAGCGTCTGCATGATGCTGCGGTGAATGAAGGTCTCGGGGTCGTCGACCAATATCACCGCATCGGGCATGGCATAGAGCACCGCGCCGATGTAGTAGAGCACGGCTTTCTCACCGTCGCTCAAGCGCAGCGAGGTGTACTTATCGGTCTGGCCCTCGGTAGTGAAAAGCAACTTGCCGTTCTCGCGCAGCACCTTGTTCTTGGGGAACACTTCCTGCCACATGCGCACGGTAGTGTCGAGTTTGGTCTTGGGGAACGGCATTTCTTCACCCATAAGCAGGTGTGCCTTATAGTTCATCAGGTCACGAAACTCGTCGGTGAGCATGACATAAGAGAGCTTGTCGAACTCGGTGGTTGCCGTATTGGTCACTTGGGGAGTGCTTGCATTGATGCGGTCGAACAAATCGGCGATGCTGCCCGGCAGCTTGACTTGGCGCTCATCATCTACGGGAAACATAGCCCGCAACGCCGATATGCGGTAGGCCTTGTCGCCGCATGACTTCACCAATTGGCTGCAAAAACGGCTCTTGCCGCTGCCGTTGGCTCCAATGATGGTGATTTGTCGCACACCCTGCAACACAGGGGCCTCTGCACCATCTATTCTGGGGGGCAATTGAATATCCATCATGGCAGTGTTTTTAAAGTTGTTGTAAAAATAACAATAATATTGCCGCCGAGCCAAATTTTTGAGCCAAAAAATATATCATCGGGCCACAATTCATCAACCACCCAACTCAAAACTGCTGTTTTTCACTGCCCCGGCCTTGATATTATTAATTTATTTCTTAACTTTGTGGCGGCAAGGTCAAGTGAGACTTACTTCTATCTGCGACGCTTCGGCGTTATTTTTCAGTTTCACAATCACCTTGCTTTTTTAGTTTGCGCTATACTATGGAAACGGATTTGCTTCGCGTGGCGCTCCGAGCCGGCGCCATCTATCTGCCCGACGAACTGACGGCCGACGAACAACCACAAATCACCGGCCCGGTGCTGGGAGTGACCGACCAATTGCTGAAAATGGGCTATGCGCCCACCGAGCAGTTGCTGCACGCCCTCAACGGTGTGCCGCCCACACAGCTGCTACAGATACTTGATGTGGTGAACGAAGTGATGGGAACCAACCTCAATTGGGCACCGCTGGTGCGCGGTTGGGACATTCCCACAGGCGAGACCTATGCCGACCGCCTGGTCACACTGGTGGCCAACCTGTGGGGAGAAGAAGCCGGATTTCACGGCTCGCGACTGCCGTGCGGGCATCTTATCCCCGACGGCACCTTTCCGCTCGAGCGTTACAACGGCTGCCCGTTCTGCGGCCGGCAGTTCGACACAGCAGGCTTTGTCTATCGGGGGCAAGGCAGCAAACTCAAACCCCTGCGGTTGTGGCGCGACGCCGAGCTTGCCGCCCACCTGCGGCAACTCTTGGAATCAGCCGTACCGCTAAACGCCACACAAGCCGACAGCCTCAAATGCCTGCTGAGGCACCTGCCCCTGCCCGAGGGCATCACTATAAAAATGAAAGAAACGAACATGCTGGTCATCGACGCACTGGTGGAGGCCGGGCACGACGAGCAGGCAGGTGCCCTGCTTACCTCACCCACCGACGTGCTGCGCTACTTGTGGTACCGGCACACGGGTTACACCCAACTCGTGAAGCCGCGCACACTGGTGAACAAAGCACGCATCGCACACACCCACCATTATGCCATCCTCGACAATAGCCTGCAGGCAGCGCAAGACAAAAAAAACGCCCTTCGACTGCACTACGACCGACGGTGGTGCCGCCGCGTGGCCGGGTGGCTCAACCGCCTGGAAATCAGCCCCGAGAAAGCATGCGAACAGATGCATCCGCACCGCTCAATGTGGGTGCGGTTCATTCGGGCGCTGCGGCTGGTGGAATATTCCCGCCGCCCCGGCTATGAGGGCCTGAATGCCTTGCTCACCACCTTCCATGGCCAGCAGTATCCCGTGTGGCAGGGTCGCGTGGATGCCGGCAAACTCAAGCGCGACGCCACCACCACCCTGTCGCTGTTAAAGCAACGACCGGGCACCTTCGCATGCTGCCTGCTGTCGACGATGCTGTGGTTCGGACCCGATGAAGTGCTCACCGCCTTCGCACAAGTGGCACCCGCTTTGCCACCACGACTATTGCTCACACTGGGCTCGGTGGCCGCCAACTATTTTGATGGAGAAAAACGCATGGTGCGCCCCGTGGCGGGTAACGGAAAACTTGTCGATTCCAATCGGTTGTTAAGACTCTATACCCGGCTGCAACTCGACAACATGGCCAGTGCCGTAAACGATATTTACCGGCAAACGATGCGCCGGTACTGGGAAACTCAGCCGCCCACCGGCCGCACAGTCTACATCGACCCGCGGCTGGATGAGGTGCCGGTGCCCGTGGGCGACCGCTCCACCACCGTGCATGATGCCGGAAGCGCGCTGCAAGGCACCCGCTTTGCCGTCGAAGGCGACAGTGTGCGTCTATTTCTGCAATGGGGCAAGGGGCTGCCGGCCATGCACCTCGACATGGATTTGAGCGCAGTCATCACCTACGACGACCACGAGGATCAATGCGCATACTTCAACCTCACGCCCGTCGGAGCCAAACACTCAGGCGACATCCGCGAAATTCCCGACCAGGTGGGTACCGCCGAATATGTGGAGCTCAACCTGCCGGTGCTCACGCAACAGGGCGCGCGGTTTGTCGTGTTCTCATGCAATGCCTACAGCAATGGTGAACTCACACCGGGATTGATGGTGGGATGGATGGACTCACGCCATCGCATGGCAGTGGACGAGAAGACAGGGGTGGCTTACGACCCGTCGACCGTGGCCCAGATGATACGCATCGGCAACGACAGCGCCAAGGGGCTGGTGTTCGGGGTGCTTGATGTGGCAAAGCGGGTCATCATTTGGCTCGAGATGCCCTACGGCGGCCAAAATGTGCTCGCACTCAACACAGCCGGAATCACCGCACTGCTGAAAAAGCTCGCCGCCAAGCCCACCGTGGGGCAGATGCTGCGCGCCAAGGCCGAGGCCCAGCACCAGACACTGACCGACAGCCCCGACCTGGCCGACGAGGCGTTCTCATATCAATGGGCGCTCGACACCGCCGCCGTGGCATCAGTGTTGCTATAGAAAAAGTTGTTTTACCTTATTGCGGCGCACTTTGCTCACGGCGCCACTGGCTGGGACTCATGCCGGTAAGCTTGGTGAACGCACGCCTGAAGGTGCTCATCGAATTGAAACCGCTTAACTGAGCCACATACTCAAGAGTGAACTCAGGATGCTCGCGCATTGTGGACAAGCTCATGTTTTCCAAGCGCAAACGATTGATGTAATCGTAGAACGTTTCTTGCAACACATGTGAAAAATATTCACTCATATAAGTGCGGTTGGTGCCCACACGCTTGGCCACATCCATCAGCGTGAGATTGGGGTTGAGATAAAGCTTTTCTTCCTGAATGACACGCTCCATCTGCCCGGCAAAGGCATATTGACGGGGCTCCGTTTCCGACCCGTCAACGTGCTCAACGGGCTGCATGACGATGGGGCGCAGATTGTAACTGTAGCGCAACACCATCAGCCACATGGCCAGGGTGATGACGTAGTAGCAACAATCGGCCGCCGGATTGCTGACAAAACTCACACCCAACCACAACAATTGGCCCACGATGAAGAAGAAAAATACCTGCCTCACCCACGACACGTCGATGTTGTCAATATTGGAATAATTGTCGCGCACATACTTGATGTAGCGCCGTGTGGTCACAAAACCCACAACTAAAATAGTGAGGGCAAACACCACCAGCAGCCAGGTGTAGACAACAATGACAACATTCCGCCTCGCAGGCCACACAAAATAGGCTGCGGTACACAACCAAAAAGGCAACAACACCAGCAGCAGTTTTGTGGCATTCGTCCACCCGGGGCGCACAATCTCCATCAGAAACACTGTGAATGTTGCCACCGACCATCCGTCGATGAGAAACACCACGTCGAGCGCCGGCTGGCGATACATTCCCGGAAATGCCAACACCAAATCCTTCACGCACAGCAACGCCCACACCACAAAGATGCGGCCCAGCACCGTCTGGAAACGGGTGCGGCGGGGACGGGTGAGGATATAGAGCGCACAAGTGACAAAAAATGCGGTTGCCACCCCTATCAGAAACGAAAATATGGTCATGATACCGGTCATAACACTTCGGTCAACGCCACGGCACTATACATCAAAAAGAACACCGACAAGAAAACGAGCAATAACATCACAATGAAGTAGAGCAGAAACACCAAAAGGGTTTTCCATATTGTCTTCACCCAGCCGAACCCGTAAAGATGCCTGAAATCCAACACATACAAGGCGTAAGTGAGCCAGGGCGACATATCGGCCGTGGCATGGCCTTTGAAAACAACCAACAGCAATATGCTCAGGGCGTTAAAGATGGAGAGCTGGCTCGAAATAAACACCTGCGCATAGAAATGCTCCACAGCGGTGGCACGGCCCATGCGGGGAGTTGTTCTGAAAATTCTCATCACAAACAGCGTCACCGACAAATGGAACACAATGGCCATCGCCACGTCGGTGGTATCGAGCCAGTACACCACCTTGCGCACAGGCCGCATGATGCGCTGAGCCGATTGCAGGTACTCTTCGGATGTGTGGCCCTTTCCCTTGTCGTAATCTTTAAAATAATCCGACACGACACGCTCTATGCTCTCTATTTTTGCGCTCTCGGTGTCGACGTTGGCCTCGGCCCCGGGCAGCAGATGCACAAAAATAGCGAAGGCCGTGGAAACCAGAAAGAGCATCTTGAAGGGCGAAAAATAAGGCTGGCGATGACCTTTCAGGTAGTCATAAATCATGTAGCCGGGACGCCATATCAAATGCCAGATGGTGCGCGGCATACTCTTGCGCCCGCCCAATCCCCACACATCCAGCGCCTGGCGCATCACATGGCCGAAAGTGAAACGTTGCGCCGTGGCAGGCTGGCCGCAGCGGGGACAAAAGTCGCCGTCGTAACTCTCTTCACAATTGAGACAGGCCGTCTGAGAGTCGGAGAGTGGCGGTGTGCTCATGGGAGTGCGCTGCCATTCACGGAATTCCCGCCACCACCCTTTTATCCTGACAGCCTCCCTATTTATAACCGCTCCAATATCCATGGTTCGGGTTCCAGAATTTTTACCGTCGACTGCCGACCGAGATTTTTGAGAAACGCCGCAGCCACATCCAGCTCGCTGAAGCTCTTGATGACCACAAAATATTTCTTGTCGCGTTCCACCGTGCCATAAAGCAGCACACTGGGGTAACCGCCTTCGCTCTTGAGACGGTCGCGGTAAGTGCGGGCATTGAACAACTGCTTGAACTGTCCCACCACCACATTGTAGCGCAACGCATCGGACTGCTGGCCGTCGGTCACATTGGTATAGGCACGCACCACACGCACCGTGTCGCCGTTCACCACCTCCAGGTCACGACGCTTCTCAGCTTTGATGAGAGCGGCAAACTCGTCGTCGATAACCTCGGTTTTCTTTTCACGGGCCTTGTCGTAGGCAGCCTTGTAATTTGCCTCGTTGCTATGGCAGGCTGAAAGCAGGACCGCCAGCAAGGCTATTGTCAACAGATATGAATGTTTCATGAGCGTGTTGTATTGATGCAAAATTAGCTACTTCCGCAATAACACACAAACTATTTCACACAAAATTTGTATATTTGCAGCGTAAACAGACCACAAGTATTATGTTTTCAGGTATCGTAGAAGAAGCCGCCCGAGTGGTGGCACTGGAGCGTGACGGCGGCAACTTACACATCACGCTCAGTTGCACCTTTGTGCATGAATTGAAAATTGACCAAAGCGTGTCGCACAACGGCGTGTGCCTCACCGTGGTGAAATTGCCCGGCGACGGCACCTACACGGTCACCGCCATCCAGGAAACGCTCGACCGCAGCAACCTGGGGCACCTTCAAGTGGGCGACGAGGTGAACGTGGAGCGATCCATGCTCATCAACGGCAGGCTCGATGGCCACATCGTACAGGGTCACGTCGACCAGACGGCCGTGTGCACCGCCGTCGACGAAGTGGACGGCTCACGCTACTACACTTTTTCCTATCACGTCGACCCGGCCATGGCCCGTAAAGGTTATGTGACCGTGGAGAAAGGCAGTGTCACTGTGAACGGAACAAGCCTCACCGTGTGCAACAGCCAGCCCGAGAGCTTTCAGGTGGCCATCATACCCTACACCTACGAGCTCACCAATTTTCACGCCATCGTTCCGGGCACCATCGTGAACCTGGAGTTTGACATCATCGGCAAGTATCTGGCACGACTGATGGAATTTAGCGAGAAATGAAGAAAATAGGCATCATCAGCGACACTCACGCCTATTGGGACGACCGGTTCGCCCTGCACTTTGCGCAGTGCGACGAGATTTGGCACGCGGGCGACATCGGAAACGATGAGGTGGCCGACCGGCTGGAAGCCATCGCGCCGGTGTTCCGGGCTGTCTACGGCAACGCCGACGGCCAAACATTGCGCCGGCGGTTCAAGGAAATGGAGATTTTCGAGACCGAGGGTGTGAAGGTGGTGATGACACACATCGGCGGCTACCCCGGGAAGTACGCACCGGGCATCCGCTCACGCCTGCAACTTTCCCGGCCGCAATTATTTGTGTGCGGGCACAGCCATATTCTCAAGGTCATGCCCGACAGGTCGCTGGGGGTGCTGGTAGTAAATCCCGGTGCTGCAGGACGGCAGGGATGGCAAAAGGTGCGCACTCTGGTCACCCTCACGCTCGACGCGGGCCATGTGACTCATTGTCAAGTAATCGAACTCAACGATGAACATCCAAGACTTTAACACGGCAAGTGCCGAGCGAAGCGCTCGGGAAACACGATGCACATGGCTGGGGCTGGGCACCGACGTGGTGATGAGTGTGATGAAAATCGCCTTTGGACTGTGGGGGCGTTCCACCGCCCTGCTGGCCGACGGGGCGCACTCTGTGGGCGACTGCTGCACCGATGCCATCGCCTTGGCTATGATGAGGGTGAGCGGAAAGGGCATCGATGAGAACTACCGCTATGGGCGTGGCAAGTTTGAGACGCTCACAGCATTCATCATCAGCATCATCATGCTGCTGGTGGGGCTGGAACTGTTCACGGAAGGGGGCGGCGAGGTGTGGAGAGCCATCAACGGCGCACAGCTCGACAGGCCCGAATTGCTCACACTTGTGGTGGCAGTGATTGCTGTCGTTATCAAAGAAGGGTTGTTTCAATACACCCACCATGTGGGCCGTCGGCTCGACAGCAAAGCCCTGCTTGCCTATGCCTGGCACCACCGGGGCGACGCCCTCTCCAGCATGGCCACGCTGGGCGGCATTGCAGGAGCCATTTTTCTTGGCGAGCAATGGCGTGTGCTCGACCCCTTAGCCGCCATTGTGGTGAGCATACTGATTATCACGCTGGCTTACCGCATGGGCAAACCGGCGGTGAAAGAATTGCTCGAAGTGTCGCTACCCGCCGACAAAGTGGAGCAAATCGGTCAAACGATAGCCCGGACCCACGGTGTAAAGGCATTCCACAACCTGCGCACGCGCCGCAACGGCACGGTGAGCGTGGTCGACGTGCACATCAAGGTCGACGGCGACCTCTCGGTGACGCAGAGCCACGCTATCACCACTCAAATCGAGGACAGCCTGCAAGAACTGCTGGGCCACACCATTACCAACATCCACGTGGAACCGTTCCGCGGTCAAAATCTTTGTGAGAAAAACCACCATGGAGAAAATTGAATTATCACACACTTTGCCGGCTGTGTTTGCCGGCAGGCCCGACACGGGTAGCGACATCTGGCTGCGAAACGTGACCCTGGAGCGTGGCAAGCGCTATCTGGTGGCCGCCGAAAGCGGTACCGGCAAGTCGTCGCTGTGCGCCTACATCTACGGCTACCGCAACGACTATGAGGGCACCATCGCTTTCGACGGACGCAACAGCCGCTCGCTGAGCATTGACGAGTGGTGCCGGTTGCGCTGCCGCCACATCGCCTATCTGCCCCAGGAGATGCGTTTGTTTCCCGAGCTCACGGCATTGGAAAACGTGGAACTAAAAAACCGCATCACCCATTTCAAGAACCTGCAGCAGATTGAGCAACTCTTTGAGGAACTGGCTATTGCCGACAAGTTACACAGCCCTGTGGCACAACTCTCCATCGGACAGCAACAAAGGGTGGCAGTTATTCGCACGCTGTGCCAGCCGGCCGACTTCATCCTGCTCGACGAACCGGTGAGTCACCTCGACGAGGCCAACAACCAAATCGTGGCGCAACTGGTGACCGACGAAGCAACACGCCAAGGAGCGGGCATTATCGCCACGAGCGTGGGAAATCACCTCAAGTTGAACGACACACAACATCTGGCGCTATGAAAAACATCATTTGGAAACTGCTCAGAAAACACGTCAGCGCCACCCAGTTGGCAGGCTTTGCGCTGGCCAATCTGGTGGGCCTCACCATCGTCATTCTGGCGGTGCAATTCTACCTTGACGTGAAGCCAGTGTTTGCCGACGAAGACAGCTTCATCAGCAAGGATTATCTGGTTATTACCC
Organism: Muribaculaceae bacterium; assembly: GCA_017483645.1. Lineage (GTDB taxonomy): Bacteria > Bacteroidota > Bacteroidia > Bacteroidales > Muribaculaceae > Sodaliphilus. The sequence goes on along the minus strand of JAFUWD010000054.1, from coordinate 64,181 downwards.
GCACCATCACCGGCACAGGAGCGTTGATGGGCAGCGGCAGTGAGTTTCCCGACAGCGCCGTGGCCACGCTGCAACAACAGCCGTGGTGCCGCCAAGTGGGACGCTTCATCAGCAGCGATTTTGCCATCAGCGCCACCGTGGGGGTGGGTGGCGGGCGCGCCATGCGCAGTCAATTTTTCTTTGAGGCCATCCCCGACGAGTTTATCGACGTCAACGCCGATCAGTGGGGCTTCAACCCGTCTCGGCCTGAGGTGCCGGTGATTGTCTCGCGCGACTATCTGTCGCTCTACAATTTCGGTTTCGCCGCCACACAAGGTATGCCGCGCATCAGCGAAGGGCAGGCAGGAATGATTCCGCTGTCGTTCACTTTCAGCGGCAACGGACTCACCGAGGACATGCCGGGGCGCATTGTGGGGTTCTCCAACAGACTCAACACCGTCATTGTGCCGCAAGACTTCCTGACGTGGGCCAACGAGCGCTATGGAACAGGCATGCCGCGGCAGCCGCAACGCCTCATTGTGGAGGTCAACAGTCCGGGTGACGTGAAAATCGAACAATTCATGAGTCAGCATCGCTATGAGGTGGCAGGCGACAAGATGTCGTCAAGCAAGGCCAACTATTTCTTGATGCTCATCATCGGCATCGTCATTGCCGTGGGCATCATCATCTCGTTGCTGGCATTCTTTGTGCTCATGCTCAGCATCTATCTGCTATTGCAAAAAAACACCCGCAAATTGCAAGACCTGCTCCTGCTCGGCTACTCACCGAGCCAGGTGGCACGGCCTTATATTGTGATGGTTCTCGCCATCAATGCCGCGGTGCTGGGGTTGTCCATCGCGCTGATGCTGGCGACAAGGCTTTACTATAAAGACACTCTCACCGTTTTTGGCGTGACGGGAGCCAGTGTGCTACCGGCCATGATGGTGGCATTGGTGATCATGACGGTCATCACGGCGGCCAATGTGCTGGCCATCCGCCGGCGCGTGGCGGCATTGTGGATGCAATAACCAACATTTTTATTCATACTATAAAAAACTTAACAATGAAACAAACAATTTTCGCTCTCACTATCGTTACTCTCGCAGCAATGACTTCTTGTAACAACGGCAGCGGCTTGGGTGGTGGCACCCAGCAAATGAACCCCACACAGGCTCAACAGGCTGCTCCTGCCACTCCAGCACCGGCAGTCGACACCACAGCCACAGCCGCAGCAGCACCGGCCCCGGCAGCAACCGTATCACCGGCCGCTCTGCCCGCCCCAATCACCGACTTTCTGAAAAAACACTTCCCTCAAGCCACGGTGTCGTATGTTGAGACCGACAATGAGTTTGGAGGCGTTGAGTATGATGTGACACTTTCCGATGGCACCGAGGTCGATTTCGACCCGGCCAACCAATGGGACAATGTGGATTGCCACATGCGGCCCGTACCTGCCGCACTCGTTCCTGCAGCCATAGCCAACTATGTCAAGGCTAATTTCCAAGGCCAGATGATTACCAAAATCAACAAAAAGCCCACCGGGTTCGAGATTGATCTGTCCAATGGGATGGAGCTTAATTTCAACCAAAGCGGACAATTCCTGGGCATGGACGACTGACATATCAACACACCCCGCCCTCTTAAAACAGTTTGATGGGGCATGTGAGGAGGTCACAAGCTCAATTTGCCCATTAAATGGGGACTGTTTTTAAAAAAAGTGAGGTTTTGTGAGTTATTTTTTGGCGCATCTTTCACGATGCGCCTTTATCTTTGCACCTGTAATGTAATTACACACACGAGAAAACCTATTTTTCAATAACCTAAAACCAAAAAACCAAGTAATGAAGAAATTTTTGACTTTTGTCCTTGTTGCTTTGGCAACTTTGACAGTTTGGGGACAGACCGCCCCAACGGCCAACGCCAACGATCCCACCGATGCCGAGGCGAATGTCATTGCAATCTACAGCGACTTTTATGGCAAAGGATTGCAGGACAACAACCCCGGATGGGGCATCAACAACGGCGCACCCAATCCGCTGTACAACTCTCTTGAGGAGGTGAAGCTGGTAGAGGGCAACAACCACAAGACCGTGCATGTGCTGGGTACCGGCATGAACAGCCGTCCCAAGAGTGTGCCCAACGCCGACTACAACACCGCCCATGTGGCCTTGTTCCCGATGAATGCCACCAAGTGCAAAATCTTCGGTGACAATGACTACCCCAATGCCATTGAGTTCGAAGGGCTGATTCCAGGCCAGTGGAACTACGTCACCATCACGGGCGCTGCCTTCACACAGAACTACATGTGCATCGAGCTGGTGGACGAGACGGAGTTCTATCTCGACCACTTCTATCTGGCAAAGCCCGACGAGGGCAATTTGGTGTTGACCACACTCGCCATTGAAGCAAATGGCACCTATCCCACGGTAGGTAGCACGGTGAACATCAACGTCATCGCCAAAGATCAAAATGGCGGACGACTCTCCCCGAGCGCCATCACCTGGAGCAGCACCAATCCCGCTGTGGGCACAGTGACCGACGGTGTCTTCACCGCACTGACTGCCGGCACCACCGACATCACGGCCTCAGTGGGCGATGTTACCTCGAATGCCATTACCATGACTGTGGTTGCCGAGGCCATGGGCGCACCCACGGCCAACGCCAACGAGCCCACCGACCTGGAGCTGAATGTAATTGCCATCTACAGCGCCACCTACGGCAAGGGCCTGCAGGACAACAATCCCGGTTGGGGAATCGGCGGCGGAGCACCCAACCCGCTCTACACCGCCATCGAGGAGGTGAACTTAGTTGACGGCAACGACCACAAGACCGTGCATGTGACGGGAACCGGCATGAACAGCCGCACCAAGAACGCCGTTGCACCCAACGCCGACTACAACACAGCCCATGTGGCCCTGTATCCGATGAGCGCCACCAAGTGCAAAATCTTTGGTGACAACGCCTATGACAATGCCATCGAGTTCGAAGGGCTGATTCCCGGACAATGGAACTACGTCACCATCGAGGGCGCTGCCTTCACACAGAACTACATGTGCATCGAGCTGGAGAACGAGTATGAGTTCTACCTCGACCATTTCTATCTGGCCAAGCCCGCCGTCGACGACAATGTGGCTCCCACTCTCGTCAAAGCCGAGCTGGTCAAAGCCAACGCCATGAGCGTGGTCGTGGCACTCAAAGCCTCCGACGACAAGGCCGAGGTCATCAACTACCTCATCACCGACCAAGATGGCAACACCTATAATGGCAAGGGCGCTAACGATGTGGAAATCGAGCACACCATCTCGGGCTTGACAGCCGGTACCGCCTACACCTTCACCATCGTGGCCGAAGATGAGAACGCCAACACTTCGGAACCGCTCACCGTCCAAGCCACCACCACCGCTCTCACCGCTGCTCCCGCACCCACGCAGGATGCCGAGAATGTGATAAGCATCTACAGCGACGCTTACACCACCGCAACACCCAATTTGGGCTTCTACGACTGGGGCTCGCCCACACGATTCACCGGCATCACCATCGACGGTAATCCCACGCTGCAATTCGAGAACATGAACTACTACGGCTTGGGCTTCAACACCCAGCTCGATGTCACCGAGATGGAATACCTGCACATCGACATCTACTGCGAAGAAGCTGGCTCGCTGGGCATCGTTCCCATCTGGTGGAACGCCGAGGCCAACGCCAACTTCCCCGAAATCCGCAGCACTGTGAATTTCGCTGGGGGCGAGTGGTCGAGTTTCGACATCCCGATGAGCACATTTGACGATGCCACACGCGGCGGCACCAACCTGATGCACCAACTCAAGCTCGACAACGGAAACGGACTGAACATTCTGGTTGACAACATCTACTGCTACAAGACCGGCTCGGTCAGCGAGCCCACCGCAATCACTCTCGAGGCTGACGCCAACGAGGTGCAGGCCACCAAGACGTTGCAACTCACCGTCAAGGACCAAGACAGCAAGGACGTGGCTGCCAGCAAGGTGACCTTCACCAGCGGTGACGAAGCTATCGCTACCGTCGACGAAACCGGTCTGGTGACCGGTGTGGCCGAAGGCACTGTCACCATCACCGCCACCTTGAACAGCGACAACACTATTGCCGCCACCAAGGAACTCACCGTCACAGCGGCTCCCAAGCCCGTCGACGGCCAAGTGCTCACCGCCGGCGACCACACTGTCACGCTCGTGGGCTACCACTACATCAACGAAACCACCGACAACTACCAGTTGCTGATTACCAGCGAGGAAACACTGGCCGGCCTGGGTGGATCGTTCTGGCGCATCAATGGTGAAGGAACACAGCAAATGAATACCGCTGAGGTGATGAGCGTTGCCGCCGACGGACACTCCATCACAGTGACGACCACATCCACTACCGATCCTCAGATTTACACTCCGCTCTATGTGCTGATGCCCGGCGAGGTGAACTTCGGCATGGTTACCATCGAGTGGAAAGAGGTTGGCGAGGTGACTCCTCCCACCGTTACCGAGTCCTCTCTGGCCGACATGGAGACCGCTCCCGATACCAGCAAAACTTATCTGATTACCGATGAGCTGACCGTGGCCTTCGTGGATGGCGACGTGGCTTACGCCCGCGATGACAACGGTGCCTCCGCTCAGGGTCCCGCCGAGGGTCAGACCGACTATGTGGCCAGCTATCTGGCTCTGCCCGCCAACACCTTCAGCAACTGGATTGCCTTGACCGGCATCGAGGATGCTCAAGTGGGCCAAACGCTGACCGGTGTCACCGGCAAGCTGACCGATGTGAAGAACTACACAATGGCTGTTGATGATTATGAACTCGGCGAGAATATTGGCACCGTGGCGCTGAACAACTACACGCCCGCCAACCTTGACCCGAACAACCGCACCAACGTGGAGCGCACGGTGGGTGACCGGACCTACAACTTCTGGTTTGCCATGCCGCAAGTGATGGAGGTGGCTCACATGGTGGGATGCTTCCACAGCAGCGACGGCAACTTCCGCACGCCCAACGCCACGGAAACCGTCAACACCGCCAGCATCAACGGTGCTTTCCACGCCGACATCACGGGCAAGACATTTGAGAATGATTGCAACGTGGAATTCGACGTCCTCATCCGTCTCAACGCCAATGGCACCACCGGAGCACCGCGCCGCGTTGCTGCTGCCGAGGGCTACGACCTGAAGGCCATGAGCAACGGCACCAAGATTGACGACGTTTCCACCGCCGTGCGCGACATCAACGCTGCCACCGCAGTGGCTGCCGTGAAGTATGTCAATGCAGCCGGCCAAGTGAGCGCCAAGCCCTTCACCGGCCTCAACATCGTGATCACCACGATGAGCGACGGCACGGTCAAGACCACCAAAGTGATTCGCTGATTATCATCTCAGCGCCCTTTTCATTGATTATCAATGGCGGCATCCGTGTGGGTGCCGCCATTTTTATACCCCATATTGTGGCCGTATGCCAAATTTGTGTTACTTTTGCATCGAGATAATGAGTTCAAAAAAGAGAAATAAAGAAACGGCCTGCGGGTGCCTGGGCATGCTGGCGCTACTACTCCTCATCATGCTTTTGATGGGAGCACAGTGGCTCACGGTATTTTTCACAGGCTGCATTGGAATCGTCATCATGGTCATGTTCATCGTGGCATCCGACGATTTTTCGGCTCCCCGGAGAGCCGCCGCATCGGCTTCTCCAAAAGCCGAAGAAATCCCCGTTCTCGTCTCGGAACAACAATACAGCGCGCTCACCGCCGAGGTGGGCAAAGCCTTAGAGCTGTGCCGCACACTGAGCAACGACAACGAGCTGCGCACATTTCTCCTTAATCGCGCCCGCGATAAAGACACCATCGAAGGCAATTTCGACAACACATTTTTAAATAGCACATTACAGTTTTTCTTCGCCCAGGATTTTTTCAGGATTTACCGCAGGCTGGGACTGAGTGTCGAAACCGACAACACCACAGCCGAGGGGCAACTGCTCATTATGTTTCTCGACTGCATCAAGAACAAACAGACCCCGACACCCTATGACACCCTTGCCGGAAACATTACCGATAGCGACTCGTTTTCCACACAAATCAGGCAGGTGTACAGCCAAATGCTTGAAGTCTATAAAAATCCGGGGGTGGGTATCACAGTGGATGGGGAAGACGACTTCATGCTGGCGCTCACCATCAGGTTGAGCGACACTTCGAGCCACCTGCTGCCACAAGCCCGCGTCATCCTCTACCGGCTGGCCTCCATTGTGGCCAAGGCAGATGGCGTTGTCACCCCCTCCCAAGCCAAGTGGTTGCAACAGATTGCCCCCGAACAAATGGGCCGTAACCAAGAAGGCTCCGCTCAGAACGACATGCAGCAAGAAGACCCGATGTATACGCTGCAGCAACTGGTGGGACTGAAAAAAGTGAAGCAGGATATCGCCAACCTCAAGAGCTTTGTGACGGTGAACAAGCACAGGGCCGGAGAAGGACTCAAAACGCCGGCCATTTCCTATCACTGCGTGTTCACTGGCAATCCCGGAACCGGAAAAACCACCGTGGCACGCATCGTGGCTGCCATCTATAAGGAGATGGGCGTTCTCAAAAAGGGGCATCTTGTGGAAACCGACCGCTCGGGGCTGGTGGCCGAATATGTGGGCCAAACAGCGGTGAAAACCAATAAAATCATCGATTCGGCTCTCGACGGGGTGCTCTTCATCGACGAGGCATATACCCTGGCACCGGGAACCATGAACGACTTTGGCCCCGAGGCGATTGCCACCCTGCTCAAGCGCATGGAGGACGACCGCGACCGCCTGGTGGTGATTTTGGCCGGATATGTCGACGAGATGGAACAGTTCATCCAGTCGAATCCTGGACTGAGGTCACGTTTTAACCGATATATCCATTTTGACGACTACAATACTGACGAATTGATGAGGATTTTTGAAAATATCTGCACTCAATTCGACTATCGGCTCCAGCCTGAGGCAAAACTTGCGTTGCAACAATACCTGGAGCAGCAAACTGCCCACAAGAGCAAAGACTGGGGAAATGCCCGCATAGTTCGCAATCTGTTTGAGAAAGTCATTCAGGCTCAATCAGTGAGGCTGACCACATTGGGCGATGTGTCCCGCCAAGCGCTCATCACCATCCTCGACATCGATATCAAGCAGGCCATCGGGCAATAATGCGCATTCACTCTTTTTAACACATTGGCTGAAACTTTTTTACATCACAATGCGTCTAACACACAAAAAACAATAACTACAACTCTAATGGTTTTCCGCCCAACGAAACAACTCGCCACACTCGCTGTGGCACTGCTGGCAACGACTGCCGTGGCGCAGACGGCCGCCACCACCACTGTTTCCGACAAGGAACAAGCTGCCATCGACAGCGCCGTGAACGCTGCCCTGGAAAAGAACATCGAACTCAAGGAAATTGAGGTCACCGCCCAACGCCCACTGGTGAAAAATGAAATTGACCGATTGAGCTACGACATCCAGGCCGATGCCGACAGCCGCACCAACTCCACCTTGGAAATGCTCAAGAAGGTGCCGCTGGTGAGCGTCGACGGCCAGGAAGAAATTCGTGTGAAAGGCAGCACCAATTTCAAAATCTATAAGAACGGGCATCCCGACCCGTCGCTCAGCAGCAACCCTAAGGAGGTGCTCAAAGCCATTCCGGCTTCCATGATTAAACGCATCGAGGTTATCACCGAGCCGGGAGCAAAGTACGACGCCGAGGGCGTGAGCGCCATCTTGAACATTGTGATGATGACCAATGCCGACATCAACGGCATCACAGGCACAATCGGTGCCGGCGTGGACCACCGCGGCGACCCCAACGCCAACGCCTACGTCACCTCACAGGTGGGACGCTGGGTGACTTCGATCAACTATGGCTACCATCGCCAGGGACGCCACGACGAACAACTGTCGAGCAGCGAAACCCATTACACCGAAAGCGGCAACACCCTTCGCAGCGAAGGCAGCGGGCTGTCGAGTGTCAACGTGCATTACGGCAACATCGACTCGAGTGTTGAAATCGACTCGCTCAACCTGTTGTCGCTCACCTTCGGAGGTTACTTCTATAACTACAAATCCGACGGCACCGGCCGAATGGCCATGACCGATGCTGCCGGATTGCCCATCTACAGCTACACCCAGAACACCCACAGCCCCGGCAACAGCTACCACAATTTCAACGGCCGCGCCGACTATCAACACAAGACCACCCGCAAGGAAGAGGCCTTGACACTGAGCTATATGCTGTCGACCACCCGCAGCACCTCAGAATTGCGCAACACCATCAGCGCCGCCCAAAATCCGCCCGTTCCCTACACTGCATTCGGCCAAAACGGCCACGAAAACTTCTGGGAACACACCTTACAATTCGACTGGACCCGCCCCTTCGCACAGTGGCACAAGATGGAAACGGGAGTCAAGTACATCTACCGCAGCAACACCAGCCACACCGTCACCGACTACGATAGCGAACAAGCACCGAGCGTGGACACGCGCTTCAAGCACCTGACACAGGTGGCGGCGGCCTATCTGAGCTACACCTATCACCGCGACAAATGGAGCGCCCGGGCTGGGCTGCGCTACGAGTGGAGCCACCTGCGAGCCAGCTATCCCGACGGCAGCCAGGAGGGATTTCACCGCAGCCTCAACGACTGGGTGCCCAGCGCCAGCATGAGTTACCAATTCGATATGGCCAACAGCCTGAAAATGGCCTTTGCCACACGCATCCACCGTCCGGGCATCAGCTACCTGAACCCTGCCGTCGTGGAGCAACCCACCACCATCTCCTACGGCAACGCCCGACTGAGCAGTGCGCGCAGCTATTCGGTGAGCGCCACATTCATGCACATCGGGCCCAAATTCACATTCAATGTGGTGCCGGGATTCTCGGTGAGCAACAACGAGATTGCAGCCGTGCAGTTTGTGCGCGACGGGAAAAAGGTTTCCACCTACGCCAACACGCTCACCGAGCGTTGGGTGGGCCTGAGCGGTTTTTTCCAGTGGATGGTGCATCCCAAAACGAGCATCATGGTCAACGGCAACGTGGGATACGACTATTACCGAAGTCGCGAGCTGGATCTGAAAAACAGCGGCTGGAGCAGCTTCTTCTTTTCACAAATCACCCAACAACTTCCCTGGAAACTGCGGCTCACCGCCAACGTGGGCAAATGGGGAGGTGGCGCCAGCGGACTTTACGGAAAAAATGGGAATAACTGGTTCCACGGTTTGGGGCTGCAACGCAGTTTCCTGAAGGACGACCGGCTCACTGTGCGCATCAACGCCCAGCAACCCTTCGGTAAGAAACGCAGTGCTTTCACCATGCGTACCATCCAGGGCGACTTCACCGGATGGGATCGCAACGAATGGGCCGACCGCTCGGTGCGTCTGTCAATCAGCTACCGCTTCGGCTCGCTCAACACCCGAGTCAAAAAGACCGACAAAACCATCGAAAACAGCGACGTTGTGGGTGGCGCATCGGCAGGCGGCGGGCAAGCACAAAATCCCTCAGGCTCCAATTAAATGTCTGCGTCCTTTTGGATGAAAAGTCGCCTTTTTTGCAACGAATAGAGAATAAATCAGTAACTTTGCAGTGAAGTTACTGATTTTCTCTTTTTATGGAGTTTCTTACATCACATCATCTGCTGGGACTTGTCATCGGACTGGCCACCTTTTTAGTAATCGGGATTTTTCATCCCGTCGTCATCAAAGCCGAATACCACTTGGGTACCAAGTGCTGGTGGGCATTCTTGCTGGCGGGCATCGGTCTGGCGGCAGCCACGCTGCTGGTGGACAATGTGCTGGCATCCTCACTCATGGGCGTGACGGCATTCTCGTGCTTCTGGAGCATCCTCGAGGTGTTTCACCAGGAGGAACGTGTGAGAAAAGGGTGGTTTCCACGCAATCCGAAACGCCGCTATCCCTGGGACAACGACAACAGCCACAACAATTAACCCCCCTTTTTACTGCTATGCGCATTGATATACTCACGGTAATGCCCGAGGCGCTCGAATCGCCACTACACTGCTCCATTTTGCAGCGGGCACAGGACAAGGGACTGGTCGAAATCCATGTGCACAACCTGCGCGACTGGTCGCTGCGCAACCACCGCAAGGTGGACGACTACCCCTTTGGCGGCGACGCGGGCATGGTGATGCAGATTGAGCCGGTGTTCCGGTGCATGGAGCAACTCAAAGCCGAACGCCACTACGACGAGGTGATTTTCACCTCGCCCGACGGCGAAATGCTGTCGCAGCCCATCGCCAACACGCTGTCGATGGCCGAAAACCTGATGATACTGTGCGGCCACTACAAAGGGGTGGATTACCGCATCCGCGAGCATCTCATCACCCGTGAAATCTCCATCGGCGACTATGTGCTCACCGGCGGCGAACTGCCGGCAGCAGTCATCGCCGACGCCGTGGTGCGCCTCATCCCCGGCGCCATCGGCGACGAGCAAAGCGCGCTGAGTGATTCCTTCCAAGACGGCCTGCTCGAGGCACCGGTCTACACCCGTCCCGCCGAGTTCAACGGCTGGAAAGTGCCCGAGGTGCTGCTCAGCGGCAACTTCGCCCGCATCGACCAGTGGAAAATGGAGCAAGCGATGCAACGCACACGCCGACTGCGGCCGGGTCTGTTAAATAATGATTAAATTTTGACTTTTCTCAAATTTTATCACTAATTTTAGCGTTTAAATCAAAAGGAACAACACAAATCCGCTGCCACCATGTTCAACATTTTCAACATACGACGTCCCAAGTGGATTCCCCGATGGCTTAACCTACCACTGGTGATTTTCATTGTTTTTGTTGTTTCTCTGCTCTTTACAGGAGAAAACAATTACCTGAAAATCAACAATCTCAAAAAGCAAATCAACGAACTCAAAGCCGAAATCAAGGCCAATCAAGACTCGGCAGCCATCTATAACGCCAAGGTGCAAGAACTCAATACCGACCGCGAGACGCTCGAAAAAATCGCTCGCGAGAAATATGGCATGAAACGGGTCAACGAGGACGTCTACATCACCGACATCAAATGAAAAGCGAAATCACAACGGCACAAAGCATCTGGAACTGGGTGCTCATCATCGGCCTGATGCTACTGCTCATCATGGCTTTGATGCCCCTGCTGGGGTTCAACGAGCAATGGATGCGATGGGCCTATGGCGCAGGAGCACTGATGGTGCTGGCGGCACGCACAGCACAGGCAGCGGACTGCAAAAGCGAGGACCTGCGCACACGCCGGCTCTACCGCATTCTGGTGGTGAGCGCGCTCCTCTATGTGGCATCGGCTGCGGTAACCATCATCGACTCAGGCACTTCGAACTGGATTGCCTTCCTGCTGGCTGGCGCTGTGCTGCAAATCTATGCATCGGCCATGATTGACAAAATGGAGAGAAATTTGAATAAATCATAATCATTTCGTAATTTTGCAGGTTAATGAAAGGTAATTTGACTATAGATTGCGGAAACACCTCGGTGAAGGTGGCTTTCTTCATTGGTGCCCAACTCGTTGCCACCAATCGCTTTGACCGCTCCTCCACCGCGATGCTTGAGCGCATGTTCAGCAACTACAAGCCCGACACCGTCACCCTGTGCAGTGTCACCGAGGGCGATGCCGAGATCGACAACATAGTGAATAACCGATGCAGGCGGGTGCTCAGGCTGTCGCACAACACACCGCTGCCCATCACGCTGGGTTACCTCACTCCGCAGACATTAGGACGCGACCGGATAGCCACTGCCGTAGGCGCCTGGACAGTGGCACAACGCTTGGCTCCTGGCAGCGACATGCTCATCATTGATGCCGGAACCGCCGTTACCTACGACCTGGTCACCGCAGCCGGTCGCTTCGTGGGTGGCAATATCGCCCCCGGCCTCGAGATGCGCTTCAAGGCTCTGCATGAACACACCGGGCATCTGCCGCTGGTGGGCGCACAAGGAGCCACACCCGTCGTGGGCTATGACACCGAGACGGCCATTCGCAGCGGCGTAGTGCTGGGACTGCTGGGAGAAATCCGCTCGCACATTGCCGACATCCGTCTATCGCACCCCAATCTGCTGGTCTTCGTCACCGGCGGTGACGGACAACTGCTCCGCAACAACCTCAAGAGCGACTTCATCTATCTGGAGAACTTGCTTGCCGAGGGTCTGAACAGAATTTTCTTATACAACGAAAACAATGAACATCAATAAAGCTCTCTTGCCCCTGTTGGTAGCCTGCATGGCAGCCATGGGAGCATTGGCACAAACACTCACCACCCCCTACAGCAAGGTGGGGTACGGATTGCTCAGCGACAATGCGTCGAGCATACAACGCTCCATGGGAAGCGTGGGTTACGCCATGCAGAACGGGCGGGCCATCAATGTGATGAACCCGGCCTCTTATTCTCAAGTCGACTCACTCACCTTTCTGTGGGACGTGGGCCTTGATATGACCAACCTCTGGTCGAGTGAGGAAGGTAAACGCGGATACAGCTTCGGCGGCGGTCTGGACTACATCACCTCACAGTTCAAACTGGGTAAGCGGCTGGGTGGCTCATTCGGCCTGGTGCCCTATTCGAGCGTGGGCTACTCATTCGGCTCGAAAATCAACAATACCACCGAGAACCAGTCGGGATCCGGAGGCTTCAGTCAGCTCTACATCGGTGCCGGGTACGAATTGTTCAAGGGCTTTAGCCTGGGTGTGAATGTGGCTTACATGTTTGGTTCGACCACCAATCAGTCGCTCATCACCAAGTCCACCACCAGCTACTTCAAGCGTGAAATGGAAGTACGCGACTGGAACATGCAGGTGGGCGCGCAATATGCGTTCAACCTCACACCGCGCGACCGCGTGGTGCTGGGATTCATGTACCAGCCCAAGAAATCGTTCCACGGACACACCTGGGGTGTGTACTACGACACACAGGACACCAAGTCTGACACCGTGGGCTACACATCGTTGAAAGGCAAATATGAACAGCCGCACACCTTCGGAGTGGGATTGAGCTATGAGCACAACCATCGATGGCTCGCCGAGTTCGACTTCACCTATCAGAAATGGTCATCGGTGAAATATGAGCCACTCGCAGGATTCGAGGTGAGCACGCTCAAGTTCGACAATCGCTGGAAAGCCGCCGCAGGACTGCAATACAGCCCCAACCGCCGTGGCACCTACTTCGGGGCGATGGCATTCAGAGCAGGTGTGTTCTACAACCACGACTACATCAACATCACCGGTGCCAACGTGCGCGACTACGGAGCAACCGTGGGTGTGAGCCTTCCCGTGCCCAACGGAAAGACCACCGTCAACCTGGGACTGGAATGGAGACACCGCTACACCGTGCCCGTATCGCTTGTCAAGGAGAACTACCTCAACATCACCATCGGGGTGAACTTCAATGAGCTGTGGTTCTGGAAAAACCGGATTCGCTGACCGCCGCACATCCTAACAGGCCATGGGAGGCATGACACGATTGCTGCACATATTGCTTGCCTGGGCGCTGCTCAGCACGGCAGTGGCTTGCAAAGACGAAGTAAAAAGCGTCGTCAAGCATCCCACCGACCCCGAAAAGGTGCCCACCATGATGACACGCAATGTGCAGACGGTAATCAGCGACTCGGGCCACACACGATACCGCATCACCACACCATTGTGGTGCATGTACGAAGAAGCCCGGCAACCCCACTGGACGTTTCCCAAGGGGGTCACTGCGCAGGAACTCGACGACAACTACAAGAATGTGTCGACCATCAAGTGCGACTCGGCCTACTTCGACAAGCTGCAACAACTGTGGACGCTGACGGGCAACGTGCGCATCACCAACGAGCAGGGTGACGCTATCTCCACCAATGAGTTGTTCTGGAACCAAGCCAACCACAAGCTTTACAGCGAGTCGTTCATCCACATCGAGAAGGAAGGGCGTGTCATTGAGGGATATGGTTATGAGAGTAACGAAAAACTCACCACCTACACCCTGCGGCAGGTAGAAGCCATCTTCCCCATCGACGAAAACCGGATGCCACACCCATAACGACCAGCCAATTACTGAAAACTTTATAACATTTCTTTTTTTGACAACACCCTACACCTATCCGCTTATCATCGCTCTCGGGGCGATGCTGCTCTCGGGATTTTTCTCGGGAATGGAGATTGCTTTTGTATCGTCAAATAAAGTGCGGGCCGAAATTGATATCGCCCGTGGCGGCATCATCAACCGCATCCTCAATATCTTCTACAGCAACCGCGAGATGTTCATCTCCACGCTGCTCATCGGCAACAATATCGTCAATGTCATCTACAGTATGGCTATGGCCATCTTGCTCACAGCGCCCCTGCAAAAGCTGGTAGGCAACAACGAGGTGTTGCTGCTCACATTGCAGACGCTTATCTCTACCGCCATCATCCTGTTCACCGCCGAACTCCTGCCCAAAGCGGTGTTCCGCATCAACCCCAACTATTCGCTCAGGACGTTCTCGCTGCCGCTCTTTGTGTGCTACTGCCTGCTCTACCCCATCTCACGCTTCACCGAGTGGCTCTCGGCCACCCTGATGCGGCTGCTGGGCTTCAAGCTGGGCAACAACAATGTGGGCACCATTAGCGTGGACGAGCTCGACGCCTATCTGCAACAGAACATCGACAAGAAAGAGGACGAGAACAAAGAGGTGGACCGAGAGGTGAAACTATTTGAGAACGCGCTCGACTTCAGCGACACGCACCTGCGCGACTGCATGGTGCCGCGCAACGAAATCATCGCTGTCGATGTCATCGACACTACGCGCGACGAGCTGGTGAAACTCTTCAGCCAGTCAGGACTGTCGAAGATTGTGGTCTATCGCGAGGAAATCGATAACGTCATCGGATTTATCCAAGTGAGCGAGCTCTTTGTGCCCGACGTCGACTGGAAAACCCGCATCAAGCCGGTGCTATTCGCACCCGAAACCTTGCTGGCCCGCAAAATGATGACGCAACTGCTCGAAAAGAAGCGCTCCATGGCCATCGTGCTCGACGAGTTCGGAGGCACAAGCGGCATGGTGACACTTGAGGACTTGGTGGAGGAAATCTTCGGCGAAATTGAGGACGAGCACGACCGCAACAAACTCGTGGCACGGCAGCTCGACGACAACACCTACGAGTTCAGTGGACGCATGGAGATTGAGGAAATCAACGAGCGTTTCCACCTCGACCTGCCTGAGAGCGACGAATACCAAACCATAGCCGGATATCTGCTCACCGTGCACGAAGCCATCCCCAACGCTGGTGAATCGGTGGATGTGGGCAACTACATCATCACCGTCACTCGCAAGACCGCTGCCCGCATCGAACTGCTGCGCCTCACGCTCAAACAGCCCCAATCCTGACCGTCGTGCACCCTCAAAACAGGGCTCACGCCAAAAAAAAGAGGGGAAAAAGCACTTTTTTTGAAAAAAATCGCAAAAATGTTTGCATGGTTACACATTTTTGTACTATCTTTGCATCGCATTTCGCAAATGGTGCGTTAGTTCAGTTGGTTAGAATGCCTGCCTGTCACGCAGGAGGTCGCTGGTTCGAGTCCTGTACGCACCGCACAAGAAAGCCGAGGATTTCCCCGGCTTTCTTGTTTTTTCGGCAATGTGATTCACACTGTCAGAACGTGAGCGCCACGCCGGCCATCACATTCAGTCGCTGGCCACCCATGCCATAGAGGAGGTCCCACTTTTTGTTCAGCAAGTTGCTGGCCCGCAGCCACACGCTGAAGGAGTTGGTGAAACGATAGTTGGCACCCGCCTTAAGGTTGACTATGTTGCCCGGGTCAACCAGCGAATAAACGCCTGTGGGAAAAATGGTTAAATCCCCCTCAATGGTTGGGAAAATCTTTGCATCCTGGACGTAGTCACCACGACCGGTGTGCACATCGAGGCCCACATTCACCGTCAACTGCTTGATTGGGTGGACGCGCACATCAAATCCGGCCATGAAATCCGACCCGTATCTGTCAATCACAGCTCCCTTGTAGAAACTGGAGCGCGAGGGGTCGTAGTCATCGTCCTGGGGCGCATAGCTCAGTTTCAGGCTGGCCTCCACCAGCGAGCGGTATTTGTAATTCAACATCACACCCACATAGACGCCACGCATATCAATCACCAGATTGCCGTGGGTCATGCCTAAAGCCGTGCCCGACAGGCCCTGATAGTCGAACAGGCAATTGTTGTTGCCATGTTTCTCCATCATATATCCCACAAACGGCCTCATACTGAAGCCGGCAAACGGTCCCACGTTCAAACCCACCTCCATGTCAAGCGGGATATAAGGATTGGAGAAGGCTACGTTGGGTGTCCAGTAGCGCGTGATTATGTGCATATCTTCCAGGCGGGTGATGTCCTTGCCACCCTCCACCTTGGCATAAAGGCCGAAACCCGGGGCGACATCCACATCGAGCTGCACATTGGGCGACAACCGCACAGCGGCACCGTCGTTGTGCGACAGGTCAATGTTCAACCCGGCTTTCAGCGACACGATGTCGTTGCGCCATTTGAAGAAAGGCGACAGGCGGAACATCCACATCGAGTGATTGGGAATGGAGGTTGCCCCAAGCAACGAAGCATTGAGCGGCACATCACCAATGCGGCGGACAATATAGTCGGAAACCAAACTATAGTCAACCTGGTTGCTCCATTTCTGATAGAAGAAATCCACATCCAAGCCGGCACCGGTGTATTCACTCAAAGGCGTCTCACCCCCCAGAGCAGCACGCACCAGATTTTCGCGCAGGCCATCACCGTCCTTGTCGATTCTCTTGTCGTAGCGAGAGTGCTCCACACCCAGACCCACATGATAGTCCACAGCGTGTCCGGCCACAGCGGTCTTGCCCTCCCATCCGGCATCAAATCCCAAATGCAGGAAAGTCTGCTTGTCGCTGCTCCAGTCCCAAGGAGAAAATTTTTCTTTCAGCACGGTGAAATCTGGGTTGTCCAACAATGAAACGGGGTACAGATTACTCCATCCACCATAATAATTGAAATTGTCAATACGCCCCTTCAGCCCAACTGACAACTTGCCTTTCTCGAACTGGTGGGCCAGGTCCACCTGCAGGCGGTTGTCGTTGAACTTTTGCTCAATGCGCTTCTCGGGGGCAGGAAAATGGACGCTTGAGTTGTTGCCGGCCCATGTGCTGTTGTGCTGCAGCCAGATGCCAAGTTTGGTGCGCTCGGTGTCGAGCAGCCGATAACCCAGGCTGCCCACAAAGTTGGCCTGACTGCCGCCACCCACATCAAAGTAGCCCCGCTTGTGATTGAAAATGTGTGCCGTTCGGTAACCGTAGGGCATCATCGTGGGGATGCTCGTTGGCACATCGATGGGCGATGCCCAGTCGCTGTATTTCAAAGTGGTCTTCGGGCCGCTGGTGTCGACTTTTTTCACCTGAGGCAGATTGTTCTTCTTGGTTGCTTTTTTCACCTGAGGCACAAAGTCTTTCTCCAGGGTGATTTCCTTGTTCAGCTCCTTTTGGTCTTGTGCGCACACACTGGGTGCGGCCAAGGCCGCCACAAGCATTGTTGTTATGATTGTCTTCTTCATCATCGCTGTGACTTATTTCTTTGATTTCTTGTTGGTGGTTGATTTCTTTGAGGTGGCGCCGCTGTCGTTCTTCAAATTCTTGAGGCGTTTCTCAATCTCATCGAAAATTTCCTGCTCCTTGCCGGGGTAATTGCTCTTCAGGCTGAGCAGATAGTCGCGGGCCTCGTCGGTCTTGCCTTGCTTGCGATACACATCGCTCAGCACGATGAAGCTCTTGGCGAGCCAGTAGTTGTGAGGCGTTCCGGCATCAATCAGGTTGTTCACCGTGCGCTCGGCGTCTTTCAAGTTGCCTTGCGACAGCTGCAGGTTGGCCAGCTCGTAGGCGGCTTGCGCACCAGCCTCGCTCTTGGGATTGGCGGCCAGGCTCTTGAGGTCGGCCACTGCCTCTTGCACATTGTTCAAATGCACATCGGCCAATGCGCGTGCCAACTTCACCTCTTGCTCTTCGGCAGCGGTAAGGCCTCCACGTTTCATCAGGTCGGTGGCCGTGGTGGTCACCACATCCCAGTTGCCCATGGCTTGTGCAGCGCGCAGCAGACCCAGTTGAGCGGTGGTGCGGTTGTCGGCGCTCGATGAGCGGTCGGCCAGGTCTTGATAGGCCTTCAGGGCGTCGGCTTTCTTGCCCTGACGCATCAAGATGTCGGCCCGCATGGCCATGGCGTCCTCGGCAAACGATGCCTCGGAGTTGCCCTTCAGGGCGTCGTCAAGGCTGGTTAGTGCGTCGCCAAGTTTGTTCTGCGAGTAATAATAGCGACCAATGTAATACTTGGCCTTCGGGGCATAGGCTCCATTGGGATAATTGCTCAGATAGTTCTGCATCTTGGTGATGCTGGGCTTGTCGGCAATGGCAAGCTTCTCGGCGGCCTCAAAGGTGAGGCGGTCCACCTCGCTCACATCGATGCGCGGTGCATTGGGCACGCTGTTGAGGAACCGCTCGAAGTCAGCCAGCTCGCCGCGGTCAGCCATGAGCAGTTTCATGTCTTCGGCGGCAGCCTGGGCCTCGTCGCTGCTGGGATAATCCTTAATCACGCGCTTGTAGGCCTCGATGGCGGCATTCTCGTTGTTCAGATTCTTGTCTACAATGGCCATCTGAAGCAGTCCCTTGCGGGCTTCCACACTCTTGGGATAGGCCTTCAGCAGTGCGTTATATGCCGTCACGGCATCTTGTCCTCGGTCGGCCGCTGCCAGGGCGTTGCCTTTCTCCAGCATGGCCTGGGGTGCATATTGCGACTTGGGATAGGCCTTCAAGAAAGCGTCGAGCTGAGTCACCTCGGCCGCATAGTCCTTGGCAAGCCCCATCATCACCCCCTTCTGGAACATGGCATAGTCGCCGCCGGTGGTCTTGTCGGCCTTAACAGCCTCGTCGTAGCTGGCCTGCGCTGCGGTGTAGTCCTGCAAGTAATAGTTGGTATCACCTATGCGGCTGTGGGCGTCGGCAAGCAAGTCGGCAGGCAGCTGGCCGCTCTTCACAGCGTTTTGGAAAGCGGTGCGCGCCGCCTTGTAGCTCTTTTGCTGATACAGCGAGTAGCCCAGGTTGTACTGAGCCAGGCCATAGTTGTTTTCCTTGGCCGTAGCGTTCTTGACGTAGGCCTGCTGGTTGCTTGCCGCGCTCTTGTAATCACCGGTGCGATACTGTGCCTCGGCAAGCCACAGGCGGCTCTCGTTCAAGATTGCCTTGTCCTGATTGCCCAGCGACACGGCCTGTTGCAGATAGTTGATGGCATCGGCATTTTTGCCATTGGCAAGTGACTGCACGCCCAGGTTGTAAAGCACCGTCTGCTTGGCCTTCAGCACTTTAGAACCGGGGTTCTTGATGTGATTGATACTCGACAAGGCTTTGCTGTAATCACTGGTGCTCATATAGGCATCCACAAGGTAGCCTTCCACATTGTCTTTATAGCGCGAGCGCGGATAGTCGTTGAGGAACTGCTCCAGCATGTCGATGCTTTGGTCAAAGGGAGTGCGCCCGCCCTGATTCTGGCTGATGGCATAGTTGTAGAAGGCCGTTTCACGCACATTGGCATCGTGTGTCATTTTGGCCGCCTGCTCAAAAGCGCGTGCGGCGCCGTTCAAGTCGTTCTTCTTGAGCCTGCACTGGCCCATATAGAGATAGGCGCTCTGCGCCAAGGCGTCGTCCTCGCCCACCGATTGGGTCAAGCGCGACAGAGCGCTGTCGTAATTACCAGCCTCATAGTCGAGCACACCCATGGTGTAAGTGGCTGTTCGGTAAGGCTCGCCCTCGGGATTGTCAAGGTAGCGCTGCAGGTAGGTCCGGGCGCGTCCTTTGTCACCAGTGTGGTAATAGCTCTCACCCACCAGACGGTTGAGCTCGGCGTCGAAGTAATCGTTGTTCTCCTCTTCAAGGAGTTTCTCGCCACTCTTAATCACGTCGCGGTAATTCTTGTTGTGATAGTCGATTTGGGTGATATAGTACTGCGCCTGATAAGGCAGCTCGCCGCTCTGCGCCATCGCGATGTCGGAAAACTGCCTACGGGCCTCGGCATAATTGCCGCGCGCATAGGCGATATAAGCGTTGTAGAAAGCCGATGCCGCGCCGTAGCGGGCAGTGCGCGACAATGTGCCGTATTGACGGGCCGCCTCATCATAATTGGCCAGTCGCAGATTGCAGTAGGCACGACGGTAAAGCAGGTCCTCATCGCTGTCGGCATCCAATGCGCCGTCACGAACCAGCCCATAGCTCACCAGGGCACTCTCCCACTCTCCGCGATAGAAGTAGTAATTGCCAATCTTCAGACGGGCTTCCTCGGCCAGCGGGCTCGATGGATGCGCGTCGACAAACTCTTGCAGGGCATCCAAACTCTCGGCCTCACCTCGCTCAAACATCGCCAAAGCCTCATTGTACTCGGCACGCTCCTGCTCGGGCACCGTCACGTCGAGCGTCATCGCATGACGCGACTGGTCGATAACGCCCACATAATTGCGCCATTCGAGCATGAGGCGTCCTCGCTCCAAAAAACCGGGAGCATCCACCCCCATCACTGCGGGCTGGCCCAGCAATGCCACAGGCACCGCCATTGCCAAGCCGAAAAATACTGATTTCAGTTTCATCTTCAATTTGTCGGTTATTACGCGTTTCGGGCGCTTTCACGCCAAAACCATTATTTCCTTATTTATTTTACAAGCAAAATTAGTGCAAACCGAACACAAAAGCAAAATTTATGATGATTTTGTTAAGACAAAGCCCAATTTCATGGGTCAGAAGGGCCCAACAAGGCCAACAAGGCCAATATAAACCAAGAGGGAAATCAGCCAGCGGGCTTTTTGGCTCCGTTAGCGCCACAGCCCTTATCAAAGCCCTAACAATGGCAGAATTAAAAATAATTGGCGCTTTTCCATTGCCAATTATCAATTATTTTGTACTTTTGCGTGTTTATCTGGCGAAAAGCCCAGTTTTGTGAACAAAAAAATAAAATAATAATAACTTAAATGGCACTATTAGAGAAAATTAGGCAAAGAAAGAAAATTCTTGCCATTGTGATTGGCGCCGCTCTTCTCGCTTTCATCATCGAGGTGGGAGTCGAGGCACTCGGACGCCAAGCAAGCAACAGCACCGCTGTGAAAGTGGGCAGTGAGAAAATCGACATCATGACCTTCCAGAAACGCGTGGAGCAAGAGGCCGCGCAAGACCAGAACCAGAACCGTCAGGTCGACGCAGCCACCCGCCAGCAGCAAGTGCTTGAAGAGATGATCAACGAAACGCTGCTCAAGCAAGAGTACGAAAAAGTGGGTATCTATGTGAGCGACAACGAAATCAGCGAGCTCATGATTGGCAAAAACGCCGCCCCGGCAGTTGTCCAGTTTGCACAGCAAGTGGGTGCCGAGACACCCGCACAACTCTATGAGTTCATCACCAATCCCGCCAAGATGGGTGCTCAGGAATCGCAAGTGATTGAGCTCAGGCAGGAGTGGAACAAGCTCAAAGACAACCTCACACAGCAAATTAAGTTCAACAAACTGCAAACCCTGCTGGCCGGCGCCATCCAAGCCAACGACCTGGACCGCGCGCAGATGACCGAGGACGAGGCCACCACCACCAGCATTAACTTTGTCAAAAAGGACTTCGCATCGCTCGCCGATGACAAATATCCCGTCAGCGACGCCGAAATCAAAGCCGAATGGAACAAGCTCAAACCCATGTTCCGCCTTGAGGAGGAGACCCGCCGCGTGCACTACATCGCCGTCAACATCGCTCCGTCGCAGGCCGACATCGCAGCCGCCGCCAAGGTGGCCGATGAGGCATGGGCAGCCTTGCAGAAAGGCACCGGCATCGACAGCGTGAGAATTCTGGGCAAGGTGAATATCGACACCGTCAAGAACCCCATCGACAAGTTCTCGGGAGCGGTCAAGGAATTTGCCGCCAGCGCTACCGTCGGAGCCACCAAGCGCGACGAACCGGTGAACAACCGCTACAAGATGTACAAGATCATCGGCAAGAGCGTGTCGCTCGACTCCATCAACATCAGCATGGTGGTCGTTCCCGGCGACAAGAAAACACAAGACAGTGCACTGGCTATGCTCAATGGCGGCAAGACCCCCGACGAGGTGGCCAAGGCCATCAAGGGCGCTCAAGCACAGGAAGACCTGTGGCAACAGATTGCCAGCGCGCCCGACTCGACCAAGAACAAAATTGCCAACGCCGGCAGCAACTACTTTGTGCTCTTCGCAGGCGACCAGGGCGCTCAGCTGCTGAAGGTCAACGAGAAGAAAGCCCCCAAGACTTTCTACACCGTGGCCACCATCTCCTATGAGGCCTACGCCAGCACCAAGACCAGCGAGGACCTGCGCGACAAGTTCCAAGCCTTCCTGAACAAGAACAAGACGGTGGCCAACTTCGAGAAGAATGCCGCCCAGGCCGGCTACAACGCCGCCGAGGCAATGATTACCCCCAGCACCCCGCAACTGGGCATGAACCCATACACCCGTCAGGGCATCAAGGACAGCCGCAAGGCTATCAAGTGGGCCTTCGACAACAAGAAGGGAACCGTGTCGCCCATCTTCAGCGACAACAACGATGTGCTGCTGGCCGTGGCTGTGGACGATGTCTATGACACCGAATTCATCGGCGCCGACGTCAAGGAAGTCAAAGAGATGCTCACCACCCGCGTGCGCAACTCCAAGAAGGGCGATGACCTGATGAAGCAGTTCCAGGGCAAAGCAAAAGACCTCGCAGGCTATGCAAGCATCATGGGCGCGCAAGTCGACACCACACAAGTGGTCTTCGCTCAAGACATGATTGCAAAAATCGAGGGCGAGCCGGGACTCGTGGGACGCGTCGCTGCCGCACAGCAAGGCAAGCTCGTGGGACCGTGGAAGGGCCAGAATGGCGTCTACGTCTTCCAAGTGGTCAAGCAGGAGAAAGAACAACGCGTGCCCACCAAGGAAGAGCTCGACAACCGCTACGCACAATCGCGCGGAGCAGCGCTCGTGGCCAATCCCAGCGCCATCTACGGCATCCTGAGCAAAGCCACCAAGGTCAAGAAGAGCCTTATCAACTTCTATTGATTTCCTATCACCCAATCATAGGGACACAGCAGGGGATGCCGCTCATGGCATCCCCTGCTTTTTTGCATGCACCTTCGCCCGAGCGAAGCACCAAACGCGCTACGCGTACAATATATAATATAGAAAACGTCACCAGCACCGCCGTACAACCGCTCCCCCATGGCCGGGGACAAATTATGTGGCAGAGGTGCGAAATGACGCGGCGTTTCGGAAAATCGCAAATAAATTTGCATTTTCGCTCAACTTGCAGTAATTTTGGATTTCGGTTTTGAAAAACATGATTTCATGGCTACAATCAACGAATTGCAAGACGAAATAATCGAGGAATTTGAGGGTCTTGACGACTGGATGGACCGCTATGCCTACATCATCGACCTGGGCAATGCCATGCCTGCACTCGATGAGCAGTACAAAACGCCCGACAACCTGATTGACGGTTGCCAAAGCCGGGTGTGGCTTCAGGCCGACATGGTGGACGGCACCCTCAAGCTGCAGGCCGACAGCGACGCACTCATCGTGAAGGGCATCGTGTCGATGCTGGTGCGCGTGCTCGACGGGCAGCCACCACACGACATTCTGGAAGCCGACCTCTATTTCATCGACCGCATCGGGCTGCACGACCACCTGTCGCCCACGCGCAGCAACGGCCTGGTGGCCATGGTAAAAAAAATCCGCTCCTACGCACTGGCCTACACGATGGCCGACAACGCTTAAACGAAATCTCAACACCTAAAAAACCATAATCATTATGTTCAAAAATCATCCTAAAGGACTAATCCCCGCCGCCCTGAGCAACATGGGCGAGCGGTTTGGTTATTACATCATGAACGCAGTGCTGCTGCTGTTCTTGTGCTCAAAATTCGGCCTCGATGAGGGCCTGGCCGGCGGCATCTACGCTGTGTTCTATGCCGGAATCTATGTGCTGAGCCTGGTGGGCGGTCTGATTGCCGACCGCACGCAGAACTACAAAAGCACCATCCAGTGGGGTCTTGTCATCATGGCCGTGGGCTACGTGCTGCTGTCGATACCCGTTGTGCACTCGGCCGGCAACCACATGTGGCTGCTGGTCTTCACCTGCGTGGCCCTGTTCCTGATAGCCTTCGGCAACGGCTTGTTCAAGGGCAACCTGCAGGCTATCGTGGGGCAGATGTACGACAACATGGAAGCCGATGCCGTGGCACGCGGTGTCAAAGATGACGAACTCAAAGAAATCAAGGAGCGCCGCGACAGCGGTTTCCAGATTTTCTATGTGTTTATCAATATCGGCGGCCTGGTTGCGCCATTTGTGGCTCCGCTGCTGCGTCAGTGGTGGCTGGGCGTGAAAGGCATGGTCTACGATGCCGGCCTGCCCGCCTTGTGCCACCAGTACCTCAACGATGCCGCCACGATGACCAGTGAGCAGATGACCAACCTGACGCAACTGATGACCAAGGCCAATCCCAACGCCGTGGCCGACATGAACACCGCTTGCAACAGCTATCTGGAAGTGTTCAACACCGGTGTCCACTACTCATTCATCGCCTCGGTCGTGGCCATGTTCATCTCGCTGGCTATTTTCATGGCCTACAAGAAACTCTTCCCCACTCCCGCCAAGAAAGAGGCGGTCGCCGCAGTGGAATACACCCCCGAGGAGAAGGCCTCGATGGCCAAGGAAATCAAGCAGCGCATGTATGCCCTGTTTGCTGTGCTGGGTGTGTGCGTGTTCTTCTGGCTGTCGTTCCACCAGAACGGCCAATCACTGTCGGTGTTCGCCCGCGACTATGTTATCACCGACACCATCGCACCCGAGATTTGGCAAGCTGTGAACCCGTTCTTCGTGATTGTGCTCACGCCCATCATCATGGCCATCTTTGCCGCCATGACCCGCGCCGGACGTGCCATCTCCACACCACGCAAGATTGTCATCGGTATGTTCATCACCGGCCTGGCCTATCTGTCCCTGATGGTGCTGAGCATGGCTTACGACTACCCCAACGGCACCGACTTCCGCGCCATGGACATCGCACAGCAGGAAGCCATGAAGTCACAATGGTGGGTGCTGATAGCCACCTACTTCTTCCTGACTGTGGCCGAGCTGTTCATCTCCCCGCTGGGCCTGTCGTTTGTCTCAAAAATTGCCCCCAAGCACTTGCAAGGCATCTGCCAGGGCCTGTGGCTGGGAGCCACGGCGCTGGGCAACCTGTTTATCTGGATTGGCCCGGTCATGCTCAACGGCATGCCCAAATTGTGGATGTGCTGGGCTGTGTTCTTAATCATCTGCTTCATCGCCATGGGCGTGATGTGGGGCATGGTCAAGTGGCTGGAACGCGTCACCAAATAATTCCACGATATGTTTGAGAACCAACCAAAAGGATTATATGCTTTAGCGCTTGCCAACACCGGCGAGCGCTTTGGCTATTATACGATGATTGCCGTGTTTGCCCTGTTTCTGCGGGCGAACTTCGGGCTCGACGCCGGAAAGGCGGGCTTGATTTACAGCAGCTTCTTGATGCTGGTCTATTTCCTGCCGGTGATTGGCGGCGTGCTGGCCGACCTTTTCGGCTACGGACGCATGGTCACCACAGGCATCCTGGTGATGTTTTTGGGATATGTGGCGCTGTCGGTGCCCCTGGGCGGCGACAATGTGGCGCTCTGGGCAATGATGGGGGCCTTGCTGCTCATCAGTGTGGGCACAGGCCTGTTCAAGGGCAACCTGCAAGTGATGGTGGGTAACCTCTACGACGACCCGCGCTACAGCGACCGCCGCGACGCGGCCTTCAGTATCTTCTATATGGCCATCAACATTGGCGCCATGTTTGCTCCCACGGCGGCGGTGAAAATCATGGAATGGGCACAGACGTCGCTCGGCGTGAGCGAAGCCGACTCTTATCACTTCGCCTTCGGAGTGGCGTGCCTGTCGCTCATCGTTTCAATAGCTATCTTTTACGCTTTCCGCAGCACTTTCCGCCACACCGAGGTGAGCAGCCGCAGCAAGAAAAACGACGACAAGCAGGCCACCGCTGCCGACCTTCCGGCCGGCGACACCACACGGCGTGTGGTGGCACTCATCCTGGTGTTTATCGTGGTGATATTCTTCTGGATGGCCTTCCATCAGAACGGGCTCACGCTCACCTTCTTTGCCAACGAGTTCACCGTGAAGTCGACAAGCGGCCTGCAAAGCATGGCCTTCGACGTGTGGAACCTGGTGATGGGCATCATCATCGTCTATGCGGCTTTTTCGGTCTGGGAGAGCAAGACGGCCAAGCGCCGCAACATCTCCCTTGCCGTGATTGTGGCGGCTGTGGCCGTGCTGGTGGCGCGCTATTTCTCTCTGCCCGCAAGCACCGCTATCGACGCCCCCATCTTCCAGCAATTCAATCCCTGTTTTGTGGTGGCGCTCACACCGGTGTCGATGGCCGTCTTCGGATGGCTGGCACGCAAGGGCAAGGAACCGAGCGCCCCGCGCAAAATTGCGCTGGGCATGCTGGTGGCCGCCGCTGCCTATCTGATTATGGTGCTTGGCTCCATGGGCCTGCCTACGCCTAACGAACAAGCCGCCGCAGGCACCGCCGCACTGGTATCGCCCAACTGGCTCATCAGCACCTATCTTGTGCTCACTTTTGGCGAGCTGTTGCTGTCGCCCATGGGAATTTCTTTCGTCACCAAGGTGGCTCCTCCCAAGCTCAAGGGTCTGATGATGGGCGGCTGGTTTGCCAGCACTGCCATCGGCAACTTCCTGGTGAGTGTGGGTGGCTACCTGTGGGGCGACCTCCCGCTGTGGCAAGTGTGGAGTGTTTTTATCGGGGTGTGCCTGGTATCGGCCGCATTCATGTTCATCATGATGCGTCGCCTGGAAAAAGTGGCCCGCTGATTCACCGGCTCCGTAATTGCTGCAAAGGCTTCATGAAAAACGGACGCTCCGCCAGATGCTGGTGGGGCGTCTTTAGTATGTCGGTGTCAATCACAATCTCAGAACGCCGACCGTCGACACCGGGGTCGCTGTCGATGGCCATGATGTCGATGTCGACCACACGGTCCACATAGCCACCCTGCGCATCACGATGAGCGGCACTGCCCAGAGCACGCTCAATGCTTTGTATCCACCGCAGCACAGCCATCGGCTCATGGTCGCTGTCGATGGCCACGCCCACGTTGAGAAAGCCGTTGGCGCTCTCGAAGCCCCAAGGGTCGCTCCGCACCACATCACTCAGCAGGCACCATCCGCCGGCACCTCGCGCCAACGCCACGATGGCTCCATACAAGTTGGCCCATCGGTCGCCCAGATTGCTTCCTATGTTCAGATAATAGCGCATAAAACGAAATGAGGCATATAGAAAGAGTGCCGGATGGCTTACGTCACCCGGCACTCACTTGTAACATTATAATGTCTTGTGGACTTCGATTTCCTCGAATGCCTCGATTATGTCGCCTTCCACCAGGTCGTTGTAGCTCTGGATGCTCAGACCGCAGTCGTAACCGCTGGCCACCTCCTTCACATCGTCCTTGAAGCGCTTGAGCGAAGCCAGGTTGCCAGTGAAAATCACAATGCCGTCGCGAATCACGCGCACCTTGCACTGCCGCTTGATTTTTCCTTCGGTGACCATGGCGCCCGCAATAGTGCCCACTTTGCTGATATGGTACACCTGGCGCACCTCGGCGCTACCACTCACCTCCTCCTTGATGTCGGGCTGGAGCATACCTTCCATAGCGCTCTTCACCTCCTCGATGGCATCGTAGATAATGGAGTAGATGCGGATGTCCACACCCTCCTGCGCCGCCAGTCGCTTGGCATCGCCGCTGGGACGCACCTGGAAGCCCACGATATAGGCATCGCTGGCAGCGGCCAGGGTCACATCGCTCTCGGTGATGGCACCCACAGCCTTGTGGATGACGTTGACCTGCACCTCGGGGGTCGACAGCTTGATGAGCGAGTCGCTCAACGCCTCGATAGAGCCGTCCACATCGCCCTTGACGATGATATTCAGCTCGTGGAAATCGCCCAGCGCGCGACGACGGCCGATATCCTCGAGCGTGACGCGCTTCTGTGTGCGCAGGCCCAGCTCGCGCTGCAGTTGCTCGCGCTTGTTGGCAATCTGACGGGCCTCCTGGTCGGTGTCCATCACATTGAACTTGTCGCCGGCCGTGGGAGCGCCGTTCAAGCCCAAGATGAGGGCGGGTGAAGCCGGTCCGGCCTCGGTAATGCGCTGGTTGCGCTCATTGAACATGGCCTTTACCTTTCCGTAATGTGTTCCGGCGAGCACGATGTCGCCCACACGCAGGGTGCCGTTATCGACGAGCACGGTGGCTACATAGCCACGACCCTTGTCGAGCGACGACTCAATAATCGAGCCGGTGGCCTTACGGTTGGGGTTGGCTTTCAGTTCGAGCAGGTCGGCCTCGAGCAGCACTTTTTCGAGCAGTTCGTACACGCCCGTGCCTTTCTTGGCCGAGATGTCCTGGCTCTGGTATTTGCCGCCCCAGTCTTCCACCAGATAGTTCATGCCTGCCAGTTCTTCCTTGATTTTCTCGGGGTTGGCGCCAGGCTTGTCAATCTTGTTGATGGCAAAGATGATGGGCACGCCTGCCGCGCTGGCATGGCTCAACGCCTCCACCGTTTGCGGCATCACATTGTCGTCGGCAGCCACAATCACAATCACAATGTCGGTGACCTTGGCACCACGGGCACGCATGGCGGTGAATGCCGCGTGACCGGGGGTGTCGAGGAACGTGATGCGGCGTCCGCTCTTGAGTTTCACATTATAAGCACCGATGTGCTGGGTGATGCCACCCGCCTCTCCAGCGATGACGTTGGTGTTGCGGATGTAGTCGAGCAGCGAAGTTTTGCCGTGGTCCACATGACCCATCACGGTGACCACCGGCGAGCGCTCCACCAGGTCCTCGGGGGCGTCGGCCTCGTCGTGGATGGCCTCGACCACCTCGGCACTGGTGTATTCGGTCTTAAAGCCGAACTCATCGGCCACAATATTGATAGTCTCAGCATCGAGACGCTGGTTGATGGACACCATCACACCCAAACTCATGCAAGTGCCGATGACTTTGTTCACCGGAATATCCATCATGGCAGCCAAGTCATTGGCGGTCACAAACTCAGTGAGTTTCAGCACCTTGCGCTCAGCTGCGGCTTGTGCAGCCACTTCGCGCTCTTCCTCACGCACCGCCTCGCGTTTCTCTTTACGCCACTTGGCGGCTTTCTTCGGTGCCTTGGTGGTGAGGCGTGCCAGTGTCTCTTTCACTTGGCGCTGCACATCTTCCTCGCTCACCTCGGGCTTGAAAGGACGCTTCTTCTTGTCCTTGCGCTTGCCACCGTCGGCATTCGGCTGCTGGCCGCCTTTGCTCTTGCCGGATTGCGGCTGGCTCTGCTGCTGGGCGGCCGCCTTGTCGACGTCGATTTTCTCCTTGCCGATGCGTTTACGCTTCTTCTTGCCGGCTTCAGAACCCTGCGCCTTGGCGATGCGCTCGTTGCGTTTCTCCTCTTTTGTCTTCTTTTTGGGACGGGTCTGCTGGTTGAGCGCGTCGAGGTCGATTTTGCCCACCACGTTGAGCGTGGGGCCTTCGGGCTTGCCCAGCTTAAACACCTCGGGTTCGGCAGGTTTCTCGGGCTGAACAGGCTCTTGAGTTATCGGTTTCTCTTGCTCAGGCTCAGGCTTGGGCTCAACTTCTTTCTTGGGCTCGGCCGGAGTCTGAGGCTGCTCCACTGCGGGCTTGGTTGGCTTCTCCTCCACCTTGGGCTGCGGCTCGACCTTGACCTCGGGCCTGGATTCAGGTTTCACCTCAGGCTTCACCTCGGGCTTGGCAGGAGCCTCGGGGACAGGCTTCTCTTCCACTTTGGGCTGTGGTTTACCGGCTTTGTCAAGGTCGATTTTTCCCAAAATTTTCGGTTTCTGCCCGGGAATCACCGTCCTGATTTCCTCCACCTTGGGCGCCTCATCTTTTTTCTTTTGCTGGCGCTCCTTGGTTTGCTTCTCGCTCTTGATTTTTTGGTCCATGTCGGGCCGGAATTCTTTCACGAGAATGTCGTACACATCGTCGGCGATGCGCACATTCACATTCGAGGTGTCGATTTCGATACCTTTCTTGCGGAGGAAATCCTGAATAGTGGTACTCCCTACGTTTAAATCTTTGATTACTTTACTTATTTTTATTGGCATAAGCGCAATGTTGTGATTTAGTTTCCTCTTGATTGGTGTGATTGTGAATTTTGATTACTCGTCGAACTCGGCTTGCAGCACAGCCAGCAGATTGTCGACAGTGTCCTCTTCCAAATCGGCCTTCTCGATGAGCTCTTCACGCGGGGTGCGCAGCACCGACTTGGCGGTGGCACAGCCCATATCCTTCAGAGCCTCGATTACCCACTCGTCGATTTCATCCTTGAACTCATCGAGATAGATGTCTTCCTCGCCTTCGCTCTCTATGTCACGGTATACATCGATTGCATAGCCCGTGAGCATCGAAGCCAGCTTGATGTTCAAGCCGCCTTTGCCGATGGCCAGCGACACCTCCTCGGGGCGCAGGAACACCTCGGCCTTCTTGGTTTCCTCATCAAGGCGAATCGACGATATTTTAGCGGGGCTCAGCGCACGCTGGATGAGCAGCTGGGGATTGTTGGTGTAATTGATGACATCTATGTTCTCGTTGCGCAACTCGCGCACGATGCCATGAATACGGCTGCCCTTCACACCCACGCATGCGCCCACGGGATCGATGCGGTCGTCGTAGCTCTCCACGGCAATCTTGGCGCGCTCACCCGGGATACGGGCCACGGCACGAATCACTATCAGGCCGTCGTGAATCTCGGGCACCTCCAGCTCAAAGAGGCGGCGCAGGAAATTCTCGTCGGTGCGCGACACGATAATCTTGGGATTATTATTCTTGTTGTCCACATTGTAGATGACGGCACGCACCGTCTCGCCCTTGCGATAGACGTCGGTGGGAATTTGCTGGTCTTTGGGCAGCAACAGTTCGTTTTTCTCGTCGTCGAGCAGCAGCACCTCGCGCTTCCACACTTGATACACCTCGCCGGCAACGAGCTGACCCTCGATGGCCTTGAACTTATTGAAAATGGCGTCCTTCTGAAGATCCAAAATCTTGCTGGCCAAGGTCTGGCGAAGGTTCAGGATGGCGCGGCGGCCAAACTTGGCAAAGTCAATCTTGCGGGTGTGCTCCTCACCCACCTCGCAGTCGGGGTCGTCATCGGCCTGAGCGTCGCTCAGCGAGATTTCCTTGTTAGGATTCTCCACCTCGCCGTCAGGCACCACCTCCAGATTTTGATAAATCTCGCAGTCGCCCTTGTCGGGGTTGACAATCACATCGAAATTGTCGTCGTTGCCAAACATCTTGGCCAGCACCGAGCGAAACGACTCCTCGAGCACGCTGATGAGCGTGGTTTTGTCGATGTTCTTCAACTCTTTGAACTCAGCAAACTGGTCGGTCATGTTGACCGCTTCTTCTCTCTTAGCCATGTGTTATTAAACTTTTATGATATTTTTAGTGTATTTGATTTCGTCATATCGCAGCACCACTGGCAGCGCCTGAATCTCGGGGCGTTTTTTCCCCTCCACCTTCACTTTGGTGGGCACATCGACGGTGAAGGTTTCCTCACCGGCCTGGCTGAGCACGCCCTTGAGCTTGCGACCATCGGCGGTGAGCACCTCCACCTCGCCGCCCAGGTTTTTCTCGTATTGCCTGGGAAGGAGCAGCGGTGAGCTGATGCCATAACTGCCCACGGTGAGTTCGTAATCCTCCACGTCGCGGTCGAAGGCCGCCAGCACGGCGTTGTTCACCCGCACGCAGTCGTCGATGGTAACACCCTCACTCATGGTGTCGAGCAACACTTCCACAATGTTGTCGCGGCTCACAGTCACCTGCACCACAAACAAATCGCTTCCTGCCAGCTCGGCCTCTATCACACCAGTCAACTCTTGCTTGTCAATCATCACTTGCCTCTTTGGTCGGTTTATAATAAAAACGAGGAAGCTGATGCCCCCTCTCACGAATGCGCTGCAAAGATAGCAATTTCGCTCAATTTGTGCAAATTGTGGGGCTTGCGACGTATCTTAACGACGCAAAGAAATTAAATTTTTATATTTTTTTAACATATTCTCCTCAGCGAGCCACCGTAAACTTCCATCCATCCCACACCAGGCGGCGCTGCTCTTGGCCGCCAGCGGTGTAGATGGTCACGTTGATGTCTTTGCCTTCCCGGGGCAGGTGGTAAACGGCGTAAGGGCTCGTCATGAGCCATTCATCAAAATCGGCGCGAGGCATCAATCGGGGCTGCGAGGCATCAAGGTCGTAGAGGGTGACCGTATTATCGTCGTTGTAGTCCCACGTCACACCCCACGACGTATCTATTCCCAACCCCTCGGGAAGCAGGCGCTTCATGACATGGGTATCATTGTCGTACAAGAAAAACTGCACGCCATCATACTGTCCAGCACTGGCTCTGCCATTATACAGAAAATACAAACTCTCGGCCACAATCTTGTGCTTGCCGTCGGCGCAATTCCAGTAGCAATATTCCAAGCACCCACGACTGTCCATGTCGTCGTCTTGGTAATGACGGTCGTAGAACACATAGCCGTGTTGGCGATCCACAGTCAGCCGCTCGTAACGCCGGGGCGAGCGACCACGCAAATAGCGATGCCACGCATCATAGAACTCGCCCCAAAACTCAGGGTGCTCCTCGGGATCCTGCAGGGCGGTGACAAAATCCACTATTGACGGAGCCTTACCCTTGTAGTTGACGATGCCGTAGTCCTCGCACAGCACACTGTCGGGATAAACACCCTCGGCTTGGGCAGAAATCACACCTGCCAGCAACAAAACTGCACAAACAACAATTGTTCTCATGGTTGTCTCTTTTTGAGGTATTACACACTTTTGCAAATATACATTTTTTGAGCCAAAAAAACAAAAACTATGCCTTTTACCGCGATATTTACGTTTTTTAACGAAAACGGAGGGGCGTTTGGTGCAACTTTTGCAATGCTCGTTACATCAAATTGTGTAACTTTGCCATTTAAAGTACAAACCATCAGAAGAAACCAGAATGAGAAAACTATTGATATGGCTTGTGGCGGCTACAGGAATCGTCTTGACGCTGACAGCGTGCGGCGGCAATCCCGTGGAAAAAGCCGTGCGTGATGCCATGCTGCAAAACGACACAACACAGGCACGCTTCGATTCTATCGCAACAATGATAAAGGCCGGCAAAGACCGCTACGCCCAATACCTCATGCCCGACGGCGAAATCAACTACGCGGCCCTGGCCAGCCTGGCCGACGAAGTGGGCGGCTCACTGCGGCCACCCATGCACTGGAACATTGCGACCTACGGCATGCGGCAGCTATCGCTCTCCATCTACTTTGAGCGGAGCGGATCGATGGTGCCCTACGACACACCCGACGGACGCGGCCAGCTCAAAAAGGCTGTCAACGACCTGATCAACTTCTTCCCCTCACACGACGCCGGCCATGTGGCCATCAGCATTGTGAACGACAACATCTACCCTTATCAGGGCACCGTCGACTCGTTCTTGCAGGACCGAAACATTTATGCCACCACCGCGGGAACGGGCAATGCCGGATACACCGACTTCCAGCGCATCTTCAACGCCATCCTCAAGGCGCAAGGCCCAGGCAACGTGAGCGTGCTGGTGACCGACCTGATTTATTCGCCGGCCGACACCAAAAATGTGAGCATCGACAAAATTTTCAACGAGGAGAACAGCCTGGCCACAAGCATCTTCAAGAACTACAAGGGCAAGAGCATCATCGTGAACCAGCTCATGGGCGACTACCACGGCATGTACTACCCCTACAACAACGCAGCCGTTAAATACCACGGACAGCGGCCGTTCTACATCATCATCATTGCTGACACCAAAGTGATGGATGCCATGGCGGCAAGCCCCGACTTCAAGAATTTCATGAACCTGAGCGGCGTGCGCAACAGCTACCGTTTCAATCAAGGCGGAACACAAGTGGATTATGCCATCGTGCCCGACTGGCGCGACAACGCCGGGCGATTCCGCGTGGCCCACGGCAAGCAGGGCACACTCACCAACTGCCAGCCCGACCGCAACACGGGCGTGCTGTGCATGAGCATGGCAGTGGACCTTTCCACACTGCACAAGGACGAGGCCACCCTGTGCAACCCAGCCAACTACACTATGCAGTCGCTCACCGGCTTCACCCTTACTGTGAAGCCCATCACCCACGACATGATCACAGGCAACAACAAGGCCTACCTGGAAGGCCGCACCCACCTGCTCACCTTCACCGGAAAATACAAGGGACCGCGCGACAAAATAGAACTGGCACTGCGCAACGAGCTGCCGGCCTGGATAGCGCAAAGCACCGCCACCGACGACACCAACACCGCCGCACCCTCTTTCGCCACCACCACACTGGGGCTGAAGCCATTTCTGCAAGGCATCTACGATGCGTTCAACGCCGGAGGGAACTATTTTTCCATCACCCTGAATCTCGAAAACTAACTTCACAACTTTCATGATATGAAACATTTGGTCTATCTCATCACGGGCATCGTTCTCACCGTTGTGTTTTTCGTGCTGGCCACCGGCTCGGCGTTCAACATCTACGAACGGCTCTATTACAGCCAGGGCTTCAACGACGCACTTTACAATCACAACATGTACCCCACCATGGCACTTATCACCATCGCCATCACATGGGGCGCCGCAGCCATTTATTACTACGCCATCAATTCGGTGAAGTTCGACCGCTGGTATCATTGGCTGGCAGTGTGCGCCATCGTCACCCTGCTTGTGCCCATTGCCTGCTACACTTACAACGATGCCGTCTTTGCCAGTGCCGGACTGGGCTACATCGGCGAGAGCATCGTTTTCCAGCTTCAGAACCTGCTATGGGCACCCTTGCTGTTTGTCATCGCGTCGTTCTCCATGCGCTGGTGGAGCAGCAACTGTCGCCACACACCCTTCCCACAATAACAACCCGATAACTTAACATCACACATCCATGAGATTGTTTTTATTCGCCATAGGCGGCACAGGAAGCCGCGTACTCAAGTCGCTCATCATGCTCTCGGCAGCGGGTGTGAAGCCGCTCGACGAGAACGGACGGCCCGTCAGCGACCTGGAAATTGTGCCCGTCATCATCGACCCGCACAAGAGCAACGAAGACCTCAAACGCACCGAGGCGCTGCTCAACGACTACCGGATTATCCGCAACAGGCTCTACGGCAACCAGCTGAACGTGGACGGCTTTTTTGCCAACCGCATCGTCACGCTGCGCGAAATCATGAGCAACACCAGCGTAACGCTTAACGACACGTTCATTTTCAACCTTGCGGCTGTGGAACACGATAAGTTCCGCGAGTTCATCGGCCATGCCACCATGAACGAGGCCAACCAAGCCCTCACCTCGCTGCTCTTTGCCGATTACCAACTCGAGAACCACATGAACATCGGCTTCGTGGGGTCGCCCAATATTGGTAGTGTGGCCTTGAACGAAATCAAGGACAGCAATGAGTTTAAAGCGTTCTCCAACGTCTTCAAACAGGGCGACCGCATCTTCTTCATCAGCTCCATCTTCGGCGGAACGGGAGCCGCAGGATTCCCCATCATGGTGAAGAACATCCGTCAGGCGGCCAACCTCGAGGGCATTGAGAACCGTGATGCTCTGAGCCGCGCCCCCATCGGCGGACTCACCGTGCTGCCTTACTTCAACCTGGAGGGCAGCAAGGACGACACGCGCATCGCCACCAGCGACTTCATTGTGAAAACTCAGAGCGCGCTCTATTACTACAAGGGCACCCTCACCGGCGCCAACGACAGCAATGTGAACACCATTTTCTATGTGGGCGACCAAGTGCGCTCCAATCCCTACCTCTACGACCCGGGCGAGCACGGGCAGCGCAACAACGCCCACCTCGTGGAACTCGTGGGGGCCATGGCACCGCTGCAGTTTGCCGGCATGCCGCTGAGCCGCCTGAGCGACCCCGACGGCTACCCGTTGCCCACCACGGCCTACGAGTTTGCCCTCGACAAAGATGTGCTCAACGTCAATTTCCTGGCGCTGGGAGCTCGCACCCGACAACTCATCTATAAGCCTATGGTGCGCTTCCACCTGCTGTTCCTGTACCTGCGCACCGGATTCCGCGACATGATTGGGCAAGGATTCACCGAGGACGCACCCAAAATCAAGAGCGACTTCACCGCCTCACAGTTCTACCGCACTCTCACCGACCAGTTCCTGCACGGCTACACCGATTGGCTCGTGGAGATGTACGACAACACCCGCTCGGTGGGGCTGTTCAACATTGGCGAGAACGATATGAACCGCGCCATCGCCGACGTGGGGACGCGCAAAGGGTTGCTCGGCCACAAAAACGTGGACAACAACGTGTTCAAGGCCGAGATGAACCGCATCAGCCGCGACAACCCCAAGTACAGCGCCGCCACTGTCGAATACAAGCTGCTCGACCTCTTCTGGCAAGCCGCCACCAAAATCATCGACGAACGCTATGAAAACATCAACTGAAAGAACAATCCAACATTATGAGCAACATACTATCCTATAGCAACAAGACGACGAAGAATGGCGAGGAAGATTGGATTCCCGTAGAACCGTACACCGACGATGACATCGCCCAAATCAAGGATCCCGACGGCGGCCTTGCCGAGAATCCGCGCACAGCCATTCCCAGTCCGTTTGCCCAATTAGATTTGGTGAAGAACGCATTCCGCAATCTAGCCAACCCGCAGCTGCGGGGCGCCAAGATGAACGAGCGGCTGGTGTCGAATGCCTTGGATGTGGCACAGTTGTTCTTCGATTTCGAAAACCATAAAAACATGCTGCGCATCGTGTGCTGGAACCGCGACGAGGAGATTGCACGTCTCAAGGCCGACCCCAAGCACCGGCTCTATGGCGAAACGCTCGACCTGTTCCTGCACAGCGACCGCATCTATAATTTCGACTTACTCACCGATTGGTACATCATTTTGTGGGGCGGCCGCGTGCTGGGTGGCACATCGCCGTCGTCGCTGGTGATGGCCGCACCGGCTGCGAGCGCCATCGATGACATCAAGGTGGAACAAGGTGTGGCATTGTTCTCCACACTGCGCCCCCTGTGGCAACGCGATGACGACTTTGTGTTCTACCTCTACCTGCTTTTCAACGCCTACCCCTCGCTGCGCGAGCATGTGGGCGACGTGTACGCCTACATGATGGCCAACGTAGACCACATCCGCCTGCACAAGCCCGAACTATATCGCCGAATCACCGAAGTCATCCCCAATCTGGGAGCGCTGGACCGTGAGCGGGCGGCCGCAGTGCTCGAACAGCTTGAGCAGCGCTACGACCCCTTTGGCGGCGGTGTGGATGTGAACATTTTGGGGGCACGACTCTACCACAAGCGGGCCACCGACATCCGAACCGCGGCAGCGGCCAGCGACTTTGTGATTGCCCCCGACCTGCCACAGCCTGCCGGCACAGAGTTGCCGCTGGTGCTGGCGGGAGGCTTCAACGGCTCGGTAGACCACTTCCGCTATGTGGACAAGGAATGGGACAGCGCCACGCAGGTGTGGGCCGACGGCGTGCCCCTGTCGCAGCGCATCCTGCCCGACACCAGCACGCAGTATCCCTTCCTCACCACCCACGACTTTCTGCACGACACCATCGTGCGCTTGAACTGCGCCATCGACAATGCCCACTTCTTCGACGGCAACCTGCGCAGCCGCGACCCGCAGCCACAGCACGGCTATCTGCTACCGCTAAAGCCCGAGTTTTTCAACTATTTCTCGGTCGATTACCTCACGGGAACCATTGCCGGCAGGCATGTGGTTGAGATTGAGGAATGGCCCGATGGCAGCGTTTCGGTCACGCTGCGAGTGCGCGTGAAGAAAACCAATCGCTTCATCGAGTTCACCCGAAAATACGTCACCATTGCCGACCACACCTGGACCTTCGACGAGCATCGCGGCACAGGGCGGGTGATGGATGCCCCGCTGTCGACGGCTGTCTTCCCCTTTGTGCGAACCGGCATCAACGATGATTACACCGTGCAACTCTTCACCATGATAGAGGACGGCGGCGGCGAGCTGCGTTTTTACGCCAATGGCATGAACACCGACGGCATCACCGAGTCGCACAAAGTGCGCAGCCGCTCAGGGTTCACCACCACTTATTACGACATCAACGGCAGTTTCGACATGGCACAGGCCACCGTGCGCAATGCCTATGGAACTTTCAACGGCATGATTGTGCCATTGTGGAAGCCCTATGCCCCGAGCGCCAAGGAACTGATATTCGCAGTGGACTTCGGCACCACCAACACCCATGTGGAGTGGGCCGAGAAAGGGCATCCCAGCCAGCCGGTCACCTTTGCCTACGGCGAGCAGCAGGTGCTCATCGCATCGCTGCACAAGCCCGGCACGCTCGACTATGCCGAGCAAGTGCAACGTGTGGAATTTCTGCCACGCGAAATCAACAATGTTTATGGTTTCCCGCTGCGCTCAGCACTGGCAGCCAACGCCAACAGCGCCGTCGGCTCCAAGCTGTTCCACGACCTGAACATACCTTTCCTCTATGAGCGGCAGTATTTT
The DNA here is from genome assembly GCA_017483645.1 of Muribaculaceae bacterium. Lineage (GTDB taxonomy): Bacteria > Bacteroidota > Bacteroidia > Bacteroidales > Muribaculaceae > Sodaliphilus. Next base: position 25,543 of record JAFUWD010000054.1, on the reverse strand, counting down.
TATGGCTACGATGTGACCACCAACCTCAAATGGATGGGCAACTCGGTGCTGGCCAAGGAATTCCTGCGCGAAATCATGCTGCTTATCAAGGCCAAGGCTCTGCTTGAAAATGCCGACTTGCGGCGCACCGAGGTCATCTACTTCTTCCCTGTGAGCATGGGAGGCAACGACCGCCGCCAGCTCAAAGACGCCTGGGAAGAGCTGTTCAACACCTATATGGGAGGCGATTTGCAAAACCTACACTCCTACCCCGAGTCGATAGCACCGGCCTTCTACTATAGCGGGGCCGAAGTGGCCGGAAGCAGCTATGTTTCCATCGACATCGGCGGTGGCACGTCCGACACCGTGATTTATCAACCCACCCCCGACCGCCTCCATTCGGTGCCCGTGGCCATCTCGTCGTTCCGCTTTGCGGGCAATGCCATCTTCGGTGATGCCTTTGGCGACAAAGATGCCGACAACAACCCGCTGCTGCAGCACTACACCAAGTATTTTGCACGGCTCATCGGCAATGACAAGGGCAACAACATCGGCTACCTGAACAGCATCATGCACGACATCATGAAGCAAAAACGCAGCGAGGACATCAATGCGTTCCTCTTCTCGATTGAGAATGTTGAGGAGCTGAGAAACCTGCGCATCATCGACCGCAACCTATACAGCTACAACGCCCTACTGCGCAACGATGGTCAGCGCAAGCTCATCTTCCTCTACTTCTACGCCGCCATCATCTATTACATAGCCAGCGCCATGCGAGCCCGCAATTTCGAGATGCCCAAGCAAATCTACTTCAGCGGCACCGGCTCGAAAATTCTCAACATCTTGGGCAGCCGCGAGCAAATCAACGAGTTCACCCAGGCTATTGTGGAGCGAGTTTTTGGCAAGACCTACACCGAGCGCTTTGAGATCAAGATTGAGAACGAGTGCCCCAAGCAAATCACTTGCCGAGGCGGCATCAAACTCGAAAATCAGCGACTGGAAGGAAAAACTGAAACGGCGGCTTACACGGCACGCAACATCAATGCCATCAAGTACTGCCATTCGATGATTGGTAACGAGAGTCTCACCTTCGACTCGGTGAACCAAATCGAGACACGCCAACGCATCGTGCAGCAAGTGAGGGAGTTCAACGACTTCTTCATGAACCTGTGCGACAAGGTGATGCGCGACGAGTTCGGCATCGACAACAACGTGTTCCGCATCTTCAGCGATGTGGTCAACGAAGGCATTGCCAACTTCCTGAGCGCGGGCATCGTCAGCTTCTTGCAAGGACGCTATGAGGGCAACGATGTGATTGAGGATGTGCCGTTCTTCTACCCCATCATCGGCACTATCCGACACAATTTGCTCAAAAACCTGTCGAACGACGTGATTTCACATTACAACGGATAACAAGAACATCATGAACCGATATTTTCTCATCTTTTGCGCCGCTTTGGCTTTAGCAGTCGGCCAAGCAACCGCTCAGAACCAGATGGTCGACAGCGCTGACTTGAAGATGGAGCAAAACCTTGCTTCCGACACCTCTGCCACCACGGTGGCCGAACTGCCGGCGGCAGAGGCCATCACCCTCACCGACAGCGCCACACTCTCAACGCAGCCCCTGCCCGAAGATAACCCACGGCGCGCCGCGGGATGGCAATGGCTCATCAACATTGCCCTGCTGGCGCTGGCCGGCACAGCCGTGGTGATGACCCTACTCAACAGGCGCGAGATAAAAGCACTCAAACAAACCGTTGCCGACCATGCCGACGTCACCACACGAAATTTGGAAAAATTGGCACGAGAAACGGCTACAAGGCTCAAAGCGGTAAAAGCCGAAAGCCACCCCGCTCACCAAGCCGAGGCTGTGGCACCCATCACCGTCAGCGCACCGGCACAGCACCACGAGCAAACACAGACCCAGGCAACCTCGCCCACCACTTTCTATCTGTCGCGCACCGATGAAAATGGTCGGTTCCTGCGGGCGAGCAACGCCTTTGAGCCAGGCAATTCCATTTTTGTCCTCACCAGCCGCGACGGACGCCGCGGCACATTCTGCGTGATGGATAACCGCGATGTGCACCGCTTTGCGCTGATGATGCCCACCGAGAACCTCACACGAGCCTGCACAGGCCAGAACATCCAGCTATCGGCGGGATTCACACGCATTGTCACCGACCACGATGGCGAAGCCGCCTACGAGAAGGGACAATGGCAGGTCACCAAACCGGCAGCCATACACTATGAGTGACATCAAGACCATGCTCAATCGCGCTCAAGGTAACAACGACCCCTGGGCTGCCAATCAGCATAAAGCGGCCGAACAAAAACAGGCCGCAAAAAAGCCGGTCAAGAAAAAAAAGAAAAAGACCGGAAAAAGTGCTGGTTGGCAGCCACACTCGGCATGGGGCTGCGCTTGGCGCAGCGCCGTGTTCACGCTGGCCTTGTTCACCGTATACTTTATTTTCGGGTGGCTGCTCAGCTGGTGACGGCGGCAGCCCCGTTTTTGTTTTCTGTATCAACCGTAGATTCCACACGATATGTCAATCATCCATCGACCGGCCTTCACTGCCCTGTTCCTGCTGGCATCACTCTGGGTAACAGCTCAAAAACAGTTCACCCTCGAAGATTTGAACTTCGGCGGCAACAACTATCAAAACATGATACTGCAAAACCGCACACTCACCTGGTGGGGCGACCAGCTGGTGAGGCTCACCGACGACACCTGCTGGACGGTGAACCCCGCGAGCGGGAAAGAGCGCGTGCTGTTCACACGCGGACAAGCTAACAAATGGTCCGGTGTGCAGCCCGAAGACTCTACTGAGTTGACCTCGCTCAAGGAAGCCACATTCCCCTATCCCGACCAACCCCTGGCGCTGCTCTCCACCGACCACAGCCGATTGCTGCTCAATTTCAAAAAGCACCGCGTGCCATGGAGCCAACCATTGCAGCAATCCACCCAAGCCAGCGCTTGGAACAAGGAAAGCCGGGCCGAAGCGTGGGTAAAAGAGCACAACCTGTATGTGACCGACAACACCGGCAACACCCGGCAGGTGACCACCGATGGCAGCCGCGACATCGTGTACGGCCAAAGCGTTCACCGCAACGAATGGGGCATCGACGGAGGCCTGTTCTGGAATCCGCAGGGCACCCGCCTGGCATTCTACCGCATGGACCAAAGCATGGTGGCCGACTATCCGCTGGTCAATGTGCCCGAACTGGATGATTCCACCACCATCATGGCCACCCCTGCGCCCGAGAAATACCCCATGGCGGGCCAAACGTCGCACCGCGTCACCATCGGGGTGCTCGATGTGGCCACTGCCGACACGCTCTACTTGCAAGCCGGCGACCCTACCGACCGCTATTTCACCAATGTGGCCTGGGCGCCCGATGGACGTACCATCTACGTTTTTGAACTCAACCGCGACCAGAACGACTGCCGCCTGATGAGCTACGACGCCACAACAGGAAGGCAGTTGGCCGAAATCTATCACGAGCGAAACGAAAAATATGTGGAGCCGCAGCACCCCATCACCTTTCTGCCCTGGGACGACAGCCGTTTTGTCATGTGGAGTGAGCGCGATGGCTACAACCACCTATATTTATATGACACAACAGGGCACCTCGTGCGACAGCTCACCCAAGGACCTTGGGTGGTGATGGATTTGCTGGGATTCGACACCGAGAACCAAGCCCTGCTCATCGCAGCTAACGCCGACACCCCCATCCAGCGCAACCTTTACCGCGTGGACGTGGCCACCGCAGCCATCACCCGTATAGACGAGGGAGGCCGTGGCTGGCATAACGGCTCTCCCAGCCCCAGTGGTCACTGGATGGTAGACAATTATCAGGAACCCGACGTGCCGCGAAACATCACCGTGGTCGACACCCGCACCGCACAGTCAAGCCGCTATTTCACCGCACCCGACCCCTGGCAGGGTTACACCGTGCCTCAGTACCGTTGCGGCACACTCACCGCAGCCGACGACAGCACCACGCTCTACTACCGCATGGTGATGCCGGTGGACTTCGACCCTGGAAAAAAATATCCCACTGTAGTCTATGTGTACGGAGGCCCGCACGCTCACAACGTGGACGCCGCCTGGCACTACCGCAGTCGCTCGTGGGAAACCTACATGGCACAGCGTGGCTACTTGCTGTTCATCCTCGACAACCGCGGCAGCGAGAACCGTGGCCGCGACTTCGAGCAAGTCACCTTCCGCCATCTGGGCCAGCAAGAGATGGCCGACCAAATGCGAGGCGTCGACTTCCTGCGCTCATTGGCCTATGTGGACACCATACGCATGGGAGTGCACGGATGGAGCTATGGCGGCTTCATGACCATCAGCCTGATGACCAACCACCCAGACATCTTTAAGGTGGGCGTGGCCGGTGGACCGGTGATTGACTGGCGGTGGTATGAGGTGATGTACGGCGAGCGTTACATGGACACCCCGCTCACCAATCCCGACGGATATGCCCAAACCAGCTTGCTCGGCAAGGCCAAAGACTTGAAAGGCCGCTTGCAAATCATCATCGGCCTGAACGACCCCACCGTTGTACCCCAGCACGCCTATAGTTTCTTGAAAGCCTGCATCGCAGCCGGCACGCAACCCGACTTCTACGTCTACCCCGGTCAGGGACACAACATGAGGGGGCACCAGAGCGTGCACCTGCACGAGCGCATCACCCGCTACTTCGACGACTACCTCAAGCCATAGCGGGTCGCCATCTGTTTCCGATGATAACGGTTACTGGCGATGAGCGTCGGTAGAGAGCAGGCGATGCCCGATTTTGCAATAGATGCACTTTCGAGGCTCGCAGTAATTGCGCTTGAGCTGGATGAGTGCCTGCGTGGTGAGGGCATCGTCACTTTTTAGGCCGGCGGCGGCAAAGAGGGCCACGATGCTGTTCTGCTCGGGTCGCAACTGTTCAAGCAGACCGATGGCGCGTTCGCACAGGGCAAAATCGTCGGTGAGTTCGCCACGGCAGTAAAGCAACGGCGCTACAGTGTTGATAAGCAGCACATCAATGCTGCGGTCACCCAAAGCGCGCGCCGAGGTGGCACTTTCGGGGCCAAAGGTGTAGCGCGAGGCCCAGTAACCGCTAAGTTCCACAGCAAACAACTCACGCAGCGCTTTCTCGTCGGCCGAGGCCTCGATGATAGCATTCATCATGTTGAACCCACCCAGCACAAACTGCGCCAGCAGCGCCACACGGCGGAACGGGAAATTTTGCGGCCGCATTCTGAAGGTTTTCCACACCTCGCTCTCCATGGGCGCGAGCGAGAATTTATTTGCTAAAAAAGCATATTCCCGTCGCAGCTGCTGCACATAGGCATCGGTGCCCACACGCGGCGAGTGGAGAAATCCCGCCTGCCCCAGCAGCAGGGCTTCAAGCTGCAACAGTGAATCGGAATGTTTGTGCAGCAATCGCAGCGGCGTGCGCCGCGCCAGTCGCTCAAAAGCATCGTTATTCACTCCGAAGCCCAATGTGCGTGCCAATGTCACATAGCACACGTCCTCCCAACTGCCATGATACATATCGAGCAGCGAGCGCACACGGTCGGTCTTGCCGTGGAGCCGCTCAAATGCCAGTGCTTCCATCCACTCGGTGACCACCAGATGTGGCACCTCGGCCATGCGCGGGGCACAGGGAATCTCAGTACGGGCGTTCACCAGACGGTCGTAGCACTCGCCGAAACGTGGCGAGACCTGCAGCACCAGTTGCGGAATGCGCTCGCCGTTGGAACGCACGACGGGCGCATCGTCCTTGTCCACCACATGCAGAATCACGCTGTCGTAGGCACGGTCGTGGTCGTGGCCATGCCGCCGCCAGTCGCTGGCCCGCACATGCATCTCCACATTGCCTACCCACAGGCGGCCGTCAATCTCCACCTTGGCGTTGAAGAAGTCGGGGCCTGCGTCGGTATTGAGCAAACCGGGGTCGAGCACGCGCACCGGCCGGCCATCGTTGGTCACCATGTCGTCGCTGCGCCACAGGCGGTGCTGCCACACATATTGCATGAGTCGTTCCATAATCGCTTGCTAAGATACTGAAAAAACGTCACAACATGAAGTGAAAAACAAAAAAACACAAAAAAATTTGCGGGAATGAAAACTTTGCCATATCTTTGCACTCGCAATTCGCAAAAATGGTACCTTAGCTCAGCGGTAGAGCAGTGGACTGAAAATCCGCGTGTCCCTGGTTCGATTCCCGGAGGTACCACCCAGCAGAGGGCGTGCCGGAATACTGGTGCGCTCTTTTTTTATGCATCATGCACAGGGTTTGCGCATTTTTTTGTAACTTAGCACGCTTAAACAGGTACGAATTTATTACACTAATGCCAAAATACATGAAAAAATTTGGAGTATTTTCGTTGCTGGCCGCTTTGGCCGCATGGTGCACCCCCGCCGCAACGGGGGCCGAAAGCGTGACCTCGCCAGGGGGTGTCGTCACCGTAAACTTCGACGTGAAAGCCGGTGGCGTACCCGTCTACGAGGTGTCGTTCAAGGGCAAGCAAGTGATAAAGGAAAGCCGGCTGGGTCTGGAATTGAAGACCGACAACGCCCGGCTCAATTTCCGCGACGTCGGGGCCGTGGCCGAGGCACAGGCCGACGAAGCATCGCTCTACAGCGGATTCCGGCTGGCTGGAACCAAACGCTCTACCTTCGACGAAACGTGGCACCCGGTGTGGGGCGAAGAAAGCAGCATCCGCAACCACTATAACGAGATGGCCGTGCGCTTGGAACAGCCGTCGCTGAACCGCTACATGGTGGTGCGGTTCCGCGTCTACGACGACGGAGTGGGTTTCCGCTACGAGTTCCCCGAACAGCCGGGCCTGTCTTACTTCATCATCAAGGAGGAACACACGCAATTCGCCATGACGGGCGACCACACAGCATGGTGGATTGCAGGCGACTACGACACCCAAGAATATGAGTACACCCAGTCGCGACTGAGCGAGATTCGCCGCTTGTTCCGTGGCACCATCAGCAGCAATGCCAGCCAAGAGCAGTTCAGCGACACGGGTGTGCAGACGGCGCTGCAGTTGCGCACCGACGACGGCATCTACATCAACCTGCACGAGGCCGCACTGGTCGACTATCCGTGCATGAGTTTGAATCTGGACGACAAAAACATGGTGTTCGAGTCATGGCTCACTCCCGACGCCAAGGGCATGAAGGGCTACATGCAGGCACCGTGCCACACGCCGTGGCGCACCATCATGGTGGTGGACGATGCACGCCAGGTGCTGGCATCGCGCCTCATCCTGAATCTGAACGATCCATGCCAAATCGAGGATACATCATGGATTAAGCCGGTGAAGTACATGGGCGTATGGTGGGAGATGATTACCGGCAAGGGAACGTGGGCTTACAGCGACGCCACAGCGGTCAGGCTGGGTGAAACCGATTACAGCAAGCTGCGCCCCAACGGCAAACACAGCGCCAACAACGAGAACGTGCGCCGCTACATCGACTTTGCCGCAGAGAACGGTTTCGACCAGGTGCTGGTGGAAGGCTGGAACATCGGCTGGGAAGACTGGTTTGGCTGCACCAAGGACGAGGTGTTCGACTTTGTGACACCCAACCCCGACTTCGACATCCAAGCACTCAACGACTATGCCCACCGCAAGGGCATCCGCCTGATGATGCATCACGAGACATCGAGCAGCGTCCGCAACTATGAGCGCTGCATGGAGGCAGCCTACACGCTCATGAACCGCTATGGCTACAATGCGGTGAAGAGTGGCTATGTGGGCAACATCATTCCTCGTGGTGAGCACCACTACGGCCAATGGCTCAACAACCACTACCTCTACGCCGTGAAGCAGGCCGCCAAGCACCACATCATGGTCAACGCCCATGAGGCAGTGAGGCCCACCGGCCTGTGCCGCACATGGCCCAATCTGGTGGGCAACGAGAGCGCCCGCGGCACCGAGTATCAAGCATTCACCGGCACCAAGCCCGGCCACACCGCTATCCTGCCGTTCACACGCTTGCAAGGCGGTCCCATGGACTACACGCCGGGCATTTTTGAAATGGATCTCAACAAGTTTGTGCCCGACAACCACAACCATGTGCTCTCTACCATCGGTGGCCAGCTGGCCCTGTATGTGACCATGTACAGCCCGCTGCAAATGGCCGCCGACCTGCCCGAAAACTATCTGAAGCACAGGGATGCCTTCCAGTTCATTAAAGATGTGGCCGTCGACTGGGACCGCTCGGTCTATCTCGAAGCCGACCCCATGCAATATATCACCATCGCGCGCAAGGCCAAGGGCAGCGACAACTGGTTTGTGGGCAACGTGGCGGGCGCCCGCGACTTCGACTCAGTGCTCAAGCTCGATTTTCTGGATGCGGGACGCAAATATGAGGCCACCATCTATGCCGACGCCAAAGACGCCGACTACCGCACCAATCCGCAAGCCTACGTCATCACCAAGAAAAAGGTCACCTCTAAAACCGTGCTCAAACTTCACTCGGTAGCTGGCGGCGGCTACGCTATCAGTATCAAACCGCTGAACTGACATCTTCAATCATTCTGATATCACTATTACGCAATGGGAACGAACAACAATCATCATCAAGCATGGTCGGCTCCGAGCAAGAATGGAGGCGGCTGCCTCAAGGGGCTGATAGCACTGCTCATCGTGGTGGTGCTGGGATGCACCCTGGTTTTTACCTGCCCCGACCGCAAGGCTCATGAGCAGGCCATTCTCGACTCCACCAAGGGCTGGGTAAACATGAAGGTGGACCAGCAAGGCATGGGAGCCATTTTGGGCGAATTCATCAAATGGCTGGGCGGCCAAGGCGCCGACCTTGCCATCGACCAATATCTGGAAGTGGACAACTACTTCGTCTGCTCGGTAGGCAAGCTCAATGTGGGCGAGAAACCCAAATGGGTGTCGCTGGGGGTGATGAACCATGTGTTCACCTTCGGCAAGGAGGACGTGGAGCAAGCGCTTACCAAGGCCCACGAGGACGAGGTGGCACGCATCGAAGAACAAAGCAAAGCACTGCTGCCCGACTCTGTGGCAGGCGTGAGCATGGATCCGGCCAAGGAACTGCTCGACAGCCTGGCCACCGGCATCAAGCGCGAGGCCGTGAACGCCGCCCGCGACTGGGCGCGCCGTCAGATTGACAAGTTGGGACGGAAAAAATGACCCTTTTCTAACACTCAACAGCGAATCACCTTTTAAAGAATGAGCTACAACCGACTTGTCACATTTTTCACTTGCCTGGCCGCTGCACTGTGCGGCATGGCCTCCCTCCCCGACACCGTCAAAGTGATTGACCACCCCGACAAGGTGGTGCTCATAAAAAACGGAAACGTGGTGCAAGTGAACGTCACCGGCATCGACGGACATGCCGACAGCACCTATCAGTACACCGTCAAGTCCACCGAAAGAGAGCGGATGAGAACCCAAGAAAAAGAGAAGGAGCACATCTACGGCTACGGCCATGGCTTTGTTTTAAACAGAAAGAAATGTGAGCAAGTGGATGGCAAACCACACTTCGACCTGTTCATAAGCGGATTCTATCTCGGATGGGGACACACCAACGCCACAGGGGCTTTTCATGGGACCACCGGCACCACCTTTGAAGCGGGCATCCTCAACGTGCTGGGACTGGGATATCACTTCGGCAACCGCAACCGCCTGTCGCTGGGAGTGGGCTATCAAGCCAAATTCCATGCTCTGAAGAAGGACTATCAATTTGTGCAAAACGACGCACAACAGCTGGTGATAGAAAAATATCCGTCGGATTACAAGCACCAATCCTCACAATTACTGATACACTCCATGCAATTTCCGCTACTCTATGCCAAGGGAATAGGAAAATGGGTCTGGCTCTACGGAGGTGGGGTGATGAACTGGAACTTTGAAGCCGTGTTTGACCGAAAATTCGAAACGGGCAAAACTCAAGTCAGCGAAACCACACGCGGCCTGAACCAGAGCAAAATCACCTTCGACATCCTGGCAGGATTGCAATGGAGAAGCATAGGGGCCTTTTTCCGATACAGCCCGCAGCAAGTACTCAAAGACGGCTACGGCCCGGAGCTGAACAAGAGCTGGATTGTGGGGGTTGCCATCGGCTTCTGAGCAAGGACACACGGACCATGGCACGAAGTTTTTAGACACGCGGGCGCTGAAATCCAAAAATTTGATGTAAATTTGCAATTTAATAAAAGAATTCAATAAAATGAAGGTCAAAATTCATCACGAAGGACAAAACATCCTTTTTGTCGTACTTCTCATCCTGTTGATGGTGGGATTCCTGGCCTTTCGCTTCATCGAATATCGACCGATAGCCTATACCATTGTGGCACTCTCAGCCATATTTTATCTGCTGGTGCTCAATTTCTTCAGGCTGCCACGCAGGTCGTTCAAGGGCGACAACGCCGACGGTACGGTGGTGACTTCGAGCGTCGACGGCACCGTCGTGGCTCTTGAAGAAGTTTACGAGGACGAATACCTGCACCGAAATGCAATCCAGCTGTCGGTGTTCATGACCGTCTTTAACGTGCATGCCAACTGGGTGCCCGTGGCCGGAGTGGTGAAATATGTAAAGCACCACTCAGGACGGTTCATGGCAGCCAACCTGCCCAAGTCGAGCACCGACAATGAACGGTCGACCATCGTCATCCGCACCGCCAACGGCCAAGACATCCTCATCAGGCAAATTGCCGGAGCTATCGCCCGCCGCATCGTCACCTATGTGGAACCAGGCGAAACCGTCAACCTCAACGACTTTATCGGTTTTATCAAATTTGGCTCGCGAGTCGACATATTTCTCCCGCTCGACACCGAAATTATGGTGAAACTCGGCGATAAAACCTGGGGTGGAGAAACCCAAGTGGCACGGCTGGCAAAATAAATCCATTATGAACCTTGTTCGCAACAACATCCCTAATTTCATCACTTCGCTCAATCTGCTGAGCGGATGCTTGGCTGTAGTGGCCGCTTTCCACGTCGGTGAAACGCTGTGCCTCGGCCTCACTGGTCTTGAATGGGCCTTTGTGCTGATTGCAGCGGCGGCAGTGTTCGACTTCTTCGACGGTTTCGCCGCTCGACTGCTCCATGCGGTGTCGGGCATCGGCAAGGAACTTGACTCGCTCAGCGACTTGGTAAGTTTCGGTGTGGCACCAGCCATGATTGTCTTCAATGTGCTGCAGCCGCAGTGGGTGGCATGGGCAGCGATGCTCATTGCCGTGTGCGGTGCGCTGCGTCTGGCGCGGTTCAATGTTGACACCCGCCAGAGCACCACCTTCACAGGCCTGCCCATCCCCGGAAATGCCATCTTCTGGATTGGCGCGTCGGCCTGGTTGGCAGCCCATCCCGGCACATCACCGTGGCTCACACTCGCTGTGATTGTGCTGGTGTCGTGGCTCATGGTGAGCCCGCTGCGTATGTTCTCGCTCAAATTGCACAATCTGAGCCCGCGTGAAAACTGGGCGCAGCTGACACTCGTTGTGGGTGCCATCCTGTTGGTGTGCCTGCTGGGGATCTATGGCTTGGCGGCCACCATCGCGCTTTATGTAGTGCTGTCGATAATAAAACACGAAAAATAATCTCCGCATCATGACTCACAAATTTTCTCTTCTGGTTCTGTGCGCCCTGCTGGTGGGCGCTTGCAACTCGCCGTCCACCGACGCCTCTCAATCAAGTTCCGACACTACCGCGGTTACTGCCGGCACAGAAACCACCGACAACAGTGCCGACCTGTCGACGTTCCGCCATGTCGACCGAAAAAAGGCCCGCAAGTTTGTCATCAAGGACGAGGAGCAACCTTACTATGTGGAGAACACCCTCAAACTGTTTTGGCCAGTGACCTTGATGGGAAAAACGCCCACTGCGCTGCACCGGGCGCTGCTCGATGCACTGCCCATGAGCGACAACCCCAAAAAATACAACACCCTCGACGAGGCCATCGCCGGCATGCTCAACAGCAACGATGCGCTGGTAGCGGAAAGCAGCGACGTGGTTTCGGTCAAGGATGTTGACAAAGTGCCCGACAACGCCGGTTTCATGACCCATTGCACTGCATACTCCCAACTGACGCCCATGAAAGCCCCCGACGGCAAACTCCTTGTCATGGCCCTGCATCAAGAAGTGTATTCGGGAGGGGCTCACGGCATGTATTGGACCAATTACATCAACTACGACATGGAGCAGCAGCGCGTACTCAAAATCACCGATTTAGTGGCCGACACCACCCGTCTGGCCCCAATCATCACCAAGGCCTTGCTGGAACAAGAAAATGTAAGTTCCATCGCCGAGCTGAACGACAACGGCTTCTATGTGGAAGGGAACAACGTACCTATGACCAAGGATTTTTACATCGACGAGTTCAACCTCCATTTCGTCTATAGTCCTTACACCATAGCGCCCTACGCCCGCGGCGAGGTGGACGTGACCGTGCCCTACTACCTGTTTGACCAGTCGGATTTGGCCACGCCCTATCTCAACCAACTTCTGGAACACTACACGCGTTAACCCTTCCCACGCCCACAATGAAACTGCTTCTGCTGATATTGCTTTTTATCATCCTCTACCCCATCATCAAGGGATGGATGACCATGAACCGCATGCGGCGCACTGTGCGCGACGCTTTCGATGCAGCCCGCCAAGTCGATGAGCCGGTTGAGGACGGCCGGAAAAAAGTGTTTGGCAACGATGACGGCATTTACGCCGACTATGAAGAAGTGGCGGGAAAGCCGGCGCCCGAAACACCCAATTACGAAAAAACCTCGACATCCGACGCCGAACAACAAGTGGTCGACGCCGATTTCGAGGAAATTCCGTAACCTACGGGGCGGCAGTTATACACTCACGCCACTCCCGAGATTTCAATTTTTCTTTATTCCTTCTCGCCGTAGAGCAAATCACCGGCATCGCCCAGACCGGGGATGATATAACTGTGCTCGTTCAGCTCGTGGTCGATGTCGCAGGTCCACACCGTGGTCTTGTGCGACGGCAGGCGCTTGCGCACCACTTCAATGGCCTGGTCGGTGGCAATGACACTGGCCACATGAATGTGCTGCGGCTGTCCCTTGGTCACCAATGCCTGATAAGCAAGCTCCATCGACGAGCCGGTGGCAAGCATCGGGTCGACAATGACCAGCGTCTTGCCGTCGATGCGCGGGCTGGCTATGTACTCGATGTGAACCACAAAATCGTCGGTCTTCGGGAAATACTTGCGATAGGCGCTCACAAAGGCGTTGTCGGCTCCGTCGAAATAACTCAGAAATCCCTCGTGGAAAGGAAGGCCGGCACGCAAGATGGTGGCCAGCACCACACGGTCGTCGAGCACATGGGTCTGCTTCACGCCCAGAGGCGTTTCCACTTCCACAGCACGATATTTCAGGCGCTTGGAGATTTCGTAAGCCATGATTTGGCCCAACCGCTGGATGTTGGTGCGGAAGCGCAGGCGCTCTTGCTGCATGGTGCGGTCGCGCAGCTCGCTCATAAACTGGCCCACCAGCGAATTTTGGTCACAAAGGTTGATTACTTCCATAGTGTTTTATTGTGTGTTATTTATAGTGTTGAAATCTTTGGTGTTGTGTAATATCTTCAAGGCTTGTTCACGGTCGGCGGCCAGCTGGTGAATCAGTCCGACGACCGAAGAAAACCGCTTCTCGGCACGCAGCCACTGCACAAACTCCACTCGCATGGGCTGGTCGTAGAGCATGAGCTTGTCGACAAACAGATTCACCTCAATAGTCCTGAGGGAGCCGTCGCTCACCGTGGGACGAAGGCCCACACCCGCCATGCCGGAAAATCGACCTTTTTCGGTCACGGCACGCACGGCATAGGCTCCGGTGGCAGGAAGCAGCTGGTATGGAGGAAGCCCCCCCACATTGGCAGTGGGAAAACCTAATCCAGTACCTATATGCTCGCCATGCACCACCGTTCCTTCCAGCACAAACGGCCTTCCCAGTAGGGTAGCGGCCTCGGCCACCCGACCCTCGCCGACAAGGTTGCGAATGATACTTGAACTGACATGCGCCCCATCGTATTCCGATGCTTGCACCACTTGCATGGAAAGTGCCGATGCCGTGCGGCGATAATCGTCGATGCTGCTCATGCGGTCGCTGCCGAAGCGATGGTTGTAACCCATCACCAGGGCATCCACCCCCCAGCGCTGTTGCAACATGGCCATAAACTGGCCGGCGGTGAGCCGCGCCAACTCGGTGGTGAACGGAAGCAGCAACACATAGTCCACCCCCAGTTCTCCCAACAGCCGCAGGCGTTCCTGAAGCGACATAATGAGCAGTGTGGGGTCGGCGCCGGGCCGAAGCACATGTTGAGGATGCTTGTCGAAGGTCACCACCAGCGAAGCCCTGCCCAGCGCCTGTGCCCTGGCACACAATGTGGAAACGATGAGTTGGTGTCCGCGATGAACACCATCGAACATTCCTATTGTGGCCACCGTGCTGTGCGGTGGCAAGGTGGAGGTATGGGTGAGCTGCGTCACAGATATTTTTTGATGATGCGCATCGTGTCGTTGCACAGCTTGATGAACACATCGCGATTCTTGAGCATCGTCGATGTCTTGATTTGGCGGTCGCTGCCCATGAAGATGAAGCCGGTGTCGTTGCTTTCCAAGGCACGCATAGTGGGTACCACGCCGCTGTCGGGGTCGGGAAGCGGATTCACAATGTAGTCGGCGGCACGGTCCAGCCAGCGGTGAAGCGCCATCACGCTGGTGTTGATCACACCGGGGTTCACGCAATTCACCCGCAGCCGCCGCGTTTTCATCACGGTGCTCATGTAAATGGAGAAAAGCGTCAGCGCCAACTTGCTCTGCGCGTAAGCACCGATTTGGGTGAAATGTGACACTGCCGGGAACTCGTAGGGCAACGAAACAAACCGTCGCGACACGCTGGTCGACAGCACGATGGTGCCGCCGTCCACTATCAGTGGATAGACCGACAACGACAATAACGCCGTACTCAGAAAGTTCACTTGCACCGTGTGCTCGTAGCCATTGGGCGATATCTTGCTGTGCCGTGGCAGGGTGCCCGCGTTATTCACCAGAGCGGCCACCGGACGATTCAGAGCCTTCAGGCGCTCCACAAAATCCTGCACTTGCTCAAACGAGCTCAAGTCGAGTTGAAGCACACTGATGTCGGGATTACGGGTTTCGTTACGCAGTCGGGCCGCATAGTTCTGCGCCTTGGCCTCGTCGCGACATGCCAGCAGCACAGCCTTGCCCTGAGCCGCCAGTTTTCGCGTAATCACGCTTCCCATGTTATCGGTGGCGCCGGTCACAATGTATAGTGGCGGCATTTTCTCTGTGTTGGTGATTTCCTCATTGGTTGCCATAGGTATGGTGTTTTTATGAGTTTGGTCTATTGGGTTATATTCATGCAAAGGTAATGTTTTTCGGGCAAAATATGGAGTAACAAGGTGATTATTTTCTCTATTTTTTAGGTTTGGAAAAATAAAACCGAGAAAATTGTTTTAATTATGCACGAAAAATGTTATTTTTGCACAATCAAAACAAATATTATATAAGATTTTCAATAAAAACAACTACGAAATGAAACATTTCTACACCATTTTTGCCTGTTTGATGCTGATGACCGCATCAACGGCCACCGCACAGCGAGCAATCGAGATGAAAAAAGCTCCCAGCGCCACTCTGACAGCACCGGGAGTGAATCCCGCCACCAATATCACATCGACAGGCTTCACGGCCAACTGGCAGCCCGTGGATGGCGCCGAGGCCTACTGCGTGTTTGTCTACATCAAGGATGTGATGGAGCAGGACGGTGAGTTCACACTGGCCGACGAGGACTTCGACGGCATCGACTTCGGCTCGCTTGTTGAGCCGGCGGGAGGCGACGAGAGCGGCGTGAACTTGAGCCAAATGGGCTACGCGCTTTCCTATGGATGGGAAGCATATCTCTACCCCACTTTCGCACCCAGCCTGGTGGCTGGCATGCTCTACACGCCCTACCTCTATCTGGTGAACAACGACGGCAAGTACAAGGTGCACATCACCACCTATGCCAGCCGTAACGACGAAATACGCGTCACCAGCCACGGAACCGGCGACGCCGTGAATGTGGCCTACAATGTGGAGCTCGACAACAACCAAGCAACTGGCTTGAGCACCAAGACGATTGAATTGGAAAACGGCTCACGCGACTTGTTCATGTCGATGATCAACAACACCGCCCAACTGGGCGTGGCCGACTATTTCGACCGCGTGCAGGTGACACAGGATCTGAAAGAGGGCGATGAAGTCTATACCAACATTGACGCCGACGAGGCTGTTATGGCCGAGAACGACTGGGGCGAAGCCGTGACTTCGAAACGATTCACGCTCAACAACGCCTACCTCAATGGACACACCGAAGTCTACTACGACGTGTATGCCGCCCGCTACGAAGGCCACACGCTGGTGGTGTCGCCCTACAGCAACCGCGTGCTCGTGGACTTGCGCAACCGCACCAGCGAGGTGATTGACGATGCCACTGCCATCACATCCATCAAGGCCGACACACAACGGGCTGCCGACGACAACTGGTACGACCTCACCGGCCGCCGCGTGCTCAACCCCACCAACGGCATCTACATCCACAACGGAAAGAAAGTGGTGCGCTGAAACACAGTTACACACCACCAATAGAACGATTATTATTCACCTAAAACACACTGCTTATGAAGAAATTCTATCTACTGATTGCCGCGCTGGCAGCCATGACTGCCACACAGGCACAAACCTACGAGAGCGCCACCCTGGAGGTGGGTGACTACGAGGGCGCCACCACCGTGGTTGAAGGCTCCTACTGGGACTCGGCTCCCACCACATTCTACCTGGCACACACCGGCTCACAAATCATCTATACGGCTCAAGACCTGGCCGACTTGGATGAACTGACCGATGTGAAAATCGACAAGATTACCTACCGGTTCTTGAATGCCGAGGGCTATGAGAACATCGTTCGCGACGTAAAGCTTTATCTGCAAGAGACCGACGAAACGGCATTTGCCGTGATTGACGGCACGAAACAATTCTTCGACTTCGATGCCGAAAGTCCCGCACTCGACGCTACAGCCGAATATCCGCTCTATGAAACCTACGGCGACGACGGCGAGGTGGAGTTCGACCTGAGCGCCGCACCGTTTGCCCACACTCCCGGCAAGGGACTGCTTGTGACCGTGGTGATGGACGCACAGGACAACGACAACTGCCTGAGCAGCAGCTTTGACCTGCAGTTCTATAATGCCGGTATCCGCCATCGTGCCATGACGTTCACCAACAACACGGTGTCGTTCCTCGACTATTATGAGACCGATGACTTCCCCAAAGCCACATCCATGCTTGGCTGCGGCACCGACATCGACCTGCCCGTGACCAAATTCGGCTTCACCTATCAGGTGACCCCCGAAACCGGCATCAGCGAGGTGAACGCCGCACGCACCACCGACGGTGCTTACTACAACCTGATGGGCCGCCGCATGAATGCCGACAACCTGCCCGCAGGCATCTACATCCACAACGGAAAAAAGATTGTTAAATAACAACACACAACCAACCAAATTACTAATCATTTAAACTTTCAGGTATTATGAAGAAATTTTATCTCTTCCTGGTGGCTGCGGCTGCCATGACACTGAGCGTGCAAGCTCAGCAACTGAGTGCCCAGATTGACCTGGGCGGCTATGAGGACATCGATGACAACAGCGACATGTATAACGGCGGCGCGCTGGACGATGCACCCGTAAACTTCTACCTCAACAACTCGGCTGCTCAGATGATCTACAAAGCCGAAGACCTGGCCGACATGTTCGACGGCAAAGTCAACCCCAAAATCACCAAGCTGAGTTACAAATTCTACAACATGGGCGCTTTCCAAGCCTATCCCCGCTTCATCAAGGTGTATGCCCAAGAAATTGAAGAGGGCGCTTTTGCAAAAGACGAGGACGGCGATTTCAACTATTTCGATTTCGATGAGAGCGACCTCGTTGCACAATTTGACTACGAGGAAGACTTCATGGACTATTTCTATGAGGTGGGTGAGCTTGTCATCGACCTGGCCAATTCTCCCATCAGCGTGACCGAAGGCAAGAACCTGCTCATCACCATCGTGGCCGAGGGCGACGAAGCCACCGATAGCGGCGAAGACGTGACTTTCTTTGTCGACAACTCGCGCAGCAAGCGCGTGATGGCTTTTGGCAACGACCGCATCACTTTCGACGATTTCGTGATGTCCGACGACTTCCCCAAGGCAACCACAACCCTGAGCAGCGCCACCAACATGAGCCTGCCCGTAACTCTTATCGACTACATCTATGAGGAGGAAGCCCAACCGCAGGATTACTACCTGACCGGCGCCTTTAACAACTGGGGCCAGAACGGCAACGAGAACATCAAGTTCGAGGCTAACGAGGACGGCGACCTCGCCGCAAGCGTTGAGCTGCCCGACGGCAACAACGACGGCGAGAACGGCTTCAAGGTAATCAGC
This sequence comes from Muribaculaceae bacterium, assembly GCA_017483645.1. Lineage (GTDB taxonomy): Bacteria > Bacteroidota > Bacteroidia > Bacteroidales > Muribaculaceae > Sodaliphilus. Next base: position 7,072 of record JAFUWD010000054.1, on the reverse strand, counting down.
TATGCCGAGGATGGAAGCACCGTGTGGTACGGTGGTGAGGATGCCAACAATGCGCACTTCTTCAAAGTTGACGAAGGCCTGCTGGGCGCCGAGTTGAGCCTGTACCCGGGCAATGACTACGTCAACCTCATTGTTGAGAAAGGTGGCAAGTACAACCTCATCCTCAAAGAGGCTTCTGCCAGTGCCGCTTCGGGCGCTCCCGCCAAGGCTCCGGCAGCCGGTCTGAAACTGATTGTCACCAAGGCCGAAGAACTGCCCACCGCTGTGACCGACCTGACCGTGGAGAACATTGCCAGCGTGCAGTATGTGAACCTGGCCGGCCAGGTGAGCGCCGCTCCCTTCAAGGGTGTGAACATCATGGTGACCACCATGAAGGACGGCAGCAAGAAGGCTGTGAAAGTAGTGAAATAAAATTCTATTATCACCCTATTAACACAGGCGGCGCCCGAAAGGGATGCCGCCTGTTTGTTTTGTGGCTGGTAGCAGGTTATTCGGCGGGTTCCTGATTTGTGTCGAGCAGCAGGCCCACCAAGGTGGTGACATCGGCAATCGACACTTCGCCGTCGCCGTTCACATCGGCACGCTGCATCCAGTCTTCGGGAACATCCTCCGCTTCCTGCAGGATGCCCACCAAAACTGTAACATCGGCCACGCTCACCTCGCCATCACCATTCACATCGCCCTGTGCATAATGCTGAGGCTCATAGCCCTCCATAAACACAAAAGAGATGGTGCCGTCTTCAGCTTTGGTAATGTGCGTAATGGGCTTGTGCATCAGCTTGGTGCCGTCGGGGCCGGGATTATAGAGTGTGGCAGCAGGTTTCGACTTGTCGGTGAGGCTGTCGAGGTGCACTTTCTTGGTGATGATGGGGAATGCGTCGTAGTAGCTATCGTCACTGATGCTCTTAAGTTTGTGGAAAGGCTCCATGCGCGGATGGTCGTTGCTGAAATTGGCGGTGTAGCCATCGCTGCGCTTGAACGTGCCGTTGGTGTTCACCACATTGTTCTCCCAAATGAGCGGGTCGTAGTCTACATGCACGATGAGCAACCCTTCCTCGGGTGTGTATCGGTCCCACGACTCATGGCGGCGGTTCTCCAGCACATAGTACTCGTCGGGATGGGCATCGTTATAGATGACATAGGCCTGGCCGTCGGGGTGGGTGAGCGGGTTCATCTTCGTCACCTCTTGCCCCGGCTCCAGCACCTCAAAATCAAGCCAGCCGGCAAAATCCCGCTCATAGGCTGTCCAGCCCGCGGGACACTCCCCGATGCCCTCGGGGCCGTTGTAGCTGCCGTGGTCCAGCAGGTCCCAGTCGTCCATGCCGTAGTTGCCGCCATAATTGGTGTCGTACATATCGGGCAAGCCCATGCAGTGTGAGAACTCGTGGCAGAACACACCCATACCCATGGGCGTGGTGCCTGAATTGCCGTTAAGCTCGTTGCCACAGGCATACTGGTTAATATACACATTGTCTTTGGAGATGCCGCCTTTGCCGCCAGCTGCATTCGAGAACGCCTCATCGAGTGTCCAGGCATGGGGCCACAGCGTGCCCACCGGGCCACTGGTAGCCTGGCCGTAGCCGGCATAGAGCACAAACACCTGCTCCACCTCGCCGTCATCGTCCCAGTCATAGATTGTCCAATCGATGTCGTACTCGGAATCGGCCTTCTCGATGGCCTCGGTGATGAAATCGCCGGCATAATCAAAACCGCCAAAGTAATATGACGTGCCGCCGTAATGCGTGGCTTTGTCCAACACAGGCACGGGGCCGTACACGTCGAAGTGCAAGTCAAACTGTCCGCGGCTCATATCCTTGAAGTAGTTGTTGACGCTTCCCGGAGCGCCTGCGAAACTGAAGCCGTCCAGATTGAGCATATTGTCATAAAAGGCTTGCGCCGCTTCGTCACCGCCGTTGAAACCCTTGTCGGAAAACTTGGCCAAAATGACGATGGCACGGTGGCTGCCGGTGAAGTTGCCGGCCTTCCCCTCGGTGCGGCGCTGCACCCGCTTGGCATGAGCCTCGCGCGGAGCGCGCACCTGGCGCATTTGTTCGGCGCGGGCAGCTGTTTCCGCCTCTCCCGGGACACGCACATCCACCTCATGGGCCAGCACACCGGTGCTGCCCAAATGGGCACCCTGCACCAGTGCATAGCAATAGGTGGCCGGAGCCGTCTGCACTACGGGCAAGCCGTCGCGGGTTACATAATAATGCAGATTTTCGTCACCGACGAGCATCAGTTCGAGCGACGTGCCATCGGACTGCTGAACCATTTTCCATTGACGCAGCGCCGGGATGGCAACAGCACTGAAGGCGGTGGCCAACAGTGCTATCACTGTTGCAAATTTATTCATTCTCTATGCTTTTTTGTGTGATTTTGATGCAAAATTACACAAATCGGCACATACTAACAAATAAATTTTCTTAAAGTCGGCATATCATAATGGGAAGTCGTGGAATCTACCGTTCGGTCACTGCGCGCGGCAGGCTCACCAACGACGTGTCCAGGTCGATGCGATACGGCTCGTTGCGTTTGCCGCTGATGCAGTAGTGCCGAGCCAATTCGTCATTGATGATACAGGTGGCTATACAGCGCTTGATTTTTGAGATATATTCGTTCAGGGTGTTGCTCATGGGGTCGCACAGGTTGTCCAGGGTGCGACGGGCACGGGTGTCGTCGCGACCGGGCATCACCAACGAATAGATGTGTTCCAGTTCTGTCCGATAGTCGGCAATGTTGCGCAGTGCGATACCCTCGGGGTGGCTCAAAAACAAGATGTAGATGGCCCTGCACAGCGCCGGCATCTCCACCTCCACCTCGTTGTAGTGTGGCAGCACGATACGCAAGTCGCCATTCACAAGCAATGGGCTGAGTTGCTGGTGCGGCCCCACCACAATTTTTCCCTTGAGCAACGTCTGCATGAGTTGAGTGGGGTCGGCGTGATAGGTGACCACATAGTTGAGCACAGCCGCCTGAAGCGCTTGCAGCGCCTGATGGCGCTCACGCTCCATCGCCGCTACCGCCTCCTCATCGTCGTAGACGGCGGGGGGCATCTCCACGTCGCCGTGCCATAGGGCACCCGTATTGCACTCATAGTCCGCAAAACCCTCACATGCATCTATGAATTCCTCGCAGGCATCGGCCGCAACCTCCACATTTTTTGACCGCCGGAGAACACCCGAGAGCCAATGCCGTGATGAACAACTCTTGCTGGCATTCACCAACACGGGCGGCGGGGGTGGAGGAGTCTGGGTGAGCACCAGGTCACCGACGGAGCGGTCGGTCACATCGGTGACGGCGGCCAGGAAACGATGAAGGTCGGTAGCCGACAGGTTCTGCGGGTCGTCGAGCGTGAGTGTCACCACGGCATCGTGGCCGGCATTGCCCACGTTCACACGGCGCGCCACCAAACGCGACTCATTCTCATCAAGATTGACGAGGGGCAGATTCTCCAACTCGAATCGTGGAAACGAACTCCACTCACTCTGCCCCAGCCATGACATCATCCGGCCAACCCTCCCGCTAAGCAGGGAGCTGGCCGTGTAGATGACACCATATTTCAGTTTGCTGGCATTCATAGTGGCAAATTTACTACAAACCAGGCAACCGTCCACAATTATTCTTCAAAAAATTTGCTGCCACGCTCTTTGAGGATGTTTATTTTTTCGCTCGCCGACATGTTGGTATCGCACATCGACGGCATCACATCCTCAAGATAACCCATCCGTTTTTCATTGAATCTGCCAAACATATGGCGGGTGCCCTCACTGGTTTTCTGGAAACGCAGGTGGTTGTCGATGTTGAGCGAATAGGCCACCGACTCCACATCATGGTCGGCGCCAATGTAGGCAAACAGCCAGCCCTCGTTCTTGTAAGCCTCAATCAGGCTGCGGATGGCGGTATGCGAAAATTCTTTCGACGCGTTCTCATAGCCGTCGGTGATGACGGTGACACTGGCCATGGCGTTCTCTTCGGTCTGCATGTGGCGGTGCACCTCGGTAATTGTGTTCCCTATGGCATCATAGAGCGGAGTCATGCAGCACGGACGATAATCGCGTTCGGTCATGGGCTGCACCTGGCCGATGGGCAGTGAGCGGTAAATCACGCGCAGCTCGCAACCGCAGAAGGCCACCAGCGTCAGGTCGTTGTCCTGCTCGGGATGCTTTTCCTGCATACTCTTGATGGAAGCGATGGTCTCGTTCACGCCGTCCACTGCCTGGCGGGCGATACTGCTCATCGAGCCACTCTTGTCGAGGATAATCACATTGTGAATCGTTGTTTTCTTCATTGTTTCCATAGTTATAAAATTTAAATGGTTAAACGTGCGGATTTTTGTTTCACGACGCAAAATTACAAGCCAAATCGCAGCACCTCCCGAAATTGCAACCTTGCAATTATTTTTTGCAACCTTGCAATAGCATTTTCACAAAGATTTCGCTATCTTTGTGATTGTATATTAACCCAAAAACTCACATTGTCATGAAACACCCACTCATCATCGTTTGCGCTCTGGCCGTGGCCGGCACACTCTCGGCTTGCAACCAGCAGGCAACCAACTCCGACACCACCACCGACTCCATTGCCCCCACCGACAGCATTGTTGCAGCCCAGCCGGCCGCCGACCCCATGGCGGCACCCGCTATCGCACCCAACGACCTGGGCTTCATCACCCTCAACCTATGCCCGACCACGCATGAGCACCTGCGGGTAGAAGTTAACGATGACGCCACCAGTGCCACCATCTTCCGTGACGGGCAACAGCTGCAGACGGTGAGCGGCAACGACGGCGAGCCACTGGTAGCGAACGACGGCCAGAAACCCGACGTGCGCTTCCTCGATGCCAATTTCGATGGACTAACCGACATCTTCATCGGCCCGGGCGAGCCACGCACCTACAGCACGCTGCTCTTGTGGAATGCGCAGGCCGGCCAATTCACACGCGTGGGAACGCTGGGCGAGCCCATGCTGCAGGGCTTCATGCTTCACCCGGCAACCAAGACCGTGGTCCAAGGCGGCAGCGCGTCGGCATTCGCCTTCATCTGCACCGCCAGCAAGTGGGAGGGCAACACACTGAACGACACCGAAGAACTCATTATCGTCAACGCCCCCGAGCAATACGAAGAATATGAAGTGAATGCGCCCTACACCCTCAGGGAACCCACCGGCGGACCGGTCATCTCCACAGCACAGCGCGCCTCGGCCCTGCCGCAACTCTGGCCCAACGTGCTCAAAGTTTACGAAATCAACGCCGACCATTGACCCGCGCCCCGGCACAGATTGGCACGATTCTTGCCTAATTAAACTACGACAACATTTCACTCATCACAACAAAACCTTTACATCATGGGACCAACTGAAATTGGCATTATCGCCGGACTAATCCTCTTGTTGTTACTCATCATTCTATTCACCTGCTATGTCAAGGCGCCGCCCAGCACAGCCTATGTGATTTCGGGCATCAAGCGCGAGCCGCGCATCCTCATCGGCGCCGGCGGCGTGAAAATCCCCATCTTCGAGCGCCTCGACAAAGTGTATCTGGGACAGCTCACTGTCGACATCCGCACCGAGCGCAGCGTGCCCACCAACGACTTCATCAACGTCAACGTCGACGCCGTGGCCAAGGTGGCCGTCACCCCCACGCCCGACGGCGTGCGCTTGGCTGCACGCAACTTCCTCAACATGGACGCCGAGACCATCTCGGGCCAGCTGCAAGACACTCTGCAGGGCAACCTGCGCGAGCTCATCGGCAGCCAAGGCCTCAAGGAGCTGAACGTGGACCGCGACGGATTCTCCAACCAAGTGATGGACAAGGCCGCCCCCGACATGGCCAAACTGGGCATCTCCATCCTGGCCTTCAACGTGCAGAACATCACCGACGAGCTGGGACTCATCGAGAATCTGGGTGCCGACAACACCTGGGCCATCCGAAAAAACGCCGCCATCACCAAGGCACAGGCCGAGAAGGACATCGCGCAGGCACGCGCCGAGAACGAGAAGCTGGCCAACGATGCCACGGTGGCATCGCAAACGGCCATCGCCGAGCGGCAAAACGAACTCACTATCCGCCGCGCCGACCTCAAACAGGAGGCCGACACGCGCCAGGCTCAGGCCGACGCCGCCTATCGCATCCAGGAGCAGGAGCAGCAGAAGGTGCTCAACGAGAAAGAGGTCGAGGCACAAATTGCACGCACACGCAAGGAGCAAGACCTCACCAACGAGCAAATCAAAATCCGTGAGAACAGGCTGCTCGCCGAGGTCAACAAGCAGGCCGACGCCGACCGCTACTCACTGCAAATCCAGGCCGAAGCCGAGAAATTCCAGGTGCAGAAGAACGCCGAGGCCGACCTTGAGAAACGCAAACGCGAGGCCGAGGCACAGCGCTATGAGGCCGAGCAGGAAGCCCTTGCCATCCGCGCCAAAGCCGAGGCACAGAAGTTCGCCATGATGCAGGAGGCCGAGGGTATCAAGGCCAAGGGTGAGGCCGAAGCCTACGCCGTGCAGAAGAAAGGCGAGGCCGAGGCACAAGCCATGGAGAAAAAAGCCGAGGCATTCAAGAAGTACAACGACGCTGCCGTGGCACAAATGATTGTCGACAAACTTCCCGAAATCACCGAGAACGTCGCCCAGCAGGTGGCGTCCATCCAGGGCGTGAACATCTACAGCACCGGCGGCGAGCACGGAGCCGGCATCGGCACCATCACAGGTACCCTGCCCGTGGTGCTGGCACAGGTCAACGACACCGTCAAGAACGCCGTCGGCGTGGACCTCGCAGGCATCGTCCGCAAGCACGACGGCTCGCAGCCCGCACCCGACCAGCCCGCCGGCAAATAACCACGGCACGCCACCCGGCCACCACCGACGAAGCCCCAACAGCCGCCCCGGCCCTTGGGGCTTCGCTCATTCACCCCCTTTAACCATTAGGAATTTCGACAATAGGTATAGGCGTTTAGGTCGCACTATTTAGTCTGCTGATTTTAAGCGAACTGGCTCGCTGCGAACCATCCTACGCATAAGCACATCGAATATTGTGTCCTTGTTGTTGCGTCTGTTGTACCTGAAATGGTATTCATCG
>JAFUWD010000053.1 GCA_017483645.1 Muribaculaceae bacterium | reverse complement strand
TCAAGATGGACTTGAACCAACGACCCCATGATTAACAGTCATGTGCTCTAACCAACTGAGCTATTGAAGCATTGAGGGAAATTTTCAGTCGCTCCCTCGCGACTTGCGCTTCAAGATGGACTTGAACCAACGACCCCATGATTAACAGTCATGTGCTCTAACCAACTGAGCTATTGAAGCAGTCTCACAACCCGCTCTCCCGCTTGCAGGGGCGAATTGCGGTGCAAATTTAGTAGCAATATTTGAATTGTGCAATATTTTTTCAAAAAAACTTAGAAAAAAACCTTTATTAAGTCTTTTTTAATAGGTGAACATGGCATTTATTCGGCGATATGTAGTAATTTCGCATGATTTTTATGAACACACCGATGAAAAAGACGATACGAAACATGGCCGTGGCGCTCACTGTGTGTGCCGCAGCCACTGCCAATGTGCTGGCCGACAAAGTGGTCAATGACGATGCGGCCATCGCGCGGCAACTCGACATATTCAATGTGCTCTACAAAGAGCTCAACACTTACTATGTGGACACCATCAATCCGCAGAAGTCGATTGACAATGCCATCAACGCCATGCTCGACGACATCGACCCCTACACCGAATACATCCCCGCCGTGGACCACGACGACTTCATGACCATCTCCACGGGAGAATATGGAGGCATTGGCTCCTACATCATGCAGCGCACCGGCGACAAGAAGGGAGTCTACATCTCATCGCCCTATGAGGGCAGCCCTGCAGCAAGGGCTGGCCTGCGCCCCGGCGACCGCATCGTGATGATTGACACAGCCCGCACCGAAGATTGGAGCCAGGACCGCGTGAGCAAAGCGCTGCGCGGACAAGCCAACACGCGACTGCGGCTACAAGTGGTGCGCCCCTACGACCAGGACAGCGTGAAAACCTTCGACCTGACGCGCGAAACTATCAAGGTTCCGCCCGTGCCATTCAGCGGCGTCATTCGCGGCAACATCGGCTACATAGTTCTCACCACCTTCAATGAGCACTCGGCAGGACAGGTGAAGGACGCGCTCATCGAGTTCAAGAAAAACCCTGCGGTGAAAAGTATCGTTCTCGACTTGCGAAACAATGGCGGCGGCTTGATGGAATCGGCCGTGCAGATTGTGGGACACTTTGTCCCCAAGGGCACACAAGTGCTGGTGACCCGAGGCCGTGACAAACAGAGTGAGAAAATCTACAAGACCACCAACGAACCCATCGACACCAAGATTCCACTTTTCGTGATTATCGACGGCGGCAGCGCCAGTTCCTCGGAAATCACCGCCGGCGCTTTGCAGGACCTTGACCGCGCTGTGATAGTGGGTGCCCGCTCCTATGGCAAAGGATTGGTGCAGACCACCCGTCCGCTACCCTTCGACGGCATGCTCAAGGTCACCATCGCCAAGTACTACATCCCCAGCGGCCGTCTCATCCAGGAAATCGACTATTCCCAACGAAATGTCGACGGTACATTCCAACGTCGCCCCGACAGCCTGTGCACAGTATTTCACACTGCCCACGGCCGTGAGGTTCGCGACGGTGGAGGCATCACACCCGACGTGAAAGTGGAGGCCCCCGAAGCCACACGATTGGTCTATAACATTGTGCGCGACCACTGGGCGTTTGACTTCGCCACGCACTATGCCAGCGAGCATCCAACGGTTCCTTCACCGGCCGATTTTGAAATCACCGACACCATCTTCAATGAGTTCAAGCATTTCATCGACCCGGAGAAGTTCCAGTACGACAAAGTGTGCGAAGTAGGGCTGGAGCAACTGCGCAAGGTGGCCAAGACCGAGGGATACATCAACGACTCGACCACAGCCGCTTTCAACCATCTGGAAACCTTGCTCAAGCATGACCTGAATCATGATTTGGACATCCACCGCGCCGACATCTCACGGCTGCTGGCACAAGAGATTTTGGACCGCTATTACTATCAACGAGGTCAGATAGAGTACTCTCTCAAGGCCGACGAGTGCATCGACGCCATAGTGAAAGTGATGACCAAACCCAACGAGTGGAAGCGGCTGCTCAACCTCAAGGGCAAGTAATAAATAATGCTAATATATTTCCTTTGATTGGGACGGGGTTGAAAGTTTTCACTACTTTTGTAGATTGGTTCACAACCTCAACATTTTGAACAAAAACATAAAAAATAGTACAACTGAGATGAAGAAGTACAAACTCATCAACAACACATTGGGCTGGATAGTGTTTGTGGTGGCTGCTGTCACCTATCTGCTCACACTCGAGCCCACGGCCAGTTTTTGGGACTGCCCGGAATTTGTGGCACAAGGTTTTAAAAGCGAAATCGGACACCCGCCCGGCAACCCCATCTTCATTCTTGCCGCCCGTTTTGCGGCCAACTTTGCCGGTGGCGATATCACCAAGGTGGCGGTGTGTGTCAACGCCATGAGCGCCATTTTCAGCGCACTCACCATCTTGCTGCTGTTTTGGACCATTACCCACATGGTCAAAAAACTGCTCGTGCACGACGGTGAAGAAGACAAGATGGGACTGGCACAATATCTCGTCATCATGGGGAGCGGCCTCGCCGGAGCGCTGGCCTACACCTGGAGCGACACCTTCTGGTTCTCAGCAGTCGAGGCCGAGGTGTATGCTTTCTCGTCGTTCTGCACGGCACTTGTGTTCTGGCTCATCCTGAAATGGGAAGACCAGGCCGACGAACCCGGCAGCGACCGATGGCTCATCTTGATTGCCTATGTGTTCGGAGTGTCGCTGGGCGTGCACCTGCTCAATTTGCTGTGTATCCCCGCCATTGCCCTGGTGTTCTACTACCGGAAGTTTAAAAACACCTCTGCCAAGGGGTCACTCATCACTCTGCTCGTGTCATTCGGCATCATTGTGTTTATCCTTTATGGTCTGGAACCCGGTTTCGTGGAATGGGGTCAATACTTCGACCTGTTCTGTGTCAACACCCTGGGCATGAGTTACAACAGCGGCGCGCTCATCTACGCCATCCTGCTGGTGGCTGTATTGGCATGGAACATCTATGAACTCTACACCGGCCAAAGCCAAAACCGCATCAAGTTGTCGTTCCTTATGGGCATCCTGCTCAGTGGCGCCCTGTTCATCGGCGAGAATATGTTCATCCCCGTGCTGTTGCTGATAGCACTGGCAGTGTACCTGTTTAAATTCTGCCCACAGATTCCGACACGCATTTTCGCCAACATCTCACTGTCCATCCTGGTCATCTTCATCGGTTTCGCCAGTTACGCACTGATTTTGATACGCAGTAACGCCTTGACCCCGCTCGATGAGAACTCGCCCAGCAACACCTTCGCGCTGGCCAAGTATCTGAGCCGCGAGCAGTACGGCGAGACGCCACTGCTCTACGGCCGAACCGTCTTCAGCGAGGTGGTCTACAAGGATGCCGGCAACGGCACCATGAAGCCCGACTACAGTGAGGGACACGCCATCTATGCTCAGAAGGTGAAAGAGAATGCAGATGACAAAGACGAATATGTGAAACTTGGTTATAAGACCAACTACACCTACGCCCCCGAACAAAACATGGTGTTCCCGCGCATCCACAGTGAGGCACACGCCCGCGAATACCAGGAATGGCTCAACATGGAGGGCACCGAGGTGCAAGCCACCACACACGTCGACGCCGACGGCAACCCCGTCAGCAAAGAACCGAAAATGAAGCCCACAGTGATGGAGAACCTGCGTTTCTTCATCGAATATCAGCTCAACTACATGTACTGGCGCTACTTCATGTGGAACTTTGCCGGCCGCCAGAACGACATTCAGGGCATGGGCGAGGTGACACAGGGCAACTGGGTGTCGGGAATCCCGTTCATCGACAATCCTCGCCTGGGCGACCAGAGCCTGCTCCCCGACGACCTGGGCAGCGGGAACAAGGGCCACAATGTGTTCTATCTGCTCCCGCTCTTGCTGGGTGTCGTGGGACTGCTGTGGCAGGCCTACCGGGGCAAGCGCGGCATCGAGCAGTTCTGGGTGGTGTTCTTCTTGTTCTTCATGACCGGCATTGCCATCGTGATGTACCTGAACCAAACGCCCAGCCAGCCGCGCGAGCGCGACTATGCTTACGCGGGCTCCTTCTATGCCTACGCCATCTGAATTGGATTCGGAGTGGCCGGATTGTGGCGCACCATCTTGTGGCTCATGGCCAAGAAAGACAAGAAGAGTGGCCAGCGCGAAGAACTGGGCAACACCACCAAGGGGCTGGCCGTGGCCGGCCTGGCTGCCCTCGTCGGACTGGGCGTGCCACTGCAAATGGTGAGCCAAACGTGGGACGACCACGACCGCAGCGGACGCTATGCAGCGCGTGACTTCGGCATGAACTATCTGGCAAGCCTTGAGCCAAATGCCGTGATTTTCACCAACGGTGACAACGACACCTTCCCGCTCTGGTACTGCCAGGAGGTGGAAAACTTCCGCACCGACGTGCGCGTGGTGAACCTGAGCTACCTGGCCACCGACTGGTACATTGCCCAGATGCAGCGACCGGCCTACGAATCGGAGCCCCTGCCCATGAAGGCCGACAAGATGACCTTTGCCTACGACAACCGCCAGTTCAACTACTTTATCGACCCCGACACCATGCCAGTGCCAGTTCTCAAGTCGCTGGAGCACCTCTATGGCCCCAACTACAAGAACAACCCCTACGGCATGAGCGAAATCAAGTATCCGCGCACTTTCATCCCCATTGATGCCGACCAGGCCATCAAGGCCGGCGTGGTGACCGAAAACCAGCGCGACATGGTCGAAGAGTACATCGGGCTGTCGCTCGACCGGCTGGGCAGCGGCATGACATCGAGCCAGATTATGTCGCTCGACATCATCGCCTCGAGCATCGAACAGGGATGGAAGCGGCCGTGCTACTTTGCCATGACTGTGCCCACAAGCTATTATCTGGGTCTCTCGCCCTATCTGCGCAACACCGGCATGGCTTATCAGGTGACGCCGCTCAAGGGCATGTCGGAATCGGGCGACATCATGTCGGCCACCGACAAGATGTACGATAACGTGATGAACAAATTTCGCTGGGGAGGCATCGATGTGGCCAAGCCCGGATCGCTCTACCTCGACGAGACGGTGCGCCGCATGGTCACCACGCTGCGCAGCGCCATGACCACACTGGCCATGGACCTCACCTACGAGGGCATGGCAGCCAAGGAAGCCGGCAAAAACGGCCAGGCGTCGTTCATGGGCCAAGCGCCCCAGTCCTATGCCGCCGACCGCTTCGACAAGGCCGTCAAGGTGCTCAACACCATGATGGAGAAACTGCCGCTCGGCGCAGCACCGTTTGCCGTGCAGATGGGGCAGCAGGTGGCCGACACCTACGCCTTCATCGGACAGCAAACCGGCAACAAGGAAGCCACCCGGAAAGCCATCGACATCCTCAAGGCCGAGGTCATGCGTTACGCCGGATATGTGCGCTACTACCAGTCGCTCACACCCGGCCAGTACGACCGCCTCACCATGGTGGACCGCTTCATCGACCAGCGCTACCTGCCGATGCTCATTCAAGACTATGCCTCACTCGACGAGGGCGGCTTGGAAACGCTCATGAACCAAATCCAGCAGCAGGGTGTGAATCTGGACCGCGTCTACTCCTTCATGAAGGCATCGAAGCCCGAGGCACAAGCCGGTGACGAAGTCACAGTAGAACCCGACAGCCAGCAGTGAGATGCTTGTAGAACGTCCGCCCCTGCTCTATCGCATGCTGTTTCCGGAGACCGTGTGGCGCATTCACAAGCGCGAGCACACGGTCTACCTGACCTTTGACGACGGCCCCATTCCCGAAGTCACGCCCTGGGTGCTCGACACGCTCGACCACTACGGCGTGAAGGCCACGTTCTTCTGCGTGGGCGACAATGTGGCGCGCAATCCCGAGTTGTTTCAGGAAATCAAGCGGCGAGGGCACACCGTGGGCAACCACACCATGAATCACCTGCAGGGGTCGAAGGTTACCACACGGGCCTATCTTCACAATGTGTTCAAGGCCCACGAACTGATAGGGAGCACCTTGTTCCGCCCGCCTCACGGCCTGCTGCGCTGGGGGCAAAGCAAGGTGTTGAGGTCGCGCTTCGCCATTGTGATGTACGACCTGGTGACACGCGACTACAGCCGCAAGCTCACCGGCGAGCGGGTGCTGGCCAATGTGCGCCGCTATGCCCGCAACGGCTCCATCATCGTGTTTCACGACTCGCTCAAGGCCGAGCGCAACATGAAATACGCGTTGCCGCGCGCCATCGAATGGCTGCAGTCGCAAGGCTACAAATTCGACAGAATACCCGAACTTTAACCCCTTACGCTCTAATACCTTAACACATTCACTATTCATGGTTTCCTTTGTCATCAGTATTGTGGTTCTGATAGTGGGTTATTTTACCTACGGGAGGTTCATCGACCGGCTTTTCGGTCCCGACGACCGCCCCACCCCGGCTTTGGCCCAAGCCGACGGCGTGGACTTTGTGCCACTGCCCACGTGGAGGGTGTTTATGATACAATTCCTCAACATCGCCGGCACAGGGCCCATCTTTGGTGCCATCATGGGCATCTGGTTCGGGCCCGCGGCTTACTTGTGGATTGTGCTGGGATGCATCTTCGCCGGTGCCGTCCACGACTACCTAAGTGGGATGCTCTCACTGCGCCACAAAGGCGAGGGGGCACCTTCCATTATCGGGAACTATCTGGGCAAGCCCACACAGCGTGTGATGGTGGTATTTGTGATATTTCTGATGGTAATGGTGGGCTCAGTGTTCGTTTTCACCCCGGCCCTGATTCTGAGTAGCATAACCGGCTCCACGATGATGTGGATTATCGTTATCTTTGCCTACTACATCATCGCTACATTGCTGCCAATTGACAAGGTGATCGGTAAAATTTATCCGTTGTTTGCCTCAGCTTTGCTGTTCATGGCTCTGGCCTTGCTTGTGATCATCCTTTTCAAATGGCCGTCTCTCCCCGAACTGTGGCACATGGGGCACGACATGGACGTGTGGCGTAATTCTCTTGTCGTCGAGGGGCACGACGCACTGGGCATTGTGGCTTTCTTGCAAAAAAATCCTCTGTTCTCATGCATGTTTATCACCATCGCATGCGGCGCCATCAGTGGATTCCACGCCACACAAAGCCCGCTCATGGCCCGCTGCATGACCAGCGAGCGCCACGGACGGCCGGTGTTCTACGGCGCCATGATTACCGAGGGCTTGGTGGCCCTGATTTGGGCGGCCGTGGCATCCTATTTCTTTTATGACAACGGATGGCGGCACCTGCTTCCCGAGCAGGAAGTGGAAGCTTTCCTGGCACAGGTGACCACGCCGCAAGGCAAAACACTGATACAGTATTTCAGCGCGCCGCAAGTGGTGAAAATCGTGTGCAGCGGGTGGCTGGGATTACTGGGCGGGCTGCTGGCTATCCTGGGCGTAGTGGCCGCCCCCATCACAAGTGGCGACACCGCTTTGCGCAGTGCCCGCCTCATCATTGCCGAGCAACTCAAGCTGGAGCAGCATTCGCTGCCGCGCAGGCTCATGATAAGCATCCCGCTGTTCGCAATTGCGTTACTGCTTTTGCTATGGCAAATCCATAATCCCGACGGTTTCAATATGCTATGGATGTATTTCGGATGGTTGAACCAGTCCCTGTCGGTATTCACTCTGTGGGCCATCACCGTGTTTTTGGCGCGCTCCGGGAAGAACTATTGGGTTTCTCTCGTTCCGGCGCTGTTCATGACCGCGGTTTCCATCGTGTTTCTGCTGGTGTCGCCACAGGCGCTGGGCTTGAACCAATCCATAGCCTTTTGGGCATCTGTCGTGATTGTGACTGTGGCAATCGTGTGGTTTTACATTTGGAAACGGCGTGACATCGCCACCACACACACCCGCACACTCATTAAACATCTCTAAACCACCACCGACCCATGGAAATAGCCCGACTGACCGATTTGTTCAACAACAGCACTCGCACGACAGCCATCAAAAAGCTGCTGGCAAGCAAGCGGGTGCACACCATCGGCATCGACGGGCTCGCAGGCTCGGCCGCCACGATGCTTTTTGCGCGGCTGCCACGGCTCATCCAACCCTACCTCATCATTGCCAACGACCTCGACGAGGCGGGCTACGTCTACAACGACCTGTGCCAGCTCACAGGCGAGGGCCGGGCACTCATCTTCCCGTCGGGCTACAAGCGCGACATCAAGTACGGCCAGGTGGACGCACCGAGCGAAATCCTGCGCACCGAGGTCCTCAACCAGTGGCACACCAGCAAGGAACTGCGCTGGGTGGTCACTTATCCCGAAGCGCTGGCCGAGCGGGTGACCTCACGCGAGCAGGTGGAGCGTTCAACCATTGCACTGAGCGTGGGCCAATCGGTCGATGTCACGTCCATCGTCAAGAAATTACGCTCCATGGGGTTTGCCGAGCAAGACTATGTTTTCGAGCCGGGACAGTTTTCGCTGCGCGGCTCCATCCTCGACGTGTACTCCTTCAGCAACGAGCTGCCCTACCGTGTGGACTTCTTTGGCGACGAAATCGACTCCATCCGTACATTCAACGTGGAAACCCAGCTCTCCGAGCAGCAGGTGACGAGCATCGGCATCCTGCACAACCAGAATGGCGACGCCGACGGCGGCACCTCGCTGCTGGAATACGTGGGCCCCGACACTGTGCTGGTGTGCCACGATGTGGAATGGCTGAAAACACGCGTCAAGGCCATCGGCGACGAGGGAATGTCGGCCAGCGCTCTCATTGCCGACGAGGGCGACCTGGGCGCCATGCGCCATGTGGTGGACGCGGCACAATTTGTGACGGCCGTTGAGCGGCATCGGCGCATCGACTACGCCATGGGCGAGAGTGCCTCGCGCTGCGACGCCCGCCTCACGCTGCACTGCACGCCACAGGGCATTTACCACAAGAACTTTGACCTCATCAGCGATTCGTTCAAGGGATTTCTGGCCCGGGGCTACATTATATATATACTGAGCGACAGTGCCAAGCAGATTGAACGCCTCAAGGTCATCTTTGCCGACCGCGGCGACGACATCACCTTCGAGCCGGTGCTGCGCACACTGCACGAGGGTTTTGTGGATGATGAGCTGAAAATGTGTGTCTTCACCGACCATCAGATTTTCGACCGTTTCCACAAGTACAACCTCAAGAGCGACCGTGCACGCTCGGGCAAGCTGGCTCTGTCGCTCAAAGAGCTCAACCAAATCGAAGTGGGCGACTACATCGTCCACGAAGACCATGGCATAGGCAAGTTCGGCGGGCTGCTTCGCACCGCAGTGAACGGCACCATGCAGGAAATGATCAAGCTCACCTACCTCAACGGCGACAAGATTTTTGTGTCGATTCACTCGCTGCACAAGTTGTCGAAATATCGAGGCCGCGAGGGCGAGGAGCCAAGGCTTAACAAGCTGGGCTCGGGAGCGTGGAACAAGATGAAGGCGCGCACCAAGAGCCGTCTCAAGGACATCGCGCGCGACCTGATCAAGCTTTATGCCGCACGGCGCGAGGAACACGGATTTGCCTACAGCCCCGATGGCTACATGCAGCAGGAACTCGAGGCATCGTTCATCTACGAAGACACCCCCGACCAGCTCAAGGCCACCCAAGCCGTCAAGGCCGACATGGAAAGCGCCAAGCCCATGGACCGCCTCATCTGCGGAGACGTGGGCTTCGGCAAGACCGAGATTGCCATCCGCGCGGCTTTCAAGGCCGCCACCGACGGCAAGCAGACGGCAGTGCTGGTGCCCACCACAGTGCTGGCCTTCCAGCACTACAACACCTTCAGCGACCGCCTCAAGGAGTTCCCGGTGCGTGTGGACTACCTGAGCCGGGCACGCAAGCCCAAAGAAGTGAAACAAATCCTGGCCGACCTGGAACAGGGCAAAATAGACATCATCATCGGCACCCACAAGCTCATCGGCAAGGCCGTGAAATTCAAGGACCTGGGGCTGCTTGTGGTGGATGAGGAGCAAAAATTCGGTGTGTCGGTCAAGGAAAAACTCAAGCAGCTCAAGGTAAACGTCGACACACTCACCATGAGCGCCACACCCATCCCGCGCACATTGCAGTTCTCGCTGATGGGAGCGCGCGACCTGAGCGCCATCACCACCCCGCCGGCCAACCGCTACCCCATCCTCACCTCGTTGGGCACGCTCAACGACGACGTGATGGCCGAAGCCATCAATTACGAGCTGTCGCGCAACGGCCAAGTCTTTATCGTCAACAACCGCGTGGAACAGCTCTACAACCTGGAGAACATGGTGCGCCGCCTCGTTCCCGATGCACGCGTGGTGGTGGGGCACGGCCAGCTGCCGCCCGACAAGCTGGAGCAAGTCATTATCGACTTTGCCAACCACGACTACGACGTGCTCATCGCCACCACCATCATCGAAAGCGGCCTCGACATGCCCAACGTGAACACCATCATCATCAACAACGCGCAAAACTTCGGGTTGAGCGAGCTGCACCAGCTGCGCGGACGCGTGGGACGCAGCAACCGCAAGGCATTCTGCTACCTGCTGGTGCCCCCGGGAAAACCGCTCACCCCCGTGGCGCGCAGGCGGCTGCAGGCCATCGAGAGTTTCAGCGACCTGGGGGCCGGCATCCACATTGCCATGCAAGACCTCGACATCCGCGGGGCCGGCAATCTGCTGGGTGCGGAGCAAAGCGGATTTATCGCCGACCTGGGCTACGAGACCTACCAAAAAATCCTCCGGGAAGCCGTCCTGGAACTCAAAACCGAAGAATTTGCCGACACCTTTGCCGAACAGACGGCTCAAACATCGCTCGCAACCGGCGAGCAGGCTGAGTACGTCACCGATTGCACCATCGACACCGACCTCGAACTAATGTTCGCCGACGATTACGTGCCGCAGGTGAGCGAGCGCATCAGCCTGTACCGCGAGCTCGACAATATGACCACCGACAGCGAGGTGGAGCAATTCGAGGCAAGGCTGGTCGACCGTTTCGGCCCCGTGCCCGACATGGGTCGCGAGCTCATCCGCATCGTGCCGCTGCGCCATGCCGCACGCCGCCTGGGAATTGAGAAAATCGCGCTGCGCACGGGCAAGATGTACATCTACTTTGTGGGTGACGAAAACAAGGCCTACTATCTGTCGCCTGCATTTGGCCGCATCATCACCTATCTGCAGCAACATCCACGTCAGTGCCAGCTCCGACAAGTTGGCGGCAAGCGCTCCGTCCTCATCAACGGCGTCACCACTGTGAGCCAAGCCCTCAGCATCCTGCGCACCATCGCCACCCTGCCCTCATCCTGACCATTCCCGCACACCACCAAACAGCACTTTCCATCCTTCTCTTTTGGTAGGCAATTGCGTCTTAATTTAACGTGAGGCCATAAAGTTTCACACGGTAGCATTCACAGGCAGTGCGGCCGCCCCGCATCACACTGACACCTTGCTGCCGAATGGCGATGCCGCCAGACAGTATTGCTAAGTCGTCGGGGCATTCAATGTGTCTCTATTTGGGAAATTCAGGTACAAGCAGTTCAGGCCGTTCTGATACTGGTAGTTGCTGTCCTTGCAATATTGTTCTCCAATCAGGGGGTTGTAGGCCTTGCCCACGTCTTTGAAAATAATGGTGAAACGTTCCTGAAGATTCTGCGCACTTACATCGAAAGCGCCTGAACGTCCCGATTTCTTGCCCATGTCCAGTTCGTGCCGAGTCATTTCCTCCAGACAACGCCGCACGTTGATGAGAGTGGACTCATCCAGGTTCAAACCAGTGATATGGTCTTGCAGCAGACGTAACTTTCTCTTGGCTTCCTCTTCGTCGAAGTGGATGGAAACGGTGTATGTTCCGTCGGGCGTTTCGGTAGGGGTGAGAAACAGCCAGTGAAGTTTCTCGCCGCGGCGCAACAACACATAGATGCAGCCATCGGTCATCAACAACAGGATCCAGAGTCCCAGAGGGAAGGAATGCCAAAAAAAGTCAGGCATGACAGTGGCGATGAACCATACTACAGGAAGCATGATGATGAGCGGACCGAACTGGATGATGGAGGCCAATTTGCTGCGCTCTGACATCATATAGATATTGGAAACCAGCATGAGAATTGTCAGTGGCACCAAGGATTGGATAAACAGCCGTACGGGCTTCTCCGACAATTGTCTCAGACGGTCATCGGCACCATAGATGTCGGCTACCACCGTGGGGTAGACAAACACCAATAGGGTCACTGCCACACAGGCCACCAAGACAATTTTCAAGATACTGGTGAGCATTTTGTTCAGTCCGGCCCAATCTCTCTCTCCATACATCACCCCCCCGACACACATCACTGCACTGTTGGCGGCAAAGGCCAGTGTCAGTCCCAAAGTCACCGTCTGCAGGCAGATGCTGAGTATGTACAAACCGTCGGCCCCCTGGGTCTGCAGCGCGATGTGGTTCAGTGCCATATACAGGATGGCCATGATGAGCGAACCAATGGCAGCAGGTGCGCCACGGCTTACGCTCTTGAACAGCAGGCTGATGTAATCGTGGCGGTTGGGGATGTCGAAGTCAAATGGCCGTGGCGATTTACTCAGATAGGGCACATATACCACCATTGCTGCCACAGGGGCTATAAGGCTTGCCAGTGCCGCCCCCCGCATACCCATGTCCATCACCATCACCAACAGGATGTCGAGCAACAGGTTGAACACGGCATTCAGCACCACATAGTTAGTCACCAAACGGGGACGTCCGCTGATTTCCACATAACTTCCTGCTGCATCACACAGGAGCCAAGCAACACAGGCAGCCAACGAGAAGGGAAGATATTCTTCCACCATGGGCAGCAGGCGC
The DNA here is from genome assembly GCA_017483645.1 of Muribaculaceae bacterium. GTDB lineage: Bacteria > Bacteroidota > Bacteroidia > Bacteroidales > Muribaculaceae > Sodaliphilus. The sequence continues at coordinate 1,506 of JAFUWD010000053.1, read as the reverse complement.
GCCTCATCGGTCAGCAGATGGGCTATCTGTCCGCTGAAAAGACTCAGTACCAGAGCCAGCAATCCGTTCAGTATCAGAACAGCCGACATACTCATAGACACCAAGCGGTTCACCTGTACATACTGCTGATTGCCATAGGCAGTTGCCACTATCAGCGCAGCACCTCTGAAAAGCATGTATCCGAATATTTGTACAAGGGTGAGAACAGGTACCACAAGGCTCACCACAGATATGGCATCAGCACTGACAGCCTGGCTGACCACGATACCATCTGTCGTTGTATTGATGATGTTGACGATTGACGACAACACTGACGCCACGATGAAGTTGCGTAGCGAGTGGTGGATGACAAACAGATCTCGGGCGTTTTTTCCTGCCATCATTATTTTTTTCAGTCTCTTAGTTCAAGTTGGTCCAACCTCATTGAGAAGGGTTTTGTTTGAATCCCCCCAAGTGATTCGTTTACATGGAATCACTTGCCCACGCAGGAAATAAACATTGTTGATTATCAGATAGTTAGGTGTTAAACGGTAGAAAAGTGCGAAAACTGCTCAAAATAATTTTCAAAAATCGCATTTTTAACGTAATTAATATTTGTTAAGATGAAATATGCTACAAGTAGGCCAAAAATAGGTGAAAACACAGTGTTTAAGCTGTTCTTGGAAGAGTATGCCACCTTCCTTAAACTACATATTATGGTCTTTCGTTCTTTCATTCGGTTAATTGTTTCGTTAAATATTGATATTTTGCGCTCAATATATTGTGGCGAAAAAAGTAAGCGTTTTACACCCTTAGCCTTATCCGCAGGGGTGATCTGAGAAGATATTTTTGAGAATTGAGTGAACATATCAATGAGAATTTCATGGGGTGTTATGCTTCGATATATTTACCTGGGTCGAATGACTCATGCTCTCCATGAAATACATATCCCAACTGATTGGACACACATTTGGTATTGCCTATCTCGACATCTACATTGTAGTGGGAGTGACCATATATCCAGTAATCGATGCCGCTGACCTTGATGTAGTCTTTCAGTTCAACCGTGAAAGCTCCGTTAGCTTGGCTTTCGGCAAACTTGGGGCATTGCATCTGGAAAGATGGAACGTGATGGGTTACGACAATTTTTTTTCTGGCCATGCTGCCTGATACAGCGTTCTTCAGGAAAGCCAGGCACCTTTCATGTTCCTGATTGAAATCCGCAAAGGTGAGAAGGTTGCCATTGAAGATGATGCGCCGGAAGTCACTTACCACTTGTTCCGTATAATATGCCTCCTTTAGGGGAATCATGGCCCAAAGCGTCGTGATGATGAAATCAATGTAGCCTATATGCACTACGGCGTTATAATAGCTGTGAACATTAGGACGTATTTCAAGGCAATAGCCATCGTTCAGCTTTGCGATGTCGTAGAACTTGTAGAACTCATGGTTGCCCATACAGGCTATTACCTGCTGGTAGTTCTCCGATGCCCAGTCCCAGAAGGGATGTTTGGTATAGTTGTCATC
>JAFUWD010000005.1 GCA_017483645.1 Muribaculaceae bacterium | reverse complement strand
TTGAGTCGCCTGCGGCGAGAAATCATTCAAATCTAACCAAATCAAACAAATTTATATGTCGAAAAATATAAAGATTTGAATTGATTTGTGAGATTTCTGCCCGATAGGGCACTCCTTGATACTATTCGCTGAATAGTTACGCATCACTTCTCATTAGCCATAATAGGGCTTATAAGTCCTATAAGTCTTATAAGCCCTATTTGCCCTATTCCTCCACCATCTATAGCAAAGCGGTGGCGCACTGCCGGGGTGCGCCACCGCTCATGATGGTCAATTTCAGAATCAGCCGGGGGTTAGAAAACCACCTTGCGGCTGTCGCGCGTGCCGTCGTCGAAGGTGCGCACGATGATGTTCACGCCCTGCCACGACTCGGCCTTGGCCACACCCTGCAGGTTGTAGAACTTCACATCCTTCACCACCTTGCCGGCAGCAATCACCTCCTCGATGGGGGTCACCACACCATTGTTGGCTCCAATCAACTCCAGCACGCCCAGTGTGTAGTTTGAACTGGCAGGAGCATTGTCGTCCACAGCCACGCGCCGGGGAGCACCTGACGCGCCATCGGAAGTTTTGAGAATCACGGCCTTGAATTGCAAAACCTGACCATGTATAGCCTCCAACTCCTCGAGAGAAAGCGTGGTGCCATTATAGACCGCGTTCATATCAAGCTCCACTTTTCCTGCGAAGCCGTTGCCGTTGGCTCCCTCATTCTCTGACGAGGGGATGTAGGCGTACATCTGGTTGTTCTCAATCACCAGCACAGCCCAGGTCACGGTAGCCACCTCCTGCGCACGCGGGGTCATGAAGAAGAAATCGGTTCCGTCGGCCGCTTTCACCAGGTGGTCATCACCGGCCATGAGGTTGGCAATGCAATAGGTGTTGTGGGCCGTATATTCCGACGACGCTTGCTCCGGCATCGACTCGGGAGCGGCCATATAGTTGAAGATGGGGTTCAACTTGTCGTTCTGGATAGCTCCGGTGAGCGACTCACCCGGAATGATTCTACCTTGCCGGAATTTCTCAATGTCACTGGGGACGTTGATGGCCACCCAGTTGCTTTGCAAGTAGTCGGCAGGAGTGAGCAACGTATTATTCGGTGCAAAGTTGTAATAGTTCTCAGGAGTCTCGGTGATGGGCTGCAGATCGGCGTAGTCCTTGTTGTTGGCCAAATCGTGGGCATAAACAATGCCGGCATTCTCGTTCACATAGCCAATCACAATGTCGTCCTTAATGGAAACATAGTCGTTAACAGTATAGTTACCCTTGATGAGGTCAACAAGCTCAACAGGCGTGGGCGTGGGCAGTTCCACCGGCTTGGATGTTTCGCCGTTGTATGCACGGTTGCCGTCGGTCATATCACTGCTACCCAATTTGGTTGTGAACTTCACATCACCGCCCGAATTTCCCAGTTTATAACGCGTGACACCAGAACTGAAGATACCCCCACTACTATACAAGCCATTATTTGAAGCGGTATTCACCACAAGGGGGGTCGACGTGGCATTTTTCAGGTTGTTGATACTCTTGGGTGTTGCGCTCGAGATGTTGCCATTGGCTTTCGTTGCTCCTTTGTCCCACACCACATCGTCATCGGCCACCGGCAGGAACTTCACACCCGACGCGCTGCTCGCCGTTGAGCAGAACAGGAAGGGCGTGTTGGCGGGGATAATGTTCACCTGGGGTCCGTTGCGGCGCTCACGCATCAAGGGGTCAAACTGGATTTGCACCGCATCATCATTCGATTTCACAAAATAGCAGAACACATTGCTGGGCACCTCCACGGGGAAAGGCACATACATGGTTGAGTAGTACCACGTGTTACCATCCTCGGTCTTAGAAACCATGTCACTTGCGATATATTGCGATGAATGTGAACCCGATTGTTTACCGCCCGAGGTATTGGTGGGATACTGGTAGTCGCCCTTGTAGGTACGGTTCTCATAGGCGGCATTCAAGGCATTGTCGCTGATATTCTCGGGGCAAACTTCCTCGAAATACCACGTTACAGTCGGTCCGGTAGCGGTGGATGTAGCTATCTCAAGGAAATTGTCAGTCCAACCTGATTTCCATTCATCCTGTACACGGCCGACACTCGATTGAGAATAAACAATTGCTGAGACTTCAACTTCTGTTTCAATAAACGCTTTTGTTTCTCCTGCCGACGTCGATTGCGGCTTCACAAAGAAATGGTCATTGGTCTGCCAACGTGCAGAATAGGCAGTAACGGTAATAAGCCCAACCGTTCTTGACACCGGGTTGTCCGATCCCACAAGCAGTCCGTCGAGGGCACTATTGATGGTGGTGCCCTGCGACGACAAGGTCATCATCTTGGTCGATGCGTTGTAACTGTCAATTTTGAAAATGGAGCCGGGTGCCGACATCGCTTTTTCCTTGTCAAGGAGCACTACCGGCTGAATTTTTCCTGTTCCAGCATTTGTAGCTATGCCGCCGGTGCTTTCATCTTTCACCAGGCACATATAGCGGTTCTGGCCGCTACGGATGCGGTAGTAGTGACCAACCTTCAGGTTGGCAATGGGTGTGGCCGTCGTGGCCAGCACTTCCTGTCCGGCAAAGATTGTAGATAAGAGTGTAAGGATTAACCCAATTTTTTTCATCTTTCTTGCTTTAGTTATTAGTAATAAATTTAATCATTTTCTCAGCAACTCCTCCCCTAAGTTAGGGGAGGTGCCCGTCAGGGCGGAGGAGTGTGTAAACCCTGCAAGAGGGCTGATGCGGCGGGGTTGACACACTCCCTCGGCCTTCGGCCACTCCCCCTAACTGAGGGGGAGAGTAGTTTTATTTCACAACCTTAGTGACGACGCGCTTGCCGTTGCTCAAGGTGGTGACCACGATGCTCACGCCCTGTGCGGCGGCATCGCTCTCGACACCCTGCAGGTTGTAGTATTTCACGCTCTTCACATCAGCACCGGCGAGAACGGTAGTGATGGCGGTCACATCTTCCTCGGGGAAGATGTAGTAGATCTCCTCCGTGCTGGGGTTGAGCTGGTCGGCATCCAGATAAGCCACATTGCCGTCGAGCTGGCTGGCGGGCATACAGAAGCCCACGCCGCCGTTCTCGCCCAGGGCACGCAGATTCTGGCTCTCGGCCTCCTCGTCGAAGTAGGCAGCCACCAGCAGATTGTCGGCCGAAGCCTCGGTCACGCGGGCGGGAGCGCCGCTTGTTCCGTCGTTCTGGCTGAACTCATCCACGGGTTCGAGCTTGCAGTCCTCGGCATCGCTGCTGCTGCAAATGAGCAGCACCGGGGTCTCGGCGGGCACTTTGCCACTGATGGCGGCCTTGGTGCAGATGTAGCCCTTGGCACCCTCCTGTTGCTCGATGCCTGTCACCTTGTAAGCCTCCACGCCGTCGGGCAGAGTGTAGGGGAAGTCGGTATACAGTGTGGTCACATATTTCACCTCGGCGGCACTGGTGTGCGCCACGGCGGGAGCCACAGCAAAGTAGTTGCCGTCGTTCACCACGGGGTCGAGCACCCACTTGGCGGCATCGCCGGCGGCTTCCACATCGTCACTCTTCACATAACCGAAGGTGTCGTCGGCATCAGCCTTGAGGTAGTAGGTCACACCCGGATCAATGCGATTCAGGTTGGCAAGCAGGCGCTTGTACAGGTCGGGATACTTATCGGCATAGCCCAACAATTTCAACTCGGCCTTGATGCTGTCTTTGGCCGAAGCCCAGAAGGCTTGCTGATTCAGCGAAACAGCCTGGCCTTGCTCATCGAAGTTAAACCAGTAGGGATGGCGCGAAGCCCAGCCTTGGCCCTTGCCCAGGCTGAAAGCGGTGGCCACAGTGTTGGCCAGCTGCTCCATCGACGGGGTGGTGTAGGAGCAATAGAAGGCATCACCTGCGGCACTGGGCACGCTCGTGACGAAGACGGTCTTGTCGAACTGATAGTTGTTGATCAGGTTGATGGCGTTGTCGCGGTAGTCGGCAAACGACGGGTCATTGGCTATCACCTTGTCCACAAAGTCATAGGCAAAGTCCTTGGCGAGCTTCACACCCTTCTCAACCAGCGCGTTCACGTTTCGGCCCTGGGCGCTGAGGCGTGTCACCTCCTGCGCAAGGCTGCCCACGCGGTCGCCCATGCCCACGTAAATCACCGAGCCCGGCTCGGTCTTTGCCTCATCGGCTGTGAGCATCGGATCGGCCTCAAACTTGCCGTACACATTCACATACTTGCCCGTGCCGGCGTTCATGATGCGGAAGTAACCGCTCATGCCCGGTTCGGGAGTGTAGCTGTTAAGATTCCATTCGATTTCCTCACCTGTGTTGTCGAAATCCAACTCATCCACAAAACCGAACGTGTCATCAGCCTCGGCAGTGAGCATATAGATGTGCCCGCAATCAATCTGGTCGAGATATTTCTTAATCAAGGTCTTGAGCGTGGGGTCGGTGGTGTTGCCTTCCTTGTTCAGGTAGGCCATCACTTTGCGCTTGGCCCATCCCCAGATGTCACCGTCGGTGATGCCGTGGGCAATGGCGTGCTCGTGCACCTCGGGGAAGAGGGTCGGGTCGTTCACATCAGGAATTTTAATCTCGAGAGCCCAAGCGTTAGTCTCAATCTCGTCAAGCATCAAGAAGCCGTATTCGTCCTTGTACTGCCCGATGAGTTCGTGGGCGAGCGCCACCTCGTCGGGGGTGAGGGCGTTGTTACCCTTGCTCATCACGTTGTCCACATACATGTTGGCCAGATCCACCGCATGGTTCAGATAGCCAAACACATCGTATCCGCCGCCGCTGAGTCCCACAACTTTGTAACGGGGAACACGGTCAACGACGATTCTCTCACCCACCTCCACATAGATGGGCGTGGCGTCGGCCTCGGTAGCGTCGGGCTTGGCATAGTATTTAGCCTTGACGCTCACATACTTTTGGGTGGCACGGTTCTGAATTTTATAATATCCAGAAGCAGGCTGTGCCGTAGCGCCGGCGGCGAACAGGGTCACCAGCAGCGCTGCAACAAAGAAATGTAAACTTTTCTTCATAGTTCAATAATAGTTTTAAAGTTATTTTTGTAGTCAGTTATTCCAATACTCTCTGCAGCCTTCAGGAATCGGATGCATCCCCTACCGAAATCCCCAAAAACTGGCATTCATTGCAATATAACAAGGCAAAAATAACATTTTTTCGTTTAACTCTTTTATATATAAGGTGGTTTTCTTTTATTTTTTTGTGCAATGCGTTGCACAAAGTAACTCTTCAGCGAATAATCAAGGAGTGCCCTATCGGGCAGAAATCTCACAAATCAATTCAAATCTTTATATTTTTCGACATATAAATTTGTTTGATTTGGTTAGATTTGTATGATTTCTCGCCGAAGGCGACTAAAAAAGATGAATCGCTGAATAGATTACTGCACAACAGACAAAAAACCAATAGGTGCGTCTCAGCCTCGGGGCGCCAGCAGCAGGATGGTGCGCGCACGGGCGCGGCGGGCGGCCGTGCCGTAGCAGGTGTCCTCGTCGCCATAGAAAGCGGCAAGCACATGATAGGCCAGCGCCTGAGCCACGGCGTCGCGCATGGCCGCCTCGAAAGCCGCCCCGGGGTCGTGCTCAAGCCCCAGCACAAAGATCACGTTTTCATCGTCAAGCTCGGGATTCCAGTTTGAGGCCTCCACATAACGCCCCAAGCGCTGCCGCAGGTCGGCAAAGGCGGCTCCCACGCGTCGCAGGAGCATGGTGCGGTGTTCGGCCGTAAGCAGGAACACGAACGGAGCGTGCTTGGCGCGCCACGCGCTTTCGGAATAGATGATGTCGAGCACTTGGTCGGCACTAAGTGTAATGGTGAAGGTGAAGAGGGTGTGTTTTTCGTAAATCAGGTTCATGGCTTCGGAAAAATTAAAAAGAAAAAAATCAAAGATTGACACCAATGGCGCGCAGCAGTCTCTTGCGCCGACTGCTGGGCCGGAATCGGGCAAACGCATAATGCTCGGTGATGAAGAAACGCGATGCTCGGCAGTTTTCCAGCACAAACTCAATGGCGGCTGCCATCGACATCTTGCCTCCACACATCATCTGTTGCACCTTTTGCGCGATTTCACTCCACATCATAGCTGGCATTGGGCAACGTAATGGCATTTTACCATTTTTCAAGATTTTTGGCACCACAATGGATGCCCGCTCATAGCTCACATGGTAGCGCGGCTTGCCGTTGGCCAGCGTGAAGCGAATCGCCTCCCGTCGCGCATGCTTCACTTTGCGGCGCACCATCAAATCGTAGGTTTCATCGAACAATTCTTGAAATTCTCTGTCGCGCTCGGCGCGAAATTTTGCTGTGTTTTCCATCATAAAATACTATTTTCTGGTTTACGGCAGCAAAGATAATACAGGAATTGGTATTTTGCAAATATTTTAACAAATTTTCTTGTAAAACGCCAATACAAACCCCTTTATTCCACAACAAATCTTTATCACACGCCGGCCATCTTCTAATGGGAAAACACGAACAGCGACGGGTAGCATATTTCAAGATACCTTATGTTGCCCTGATGTTGTCCCTTGTTGTCGTTTTTTTAAGACAACTCGGACAACGGCGAACAACATTTTTCCTTGTCGCCCTGATGTTGTTATTATCTCGCCCATCTATAGAAAAAAAGTTGTTTGATGTTGTCCGATGTTGTCGTTTATCATTTTAAGACAACGGCGGACAACATTTTTCCTTGTTGCCCTGATGTTGTCATTATCTCGCCTATCTATAGAAAAAAGTTGTTTGATGTTGTCCGATGTTGTCGTTTATTTAAGACAACACGGACAACGGCGGACAACATTTTTCAAGACACCCCATGTTATCTTATGTCGCCCTGATGTTGTCGTTTATTTAATTATACGCCCATCTATAGTAAGCACATTGTGATTCACACTATCATAAAGATAGCGTTCTATAGTCATATATTTTGGAGAAAAATTCACCAAAATGCCACAAGGTTTGTTTAACAACCGCATATAGTTGAACAATTGGGCACGATGATTGGCAACTATTTCGGCAACCGCTTTACACTCAACTACAACTTGGTCTTTACATAAAAAGTCTAAACGATATTCTGCTTTCATCATTTGGCCATGATACATGGGGTGAAATGACAACTCACGCACAAAAGGAATGTTATCCTCAGCAAGCTGGATAGAAAGTCCTTCTTGATAGCAAATCTCATTGAGTCCAGGGCCTAATTCTTGGTGTACTTCGTGAATAGCTCCCAAAACATCGTACATAATCTCCTTATATTTTTTAATATCATCCATAGTCTTTCAATCACAACAAATTAAAAAGTTGTTTGATGTTGTCCGTTGTTGTTTTTTTAAGACAACTCGGACAACGGCGGACAACATTTTTCCTTGTCGCCCTGATGTTGTCCCTTGTTGTCCGATGTTGTTGTTTATTTATTTCGATAAGCTTGGAGGGTGTTCTGCATAAGCGAGGCGATGGTCATAGGGCCTACGCCGCCGGGGATGGGAGTGATGAATGAGCACAGCGGCGACACGCTGTCGAAGTCCACATCACCCAACAGGTGCCATCCGCTGGGAGTGGATGCCGACGGCACGCGCGTGATGCCCACATCGAAAATGGCCACCCCCGGCCGTACCATGTCGGCCGTAATCAGCCCGGGGTGCCCCACGGCAGTAATCAGAATGTCGGCCTGGCGGGTGAATTGTTCCAAATGAGGAGTGGCACTGTGGCAAATGGTGACCGTGCAGTTGCCGGGTTGCGCCTTGCGCATGAGCAGCGACGCCACCGGCTTGCCCACGATGTTGCTGCGTCCCACCACCACACAGCGCCGTCCTGCCGTGGCGATGCCGTAACGCTCCATCAGGGTGATGATGCCCTGCGGCGTGGCCGCCACAAAACCCGGCAACCCCAGCGCCACGCGACCCACGTTCACCGGATGGAAGCCGTCGACATCTTTCCGATAGTCGATGGCCTCGATGACAAGTTGCTCGTCGATGTGCGGCGGCAACGGCAGCTGCACAATGAAGCCGTCGACAGTGGCATCGGCATTGAGCCGCGCCACGGTGTCGAGCAGTTGCCGCTGGGTGATGTCGGTCTCGAGTCGCAACGTGGTGGAGCGGAAGCCGCATCGGGCGCAGGCACGCATCTTGGCAGCCACATAGCCCTCGCTGGCACCGTCGTGCCCCACGAGCACAGCCACCAAGTGCGGCGGCCGGTGCCCATTGCGCACCAGTGCCGCCACCTCGTGAGCTATCTCACCGATGATTTGTTCAGATATGTGTTTGCCGTCGATGAGCGTCATTTGGTAGTGCGATAATAAAGTGGTAAATCAGCGGCGCTTCTTTGCGGCGCGCGCTGCACGCATCATCTTCATGGGTCCCATGTTGGTGGCCATGTGCATCATCTTGCGTGTTTGCTCAAACTGCTTGAGCAGGCGGTTCACCTCCTCCACCTTGGTTCCGCTACCCAAGGCGATGCGCTTGCGGCGACTGCCATTGATAATGTCGGGGTTGTGGCGCTCGTCGGGCGTCATGGAGCGGATAATGGCTTCCACGCTCTTGAAAGCGTTGTCGTCGATGTCAATGTCCTTGATGGCTTTGCCCACGCCGGGGATCATCGATGCCAGATCCTTGAGGTTGCCCATTTTCTTGATTTGCGCTATTTGCGCCAGGAAATCATCGAAATCGAATTTATTCTTGCGCAGTTTCTCCTCGAGTTTGCGGGCTTCTTCCTCGTCGTACTGCTGCTGCATGCGGTCGACGAACGACACGATGTCGCCCATGCCCAGGATGCGGTCGGCCATACCAGCGGGACGGAAGGGGTCGATAGCCTCCATCTTCTCACCCGTTCCCACAAACTTGATGGGCTTGTTAACCACCGTGCGGATGGAGAGGGCGGCACCGCCGCGGGTGTCACCGTCGAGTTTGGTGAGCACCACGCCGTCGAAGTCAAGACGCTCGTTGAACGCCCGAGCCGTGTTCACGGCATCCTGGCCGGTCATCGAGTCAACGACGAACAGCGTCTCAGTGGGCTGGATGGCATCCTTGATGGCCTTTATTTCGGTCATCATCTGCTCGTCGACGGCCAGACGGCCGGCGGTGTCGACGATTACCAGATTGCGACCCGTGCGACGCGCCTCGGCCACGGCATGCTGGGCAATGGCCACGGGGTCTTTGCTGTCGGGCTCGCTGTACATAGGCACTTCGATTTGGTCGGCCAGCACTTTAAGCTGCTCGATAGCTGCCGGACGGTAGACATCGCAGGCCACCAGCAAGGGGGTTTTGCCCTGTTGCTTGAGGCGGTTGGCCAGCTTGCCGGTGAAGGTTGTTTTACCCGAGCCTTGAAGTCCCGACATGAGGATGATGGCCGGATTGCCGTCGATGGTGAACTTGGCTGGCTCGCCGCCCATGAGCTCGGTAAGCTCGTCATGAACGATTTTCACCATGAGTTGGCTGGGTTGCAGTGCGTTAATCACATTCTGGCCCATGGCCTTTACCTTCACATTGTCGACAAATCGCTTGGCCACTTTATATTCCACATCGGCCTCGACCAATGCACGGCGCACTTCCTTAAGCGTCTGTGCCACATTGATTTCGGTGATTTGGCCTTGTCCTTTCAGGACCTTGAACGAGCGTTCAAGTTTCTCGGATAAATTCTCAAACATATCGTTTTTTGTGTTGTTATTCGTTATTTGGGGTTTGTTCTGGCAACAGGTTGGTCTTCGTGTCGGGGAAGATGACACGAGGCCGGAAAGTGCTTGCCTCCTCGGGGGTGAGCAGGGCATAGGACATGATGATGACCACATCGCCCGGCAGCACCCGCCGCGCCGCAGCCCCGTTGAGGCAAATGACCCCCGAACGCGGCTCGCCGGCAATGACATAGGTGTCGAACCGCTCGCCATTGTTGATGTCAACAATAAAGACCCGTTCGCCCTCCACGATGCCGCTGGCATCCATGAGTTCACGGTCGATGGTGATGCTGCCGATGTAATTTAACTCGGCCTGGGTGACGGTGACCCGGTGAATTTTGGACTTGATGACTTGAATCAACATGGTGATGAACGGATATTATTTGTAACGGATGTTGTCGATTTCCCTCACGTCGCCACAATAGACAGTGATGCATCCCACGATGTCGGCCGAAGCACTCCAATCGTCAACAGGCTCGAGCGTTGTGCCGTCGCAAATCGAGAAATACTCCACTTCCATCTCGGGATAAGCGTTGATGGTTGCCACCACCCAGTCGTGCGTCTGCTGCACCGTGTGGTCTTGGGCAAAGTTCAGGCTCTCACGCAGAGTGCGGTAGATGGCGGGCGCCACGCGGCGCACCTGTGGGGTGAGCCGCACGTTTCGGCTGCTGCGTGCCAAGCCGTCGTCCTCGCGCACACAGGGGCAGGGCACAATCTCCAACTCGAAACCCAACTGGGCCACCATGGCCTTGATGACGGCAATCTGCTGAAAATCTTTCTCGCCGAAGTAGGCCCGATGCGGTTCCACCATCATGAAGAGCTTGCTCACCACCTGGCACACCCCGTTGAAGTGTCCGGGGCGGTAGGCGCCCTCCATCACCTCGGCCACAGTGCCCAGATGAAACTGTCGGGTGTCGGGCTCGGGATACATCTCTTCGACGGTGGGCATGAAGGCGATGTCCACACCGCACTCACGGAGCATGGCGGCGTCGGCATCGGCAGTGCGCGGATAGGTGCGCAGATCTTCCTTATTGTTGAACTGGGTGGGATTAAGAAACACACTCACCACCACCAAGTCACATTCGCGCCGGGCGCGCTCCACGAGGGAGCGATGGCCCTGATGCAGAGCCCCCATAGTGGGAACCAACCCAACGAGATTGCCGGCGGCCTTTGCTTGCGCCACAGCGGCCTTGAGTTCTTCGACTTTACTGATAATTTTCATCGCAATCAATTGATTTTTTGTAAATCGGGTACAAAATTAGTAAAAAAATACCATTATATTGTGTTCTGTGGCAAAAAATGCCCCTGCACGGTTCATGCAGGGGCAAATCTTGTGCCAAACGCGGCGCCGGTTGTCAAAAAATCAGCCGTGTCGCGACCGGATTATTTCTTGAACAGATAGGTGGTGACACTTTCATGACCCAGATAATAGGCCCGGGCCTTGATGACTGGCGGCTGACCGCCCCCCAAGGCCACCGGAGCCGTCCACTGCGGCGACATGACCGTGGGCTCGCTGCCGTCGAGCGTGTAGCGCACCACCACACCGGGATATTGCGCGTTGGCCAGCAGCTGGCCATTCACCACTTTCAGTCCTGGCTGACCGATGTGGAAATTGTAGCCCTTGGCTTTGAGCAGAGGCAACTCGCGGGTGCCCACCTTTAGGTTGAACTGATGGCGATCATCCTCATAGGCCTGAACGTTGGCGAGCTGGTTGCCCCACTCGGGGCTGGCGTTCCAGCCACGCTCCACCATTCCCAGCACCTTGGGCAGGGTGTAATCGAGCACTTGGGCGAAATCGCGAACCGTTTCGGCCCACAACTGCGACTGCACGCCGATGATGTTCTGCGGCTTCTCAAGACGGATTTTTCCCTCATGCGCCGTGGCGGCATTCAAGCTGTCGCCCTCCCACGACAGGCGTGCGCTGGCATAGATGTTCCAGGGCAGCGCGCTCCAAGCATCGAGTTCGTCGACCTTTCCTCCCCAGTGCAGGCCGCGCTCGTACTGATGCCAGCTATAAGCCATATCCATGTAGAAGTTGGTGACGTTCGACAGAATGACGGGATAGCCATCGTTGGCCAGCTTGTAAGGAACCACATCGCGACTGCCGATGGTGCTCCAAGCATTGACGCCGGCCACACGGGGCGCCACCACATCGTTGAAGGCCTTGTCGTGGTCGAGAGCCACCTCTTGCCAGCCCTCGAACTTGATGCCGCGCGACGAGAGCATGTCGGTGACACGCCGCACATAGTATTCATTGACTTGATGGGCATTCTTCAGGCCCAGACGCTGCATCAGTGCCTGCACATCGGGAGCCTGGTCCCACGCTCCGCGGGCCACCTCGTCGCCGCCCAGATGCACGATGTCGAGTTTCAGCCCGGCATCCTTGTACATGAGTTGGAGCTCGGTGACCACCTTCTCCACAAAACGGTACACACCCTCGTGCGCCACATTGAGCACATTGTCGTGATAGGACTGAGCCGAGGTATACTGCGAGGTAGATTTCTCATCCCACAGCTTATACTGCTCGGCCATCCCAGGATTACTGGCAATGTAACGGTCGTAGCGGTTCTTCATGGCCACAATGGCCGCGCGGGCATGGCCGGGAGTTTCCACCTCGGGAATCACTTTCACACCGCGCTCGTGAGCGTACTTGAGCAGCTCCACAAACTGGCTGCGGGTGAGGTAGCCATTGGCACTCTGCGAGCGGTCGTCGGGATTGCCGTTACCATCGAAAATCTGAGCCAAAAAACCTTTTTCATCAAGGGTGCAGCCTCGGCGGCTGGCCACTTCGGTGAGTTCGGGAAGACCGGGAATCTCCACACGCCAGGCCTCGTCGTCGGTGAAGTGGAACTGCAAGCGGTTGATTTTATAGTAGGAAAGGATGTCGACAAAGCGCTTGAGGTCGTCAAAACCGATGAAATTGCGGGCAACGTCGAGCATGTAGCCACGATAATGCAGGTCGGGGGCATCGGTCACATGCGCGTTTTGCAGACGGTGGCCCTTGCTGTGGTCGAGGGCTGCCATGAGCGTCTTCACACCGTTTAGCAAGCCATCGGCGGCGGCACCGGCAATGACGATGCGTCCGTCGTTCACATCGAGGGTGTAGGCTTCGGGATTTGCTCCCGCTTTCTTGTCAATTTTAAGTTGAATGGTGGTTTTCTGACCTCCGGTGGCATAGACGCCACGCCCCTCAAGCTCCCTGAGCAGATAGTTTTTGGCCAGTTTTACCCCTTTTCCGGCGAACAAGCCGCCACCCTTGACGGTGACCAGGCCACCCACGGTGGTGTAGCCATTGCTCACGGCCACTTCTTTGGGTGTGGGGAAGATGTCGTAGTCGTTGCCCGTGTAGGCATCGCCCACATTGTTCACCCGCTCATTCTGAGCATAGACATACGGACCGTCGGGATAACATTTGTGATTTTGCCACTGTCCCAGGGTGTCGAGCAAGGCATGGTCAATGGCCACCGGAAGCGGGTGCCGCGTGTCGCCGTCAAGCACTATATGTCCACCCATAGGCTGGTAGCTTACATTCACCATCGTTCCCCTCATCACCAAATCCAGCACCAGCGAGTCGCCGGGCGCCAGGGGCAGGTATCGCCCGTTGGGAGTCACCTGATAATAACTGGTTGACACCTCTTTCACATCGAGCGGGCAATTGGCCGGCAGGGTCACTCTGCGCGAGAATTGATTGAAATAGAACTGCCAGTTGGAGCCCAACTGGTAATCGCTCACATTCTTGAAGATGAAGCGCGAGCTGTATCCCCCTTCCTGTCCATTGCGGCCCATTTCCCAGCGCACGGTCAGTGGGGACTGCGCCTCAGCCGGGACAGCCACTGCACACGCCATCAGGGCACACATCAGTAGATTGCTGATTCGTTTCATTGTAATGAATATTGTCGTTATTGATGAATATTTTTTCGTTTTGTTTCCATTTCTTGCAGCAAGCATTCACAGGCATCCTCCAGCAAGTCGAGCACCAACTCAAAGCCCTCGCTCCCCTCGTAATAGGGGTCGGGCACGTGGTCGTAGTGGTGGTTGAGCCTTATGTAGCTGCCCATGCTCACCACTTTGCGCATCTGCGCGTCAGTGTAGGCCATGCTTTGCAGGTCGTCGACATTGGCGGCGTCCATGCCCACTATCACATCGAAGTGCTTCATATCGTCGGATGTCACTTGCCGGGCACGATGCGTGAGTTCATAGCCGCGTTGCCGGGCATGAACGCGCATGCGGCGGTCGGGCATCTGTCCGGAGTGTCCGCCGTAGGTTCCAGCCGAGTCTATCTCGTAGAACGCTTCCAGATTTCGCTCTTCCACCAGATGCTGCATGACACCCTGCGCCGCCGGCGACCGGCATATATTGCCCAGGCACACAAAAAGCACCCTGACAGTCGGCCGCTCCGATATGTTGTCAACCTCATTTTGCATCATGCAAATTTAGTAAAAATAAGTGCATCTCACATGTATAATTACAGTTTTTTCGATTTCAAAAGTATATTTGCGGCACTTTTTCGCTATCTTTGCACCAGCAATCAAGTGTTTTCATGCAGTAATTCATTGCGAACCGCTCTTGCCATATTGCTGATGAGCTTGTGGCTGTCGATGACGACGGCCACAGCACAAGCCACATCCATCCAGCCCAGCGACACCTCCATCATCGCCCTGGCCTCGGATACTCTTGCCATCATCTCCAGCGACGACGCCAAAGTCCATAAGCCAGCGAAAAAGGCATGGTTCGGAAAGCGCTGGAAAGAGTCCATTTCCCGACACATGAACGAGCCTTTCGACACCGTGCGCGACAAGGGATACTGGCTGCGTGCACTCAAGCACGGCAAGGTCAATCTCAAAGACACCACCATTCACTATCCCAAGTTTTTGTCGGGCTGCGTAAGCATCTACCGATGGTTCGACCGCACGCTCAACGCTCAAGACCCCGCCTATGTGAAAGGCAGTGGCAAGCTGTTCAAACTCACACTGAAAAACAACAACTGGCTCGACTATTACCAGTGCGAGCCATTTGACAAAATGAGCATGTCGTTCCAAAGCAAAATGTCGAGCGACTTGGGTTTATATTTTTCGATTATAGGTATCTCGCTGGGGTATTCGGTTGACGCCGACCGTCTGGTCGGTGGGCATCCCAACAGCAAGAAGAGGGAAATCGGTTTCACTTGCGCACGGTTCATCTTGGAATATTACAACATGTACAATTCCGGCAACATGACCGTCTCGTTGCGCGACCGAGAGGAGCATGAAACCTTAAGGCTTCCTGAATTTGGAGGCTTGGAACGACGGTCGTGGGGAATCAGCGGCTACTATTTTTTCAACAACCGACGATATGCCCACGCCACGGCCTACTCCAGCTCCAAAAAGCAACTTCGCAGCGTGGGCTCATGGATGGCCGGATTCAAGGTCACCCGACAACAGTTCAAAGTCTTGGAGGAAAACGCCGACGAGTTCTATCAGGATCTTGATGAAGAACCGGTAAAAGACGAATCTTTGTTTGACTACACCGACTATTTTCTTGGCGCAGGGTACGGCTACAACTGGGTGCTCGGGCCCAAGTGGGTGATTAACGGCACGCTCATGGCACACGCTGGAATCAAGCATGCACACGCCAACTCATCCAGTGACAGCCAGCGCAATATGTTTGCCGTCAATGCCAAGGCACGCGCCGCAATCACCTTCAATCACCGCGGGCTCTTTGTCAGTCTTCAGAGCTATTTCGACAGCCACTTGTTCAACACCACCGAATATAAATATAAAAGCAACATCTTCGACCTCACCGCTAACATTGGCGTGAAGTTCTAATCTCATTACATCAGCGCTCCAATTACAGCACCATCATGGCAAATTAAGGTATTCCTTGCCGTTTTGTCATTTTTTTTTCTTATTTTTGTGCGTAATTTATCTTATCACTAATGAAAACACTGAAACTGATTATGGCAGCATGCATTGCAGCATCCACATTCTCAACAGGTGCCGAGGTGCTGCCTAAACCTCAAACCACCGGCGGCATGCCGCTGATGGAAGCCATGGCGGTGCGACAAAGCAGCCGCGACATTGACCCGGCTTCCAATGTCACCAAGCAAGAGTTGAGCAACATGTTGTGGGCCGCATGGGGCATCACCCACGACGGCAAGCGCACAATTGCCACGGCTATGAATCGCCAGGAACTCATCGTTTTTGTCATCACGGCCACCGAAGTGAGCCGCTACAACCCCGAGAACAACAGCCTCACAGTAGTTAAGCAAGGCGATTTCCGCGAACTTTCGGCACGCCAGGACTTTGCCAAGACCGCTCCTGTGAACATTGCGCTCGTAGTCGACACGGAGAAGCAACAACGTCCTGAATTTCAGGCCTACACTGCCGGGGCCGCCTCACACAACATTTACCTGTATTGCGCCCAGGCAGGGCTGAAAACCGTGGTGCGAGCCATGCTCGACTACGAGCCCCTGAGCCAAGTGCTGGGATTGAGCAGCCACGAACGTCTGCTCTATGTCCAAACTGTGGGGCGCTGATGCGCAGGCTCGTATTTCTCTTTTTCGCGTTTTTGGCGATGTGCATCGTCACCTCGTGTGGTGGCGACAAGTCCCAAAGCCAGCTCGACGACCAAGCTTGGTTGCCGCGCCAGGAGGTTGTCACACCCGGCACGCCCGCCATGGGCACGCCCGTGGTGGCCGACCGAGAGGGCGTGGTGCACATTCCCACCCGCATCATCCCGGGGCGGTTGCGTGAAATATTCAACGACAGCAATGAGCTTCAGCTCACCGCAGCCCGAGCCAATGGTTTTTCACCCATTGGCGACCTGTACACAGCCTACGCCCTGAGCAAGCCCGTGGTGAAAGTGGCCTCCTGCAATGATTTTCTTGTCGATTCCTTGTCAATGTCGATGCCGTTTCTGGTGCCTAAAGCGCTGGAACTGCTGCACGACATCGGACGCACCTTCAGTGATACCGTGCGCGCCCGTGGAGGCCGAGAGCAACGTCTGCGTGTCACCAGCCTCACCCGCACCGAGAACAACGTGAAGCTGCTGCGACGACGCAACCGCGCTGCCACCGAGCAGTCGTGCCACCGCTATGGTACCACCTTCGACATCAGTTGGACCCGCTTCGATGCCCGTGATTCGAGTTACATCGTGTCGCTGGAAGACTTGAAGAACATTCTGGCCGAGGTGGTCTACGACTTCCGCCAGCAGGGCCGATGCTATGCCATCTTTGAGCGGCGGCAGGGATGCTTTCACATCACTGTACGATAATTTCAACCCGTAACATTCAACACCAATCAATACTAACCATCAATCATGACTGAACAACAAGCAATCACCAATTATCTGAAGTATACCGGTCTGCAGGCCCTCGCACCGCAGGCTGCCCTTGTCGACTGCGACGGTGTGCTCTACGATTCCATGAAGAATCACACCCGCGCATGGGTGAAACTGATGCAAAAAAACGGTATTCGCTGTACGCGCGACGAGTTCTACCTTTATGAGGGAATGACCGGAACCGAAATCATCAAGATGAAGTTCAAGCAGGGAGCTGGCAAAAACATCACCGACGACGAGGCTCTGGCCCTCTACGGCGTGAAGACCCGCTACTTCCACGAACTGGGCGAAATGCCCATGATGCCCGGTGCAACAGCCGTACTCACTGCGCTGAAAGAACAGGGGCTGAAGCGCGTTTTGGTCACCGGTTCGCAGCAAGCAACCATCCTCGACCGCATCGGCAGCGACTACCCCGACCTTTTCGACGGACGCATCACGGGATTCGACGTTCACCGCGGCAAACCCAGCCCCGAGCCTTATTTGAAAGGCGCCATTCAGGCTGGTTGCAAGCCCGGTCAGTGCCTGGTGATTGAAAATGCTCCGCTGGGGGTGCAGTCGGGCCATGCTGCAGGTTGCTTCACCATTGGTGTCACCACCGGCCCAATTCCCGAAAAAGACCTTTACAAAGCTGGTGCCGACATCGTATATCCTTCTATGCCGACTCTTGCCGAAGCGGTGCCACAACTGCTTGCCGCCATGAGGTCTAAAGTCTAACCTATTTTATTCATGGCTCAGAGGCTCATTTTCACCAATGATGTAAATCGGGAGTTGGCCACAATAGTGGAGCGGAGGCACCCGAGCAGTGTGTTCTTGTTAACCGACGAGAACACCCACCGCATGGTGCGCCCGCTCGTCGACCTGGCGGCCACCGACATCATCATTCCAGCCGGCGACGAGCACAAAAACATTGATTCCTTGCAGCAAGTGTGGCGGGCTCTGCAGCAAGGGGGAGCCACCCGCCAGTCGCTGCTCATCAATCTGGGTGGCGGCGTGGTGACCGACCTGGGCGGGCTGGCTGCAGCCACATTCAAACGCGGAATGCGCTTTGTAAACGTGCCCACCACGTTGCTGGGTGCGGTCGATGCTGCGGTGGGCGGCAAAACAGGCATCAATTTTGGTGGCTTGAAAAACGAAATCGGTGCCTTTGCCGAAGCCACCGATGTGGTGATTTCCACCTGTTTTTTCTCCACTTTGCCCACGACGGAATTGAAATCGGGTTTCGCCGAGATGCTCAAGCACGGCTTGCTCACCGGCAGTGACGAATTCGACCGCCTGCTTCACTTCGATCTGGACCAACTTTCACCCGGGCAACTGCTCGACCGCTTGCAGGCATCGGTGCTGGTGAAACAACGCATTGTGGAGCAAGACCCGCATGAGCAGGGACTGCGACGCGCCCTAAATCTGGGCCACACGGTGGGGCACGCCTTCGAAAGCCATGCCTTGACATGCGGCCACCCCGTGCCACATGGCTATGCCGTGGCTTGGGGGCTGGTAACCGAGTGTGTGCTGAGCCACATGATGATGCGGTTTCCCAGCAGCACACTCCAACAACTGGCGACGTTTGTTCGCCGTCACTATGGCATTTTCTCCATCACCTGCGACGACTACGACACCCTGCTCACCCTCATGCGTCATGACAAAAAGAGCCGGCAAGGCGAAATCAACTGCACACTGCTGGCCGCCTGTGGCGATGTGCGCATCGATGTCACCGTCACGCCCGATGACATGCGCACCGCCCTCGACATCTACCGCGACTTGATGGGCATTTGAGAAAGAGCCTCCATCAAACACGAAAACAATTCGCCACTCCACCAATGGTACATGGAGTGGCGAATTTCATTTTTGCCTTGGCGTGGAGCATAGCGGACTCGAACCGCCTACCTCAACAATGCGAATGTTGCGCTCTACCAGATGAGCTAATGCCCCTTGCTTCTAATTCATGGCAAAATTACAGTCTTTTCCTCGCATTGACAAATTTTAGCGGCAAGAATTACCCGGCCACCCTTCACATTTCACTTGAAGCGTCCAAACTCTGTGATGGCCGGCAAAGCACATCCGGTGCGATTGTTGAACAAGCCGCGATTTAGGTTAAAACGATGTGGCGGCGTGCCGAAAGTGTTCTCCTCGGGAAACCACCAGAACAACCCGGTCACATTCTTATGCTTGCGCAATTCCTGCACCAGTTGTGCCGTGAACTGACGCTGACCCTCGATGGTGCCCGGCAGGCACTGGCTGAAGTCTTCCTCACCCCGGTTCACACCATCGTGCTCGAAGTAATAGGCCGTTTCCACTATCATTACCGGCTTCGACGGAAACTGGCGGGCCAGATTGTCGAGCGTGGTGCCCAAGTATTCTATGGTGTTGTGCCACATGGGATAGTAGCTCAATCCGATGATGTCGTAGTCCAGCCCGGCCTGCGCCAACCGGCTGTAGTAAGCCTCGGTCATGGGCCACATTCCGGCCTTTTCGGTATGGATGATGATTTTGGCATCGGGACACACCTCACGGCAAGCCTTCGAGCCGGCCTTGAGCAAATCGACAAACGGTCCCCAATTATCATCTTTCATCGGGTCAACACGCCCCGCGGGCCACATCATGCCAAAGGTGATTTCGTTACCCACCTGTATCATGTGCGGTGCCACGCCTGCCTGTTTCATCGCATCGAGGCAGTAACGGGTGTAGGCGTAGACCGAATCGGGCAGCGCTTCGGCCGGGGTTTCAAGCCAGCGATGAGGCATGAATTGCTTGGCGGGGTCGGCCCAAGTGTCGCTGTAATGAAAATCAAGCATGATTTTGAAGCCGGCCTGCTTGATGTGCCGACAAAGGTCGATGACGTAAGGCAAATCCTGGCACACGCCCTGGTCGTGGTGGGTGCCGGGCGCATGCTGCGGGTCGACGAACAGCCGCACACGCATCATGTTCCATCCGCACCGTTTAAAGAAATCAAGAGCATCGACCGGCCGGCCGGCCAAGTCCTTGTAGACTACACCGGCACGCTCGTTGGCCGTGAGCATGGATATGTCGCCGCCAAGCCATCGCTTGGCCGCCATCGACGGCAACACCACAGCCGCCAACAACAAAGCAAATACAATTTGTTTCATGGTTTTCCGATTGATTGGGATTTTTATTCCGCTAAGATAATACTTTGCAGTTTAAATGACACAAAAACCGCGCGGGGATTAACACTGATTAACGGAAGTCTTATAAATGACGATATCTCGCCGTGGCACTCATTGTCAGGAGATGTGGCGGAAACTGTTAAAGCAACAGTTCAGCTTTATTTTGGCAGAACCAAACTATTTTGAAGAAAGAAAATAAAAGCAGCCAAAAATGTCCACATTTCACATCAAAGCGCTACTTCAACCTTTATTTTCACTTCATTTTTATGTCAATTTGCGACGCGGCCGCCGTATTACCGACCTATCACAGTAAAAAACAGCCCGTAATGCTTGGCAAACCAAAATAAAGATGTATTTTTGCCATTACTAACAAGTAATCACCCCGAAAAACATGATACACAATCGACTCACCCAACTCATCGGACACACGCCCTTACTCAAGACAACAATCGTTGAGGGCCAACTGGCCAGCATCGTGTTGAAACTGGAATTCTTCAACCCAGGAGGCAGTGTCAAGGACCGCGTGGCTTTGGCGATGATTGAAGACTCCGAACAACGCGGCATTCTGAAACCCGGCGACACCATCATCGAACCCACCAGCGGCAACACCGGCGTGGGACTGGCATGGGTGGGCACATCCCGTGGTTACCATGTGATTCTCACCATGCCCGATACCATGAGTTTGGAGCGTCGCAGCCTGCTCAAAGCCTATGGCGCCCGGTTAGAACTGACTCCTGGGGCAGAAGGCATGCAGGGTGCCATAGCGCGCGCCGAACAACTGCATCAAGAAATCGCCCGCTCGGTGATTTTGGGCCAATTTGACAATCCTGCCAACCCGGCTGTGCACGAGCGAACCACAGCAGAGGAAATCTGGAACGACAGCGAGGGGAAGGTCGACATCTTTGTGGCAGGAGCTGGAACCGGAGGGACGGTGAGCGGTACCGGGCGGGCGCTGCGCCGTCACAATGCGCAAGTGCAAGTGGTGGCCGTGGAGCCAGCCACATCGCCCGTGCTTTCTCGGGGGGTTGCTGGCAAACACCAAATTCAAGGAATCGGTGCCGGATTTGTACCCAAGACCTACGACTCCGACGCCGTGGACATAGTGCTCACTGTCACCGACGAAGAAGCGCGACAGGGAGCGCGTATACTGGCACGCAACGAGGGTGTGCTGGTGGGCATCTCGTCGGGAGCGGCCTACGCTGCGGCGTTGCGCCTGGCACGCCTTCCACAAAACGAAGGGAAAACCATTGTGGCACTGATGCCCGACTCTGGCGAACGCTACCTGTCGACCGGACTTTTCGACTGACACCAACAAACCAAACCATCATGAATAAAACCATTGACCAAACCCTGCAACGAGTCACCGAGCAACTTGCCTCGGTGAGCAATCGAGAAGAGCAGATGGGACTGCGCGGCAACAACGTGATGCCGTCGGTCGAGGCACTGAACGAGTTGATGCTGCAGGTGCGCAGTGTGGTGTTTCCGGGATTTTTCGACCGTTCGGCCACCACCGAGCGCATGCGTCCCTATCGCATAGGCGTGGACGTGGAGCGCATCTACTGCTCGCTGGCACGCCAAGTGGCTTTTGCGGTGGCTTTCGGCTGCGAGCAAAACGAGGCCACAAGCCGAAGCATGGGTCAACGGCTGGCGCAGATGTTTGTGGACCAGCTTCCTGAAATCCGGCGATTATTGCTCACCGACGTGGCTGCCATCATGGCCAACGACCCCACGGTGAAAAGTGCTGGGGAAGTGGTCTACAGCTACCCGGTGGTACAAGTGATGCTTCATTACCGCACGGCACATGCGCTGCATGAGCTGGGAGTGCCCATCATTCCGCGCATCATCACCGAACTCGCCCACTCATCCACAGGCATCGACATCCATCCTGCCGCACAGATAGGCGAATATTTTGCCATCGACCATGGCACGGGTGTAGTCATCGGTGCCACCAGTATCATAGGCAACCATGTGACGCTTTATCAGGGAGTGACGCTGGGAGCAAAAAATTTCCAACACGACGCCCAGGGCCAACTGCTCGACCTGCCCCGCCACCCCATCATTGAGGACAACGTGGTAGTCTACTCCAACGCATCTATTTTGGGGCGCATCACCATCGGCCACGATTCGGTGATTGGCGGCAACGTGTGGATTGACCACAGCGTGCCGCCACACTCTCGCATACGCCAGGGGAAAATCAACACCCATCCGGGTTTCACCGACGGTGCCGGCATCTGACGGACAACATCACACTGTAAAACTCAGCCACCCGCGGATATGTCGATGACGACCGCCGCGGGTGGCTTGTTTTGTAGCGTCTGATTCAGGTTGATTTATCCTTTTTTGGAACGGATGCACGACACAGCCAGATAGGTGAGCAGTGCAGCATACATCACAATAGCCAGCACATTGCTTGCCGTCTCGCCCACCGGACTCTCATACTTGAAGCCGAAGAAGAGCATACCGGCACTCACCACGCCCATGAGCGCACCGCCGGCGATAAATCCGCTGGCCAGCAAAGTGCCATGCTCCTGACGTGCCTTATTCACAGCAGCGTCCTTGCTGCGTGAACCCACAAACCAGCTCACGATGCCACCCACAAGCAGGGGCACATTGAGTTGCAATGGAATGAACATTCCCAACGAGAAAGCCAACGCCGGAACGCCCAGCCAGTTGAGCAGCAAAGCCAAGATGGCCCCCACGATGTAGAGCAGCCACGGCGTTTCACCACCCATCATAAGCGGGTCGATGACGGCAGCCATAGCGTTGGCTTGAGGTGCCACCAGCGCATTATCACCCACAAAACCGTAAGCCTTGTTCAAGATAATCATCACGCCACCCACGGTAGCCGCGCTGAGCAATGTGCCCACAGCCTTCCAGGTCTGTTGCTTGGCTGGTGTGGTTCCTAACCAATAACCCACCTTCATATCGGTGACCATACCACCGGCCATCGACAACGCAGTGCACACTACGCCTCCAATCACCATCGAGGCAACAATGCCTTGCGCGCCATTAAGCCCCACGGCCACAAAGATGCCGCTGGCGATGATGAGTGTCATCAACGTCATACCACTCACAGGGTTACTGCCCACGATAGCAATGGCGTTGGCCGCAACTGTGGTGAACAAGAATGCAATCACAGTGACCACCACAAAGGCCACCAACGACTGCACCAAGTTATGAATCACACCCACATAGAAGAAAACAAGCGTCACGAGCAAGGCAGCAGCCAGCGCAAACACCAGCACCTTCATGGAGATGTCCTGCTGATGGCGCTCCACTTGCACATTCTCGTCTTGGCCCTTGAAAGCCTTGCCGGCCAGACCCACTGCACTCTTAATCACACCCCACTGCTTGATGATGCCGATGATGCCACTCATGGCGATGCCACCAATGCCGATGTAACGCGCGCCGTTCTTGAAAATCTCGTCGGCCGAAGAGGATGCCATGTCGGGATTCATACCCATGAGCGGAACAATAATCCACCAGATGAATGCACTGCCGGCAAAGATGATGAACGCATAACGCAAGCCCACAATGTAGCCCAGGCCCACGATAGCCGCACTGGTGTTGATTTTAAACACCATCTTCAAGTTGTCGGTCACATGTTGCAGGGAAGGAATGGCTGCAGTGGTAAGCACTTCTTTCCACCAGCCGAATGTGGATAGCAGGAAGTCATAGATTCCGCCCACCAAGCCGGCAATGAGCAGTGGTTTGGCCTGTTCACCGCCCTTTTGGCCGCTGATAAGCACCTGTGTGGTGGCTGTGGCCTCGGGGAAGGGGAACTTGCCATGCATGTCGCTCACAAAATATTTGCGGAAAGGGATGAACATGAGAATGCCCAGCAAGCCGCCCAGCAATGAGCTGAGGAACACCTCCAGGAAGTTCACCGTAATTTCGGGATATTTAGCTTGTAGGATGTAGAGTGCCGGCAGCGTAAAGATGGCTCCCGCCACCACGATGCCCGATGCGGCGCCAATCGACTGGATAATCACATTCTCGCCCAGTGAGTTCTTGCGCTTGGTGGCGCCGGCGATGCCGGCAGCAATGATGGCGATGGGGATTGCCGCCTCAAACACCTGCCCCACTTTCAGTCCCAAATAAGCCGCGGCGGCGCTGAAAATCACAGCCATTATCAAACCCATCGACACCGAGTAGGGTGTCACCTCGGGATATGACTTGTCAGGCTTGAGCACGGGCACATACTTCTCGCCCGGCTGGAGTTCACGAAACGCATTGTCGGGCAATGTCATCTCGTCGAGTTGCTTCAATTTTTCTTCGTTCATTTTTATGGCTTTAACGATTCATTTCTTGTTTGACGGCCTGCACGCGGCGGTCGATTTCGCGAGCAAGCGCCTCACCGGTGTCGTTCATGCCCTCGATTTGCAGGTAGTCGTCACCGGCCACCGACAGGATTTGCTGCCCCACCAGCTCGCTTTCATCAATCTCGTGCAAGAAGTGACCCAGCATGCGCACAATCAGCTCGGCGGGCACGTCGTACTGCCATTGCTCGGCCTCCTCCACGGTGACCGGACGTCCACCGTTGTTGCCCGTATTGTCAATGGTGACCAGTTCCACATCGGGATAATTCATGTGCAGCAATGGTATCTTGTTGATATTGTTACGGAAAGCTCCTATCAGATAATTCAGTCCCAGGAAACGCTTGGCACGCTTGCCACGGGCGATGCTGTTCTTGAAGCAGGTAATCAAATCATTGTAGATGGCAATCACCTTGATATGGGTCATCCCGGCAGCCTTGGCTTGGTCGATGACACTCGACAGCTTCTTATAACTGTTAAAAGCGCTGTCGTAGAGCAAGCCCTCGCCCGAGAAGTCCATGGTGCGGGTGGAATAGCTCTTTCCGCTGCCACCCGTTCCGGTGAGAAGGATGATGCTCGTTTTTCCAGCGGCCACGGCACTGGCCAGCATACGCTCGTAGGCTCGCTCCACCAGCACCTTCTCAGCAGCACGGTAGCTGGGCACATCGGTTCCGTCGTAGCCTATCTCGGCCAGTTCTTTGCGCAGTTCATCAGGGTCGAGCTTGTTGCCGGCCTTGGCCAGATAGTTATCAACCAGACGGTCGGCGTTCTCGCGTGCCCAGGCCTCGGCCTGCTGACCCACAAGCACTTTCTTCTGGCAGCACTCCATCGTGGCACCGTCACATGCCTTGTCTTTGCCATTGCATTGATGCTCCTGCGCCATGGCAGGCATCAAAACGGCAAACATCATCAGTGTAAACAGTAAAAAACTCTTTTTCATAGATATCTATTGTTTTAATATTAGTAATATTCTTGTTATAGGTCGCCATAGCCGGCTGTGGCACTGCCCTGAACCAGGCGCTGCATTTCCTCGTCTTGAACACGCACATAGTCCACAATCAGGCGTTTGGGCCATAATCGCACAGGGATATGCGAGTCGCGCAGTGCCAGATAGTCCTCCCTGGACAATGGCAGCGGAATGTTTTTCAAATCGTCTTTCGTCATCATGGTCCAACTTTTGCTTTGTTGTTGCAAAGATAGTGTAAAATGTGTAACTTTGCATGATTGAACTCATAATTTTTACACATGATGGACCGATATTACGCAGTTATCATAGCCCTGCTGGCCGCAATGGCATGGACCGCAAGCGCACAAAGCCACAACGACCCCACCTCGCTCAAACAGGAAGAACGCGACGCCTACAATGCGGCACGACGGGCCAACACCATAGATGCCTGGGAAATCTTCATGAACAATTACCCCGACAGCTACTACCGCGAACAAGCACGAAAAAACCGCGACGCCGCCACCGTGGCGCATTACTGCAACGCTACCACCACACTCGACCAGCTGGTGGCCTATATCGACGACGTGAGCGCACAGGAGCCTCGCATCCGACTCTTCTACGCCAATTTGGTCAACAATCCCACCCACTCTTACCGTTTTGAGCACATGGACGTGGGCTTCAACGGCTGCACCGGCGTGGTGAATGAGCACATCGAGTGGGCCGACAAGAAACAGCGACCGCGCGACAACCAATTCATCTTCAATGCCCAGGGGCTGCTCACCCAATCAACCATTGTCGGCAGCAACGGCAAGCCCGTGGTCAGGCAATACACCTATGCCTACGACAACCTGCACAGCTACAGCTTGCGCAGTGAGAGCATCGGGTCGAAGGCCGTGCAGTATGCGCCTTTTTTCGACAGTGCCGACAAGTTGCAGACTCTCAAAGGCAACGACCAAAGCTCCTACACCTACGCCTACGGTGACTACGGCGTGCTCACCAAGCTGATTCACAGCAGTGGCAAAACCACACGCACACTGCTCTATCGCGACGGTTACATCATCCGCGAGGAAACGGGCGGAAAAGCGTTCCGTTATCTTTACGACTTCGACAGCGCCACAGGCAAGAAGTATCTCATCGCCATCCGAGAGCTCGGCGAAGGGCAAGCAGTGGCGCACGAGCGCACTTTCGACTACAAGGTCGACACCCACGGCCGCATCACCACCGTGAAGGTGAGTCAGGACGGAGCACTGCAAATGACCATCACCCGCGCCTATCAACACTAAAACATCGCGCAAACACTTTCAAATTTTCGGTTTCACCCGTTGATTACCCCACAGCATCCAGCAAGATACTGCCAACTGCCGTAGGAGTGCTTTTGCATGACCTTACAGATTGATATTTGTTAAAAATCAACAAATACGAAGAAAATTGAATAATTTTTCTTATAAATTGTAATCATCTGAGTTTTTTTGCTTAATTTTGTTGTCCGAAAACAATAATGTTGTGCTTGAATCACATTTTGTGTTTTACGTTTTTAACTCATTCAATCAAAAACAACTCAAAATTACGATACAATTATGGCTAACTTAAAACTAGATTCACTGGATTATAAAATCCTGAAAATGTTGTCGCTCAATGCGCGCAAACCATACTTGGAGATAGCCCGTGCCTGCAACGTGAGCGGCGCGGCAATCCATCAACGCATACAGAAACTGTACAACATGGGGGTGATTAACGGTTCCATCTCGCTCATCAACCCATCGGCCGTGGGCTATGAAACCTGCGCATTCATTGGATTCTTCCTCAACGACCCTTCGAAATTCAACGAGGTGGTGGAACGTCTTAAATCCATCCCCGAAGTGGTAGAGTGCTACTACACCACCGGCAAGTACGATATGTTTGTCAAACTCTATGCACAAAACAACGACCACTTGTTGCAGACCATACACGACCGCTTCCTCAAGATGGGATTGGGACGAAGCGAGACACTTATCACTTTCAAGGAAGTGTTCAAACGCCAAATCCCCATCCGAGATGAAGAAGGGGAATGACAACCATACCATAAGTCATTAGTAATCATGGTGCGGAGGACAGCCACAAAGGTTCTCCGTGCCTTTTTATCACGCCACATTTTTTATCAAAAAACAATGAAAAAAATCGTTCTGAGCGGCATACGCCCCACTGGGCAACTTCATCTGGGCAACTATCTGGGCGCGCTGAGCAAATTCGTCAAGATGCAGCAAGAGGGGGTCTACGACAGTTACTTCTTCATCGCCGACCTGCACGCACTCACCACCCACCCCGACGCATCACAACTGCACGAGAATGTGCGCGGCGTTGTGGCCGAATACCTTGCCGCCGGTCTCGACCCCGATAAATCCACCATCTTTGTGCAAAGCGATGTGCACGAAATACCTGAGCTCTATCTGCTGCTCAACATGCATGTGGGCATCGGCGAGCTCATGCGCACTGCCGCCTTCAAGGACAAGGCACGCAAGGCGCTGGGCATAGGACCGGCACCCACAGCCGATGAAGATGCCGACATGGCCAAAGAAATCATTGGCGCGCAAAGCAACAAGCGGGTCAATGCCGGATTGCTCACCTACCCCACCCTCATGGCTGTGGACATCCTGATTCAGCATGCCGACTATGTGCCCGTGGGAAAAGACCAAGAACAGCATCTGGAGCTCACACGGCGTTTTGCCCGACGCTTCAACGCATTCTACGACACCGAGTACTTCAAAGAGCCCGAGAACTTCAACTTTGGCGGAGCGCCCGTGAAAGTGCCCGGACTCGACGGCAGCGGCAAGATGGGGAAGAGCGAGGGCAACTGCATCTATCTCATCGACGACGAGAAAACCATACGCAAAAAAGTGATGCGAGCTGTTACCGATTCGGGACCCACCGAACCCAATCAGCCCATGGCAGAACCCATACAGAACCTGTTCACCATCCTGAAGTTAGTGTCCACCCCCGACAAGGTGGCGTTCTTCACCGATGCCTACAACAACTGCTCCATCCGTTACGGCGACCTGAAGAAAGAAATCGCCGAAGATGTGGTGGCCATGACTGCACCCATCCGCGAGCGCATCATCGACATCCGCAACGACGAGCAATACTTGGCGCGTGTGCTCAAACAGGGCGCCGAGCAGGCACGCGAGCGCGCGGCACGCACCCTGGCCGACGTGCGCAGCATCATGGGCATCAACTCATTCTGGAAATAAGATAATTCTTTAACACGACCGGTCTCGGCACGCTCATTCGGCCAGGACCAAGGTTATCAAGGCGGTGACATCGGCTATGCTGATTTCACCGTCGTTGTTAATATCAGCAACCTGGCGGGCACGTTCGCTGGCCATAGACGGATTGAGCAGGATAGTGATCAATGCCGTCACATCGGCCACACTCACCTCTCCGTCGCCATTGATATCGCCTTGAATGGGAGTGCCCTCCTCGCAGATAGTGGTAAAAATGGAAAACTGTGGCAGCCGGCGGTAGGCCTCAACCTGTCCATGCGGCACATACAGCACACAGCGGTCGGTGTTCACGCCATCGAAAATGCCATCTCCCAATAGCTTGAGCCTGCTCGCGTGGCACCGCATGGTGACAGAACGCAGCGAGGAGCATCCGGCAAACGCTCGGGTACCTATCGACGTGAGCGAGCCACTCATTGTAACCGACAGCAGGCCACTGCAGTCGGCAAAAGACTCATTGGCGATGCTGGTCAGCACTGTTGGCAGGGTCAATTCCTCAAGAGCGACACAACCCTTAAATGCCCTAAACCCCACAAGGCGAACATTGACGCCCACAACAAGTGTCCTAAGCAATCGACAACCGGCAAAGGCGTAGTCGGGCACGACTCGCAGCCCGTCACCCAGTGTCACGTTTTCCAGCACACACAGGCCGGCATCGTTAAATGTCTCGTCCGACGACAGCGTGGTCACCGTTTCTGGCAGGTTAAGCATGCGCAAAAGCGAACAGTCCTTGAAGGCGAGCATATCGACATGAGTAACTGTCGAAGGCAGAATGACAGCCACAACATTACAACCGGCGAACGAATACCGTTTCACCTCGGTGATGCCGTCAGGCACCTGCATCGTACGCACATAGGTGTCCTTCAACACCATCTGATGGGCATAGTAAAGCGGATTACAGCGGGGAGTGATGCCCAGGAAGTCGATTTTACACCATGCCGCCAGGTCCGACAGCACCACCTGCTCAAGGGCCGCGCAGCCAGCGAAAGCCTCAGACTCTACAACGGCCAGCGATGAATTCACCTTTATCATTTGTAGTGCCGAGCACCAGGCAAAAGCCTCATACCCCACCCGGGTGATGTTATCGCCAAAAATCACCGCTTTCAACCGCTGACAATCATAAAAAGCGTGCATGCCGATGGCCGTGACCCGATAAGACCGGTTCGACACCGCCACCCACTCGGGAATCGTCACCCGCCCCTCGTAGCTGCGTCCATCATCCAATGCCACAACGGTGGCCGTCCGCGCGGTGGCGTTCAGCTCATAGTTGATACCGTCTACTTCCGTGCCCCGCACCGACGGCACAGTCAGCACTGCCATTATCATGACAGCGAGCAGTATCCTGTGCAGTGCGGTGCGGCGCATCGTTTTTATGAAGTTAACAGTGAAAAATGATTGTCAGGTTTTCACCAGATAATAGCACGGTCGGCGGGGTCGAGCCACATTTTGTCGCCCGGCTTGATGCCGAAGGCATCGAAGAAAGTGTCGATGTTGCGCAAGGTGGCATTGACGCGGTAGCGGCCTATGGAGTGCGGGTCACTCTTTGTCTGCTGGAAGATGGACTCTTCGGTGGCATTCTCAGCCCAAATGCGGCCGTAGCTCAGGTAGAAGCGCTGGGCGGGAGTGAAGCCGTTGAGCGGCTGGGCGGCTTTGAATTGCGGAGTCTGGCGGAAGGCGTCGTAGGCAATGCGCAGGCCACCCTGGTCGGCAATGTTCTCGCCCAGGGTAAGGTGTCCGTTGGCGTGCTGGTCCTTGACAACAATGATTTTGTCGAACTGCGCAGCCAGTTTCTCGGCCTGCTCGGTAAATCGCTCGGCATCAGCAGCTGTCCACCAGTCCACCATGTTACCCACGTTGTCGAAGTTGCGTCCCTGGTCGTCGAAGCCGTGTGTCATCTCGTGGCCAATCACCACACCGATAGCGCCAAAGTTGGTGGCATCGTCGGCATTAACATCGAAGAACGGCGGCTGCAGGATGGCTGCCGGGAAGCAAATCTCGTTGCTGGTGGGGTCATAGTAGGCGTTAACCGTCTGCGGCGTCATGCCCCACTCCTCCTTGTCGACGGGCTTGCCCCACTTGTTGAGGTTGCGCCGGGTTTCATAGATGACGGCCGCTTTCACATTGTCGT
The DNA here is from genome assembly GCA_017483645.1 of Muribaculaceae bacterium. Classification (GTDB taxonomy): domain Bacteria; phylum Bacteroidota; class Bacteroidia; order Bacteroidales; family Muribaculaceae; genus Sodaliphilus. The sequence continues at coordinate 5,917 of JAFUWD010000005.1, read as the reverse complement.
AGAGCGATTTCGACGCATCCACTGTGAGACCGCTGTAATCGCGCCACTTGTCGGGATAACCAATCTTCACCTTGAAGGCATTGAGTTTCACCAGAGCATTCACCTTGGTGCTGTCGCTCATCCATGTGAGTCCGGCGATGTGTGTAGCCAGCGACTTGCGGAGCGCCTCGATGAGTTTGAGCATCTTTTCCTTGCTTCCATGGGCAAAATACTTGTTCACATAGAGTTCTCCCACAGCCTCGCCCAGCAGATTGTCGGGGATGCCGAGCGCGCGTTTCCAGCGCGGACGCTGCTCTTGCTGTCCGCTCAGCAGGCGGCCGTAAAACTCAAAATTGGCTTTTCCTATCTCGTCGCTCAGGCGGCTGGCCGACGACTTGATGACCAAACCGCTCACATAGTCCTTGATTTGCTGCTCGGTGAGGGTGGTCATCATGTTCTGTGCCACTGCCATCACGCGGGGCTCGGTGAGAATCACCCATTCCACCCCGGGCAGCCCCATGCCGTCGAAGTATTCACGCCAGTTCACGGCCGGATAATCGGCTTGCAGCTGCTCTACGGTGCGGACGTTGTAGAGTTTGTTGTAGTCGCGGGCCTCGGCGCGGTCCATCGACGCCTCGGCAAAGCGATACTCCATGTCGTAGATGGTCTTGGCGGCTCGCTGGGCGGCCTTTTTTGTATAACCGTGGAAACCGAACATCTGGGCCAGATAGGCTCGATAGGCATTCTGGATTTTCTTGCTGTCGGCATCGGTGTTAAGATAGTAATCGCGGTCGGGCAGGCCACTGGTGCCAGCGCTCACCCACACCACATTGGCATCGCTGTTCTTCAGGTCCACCTCAATCCCGGTCGAGAAAAACGGGTTGCCGTTCTCCAGGTGTTGCTTCACCAGGAAGGGCGTGAGATTGGCACGCTTGAAGGCGGCAATCTCTTGGAGCGTGGGCTTCACAGGAGCGGCACCCTCACGATTGAGGCGGTCGCTGTCCATGGCCAGTTTGTAGAGGTCGGTCACTTTTTGCCCCACGCTTCCTTGCGGATGCTGTGTGCGCGCCAGGTCAAGGAAAAGTTCACGCAGTTGCTCACGATTTTGCTCATAGAGCACATCGAACACTCCAAAACTCGAATATTCAGGCTTTAGCGGGTTGGATTTCATCCAGCCGCCTCCGGCATACTCATAAAAATCCTCTCCCGGGCTCACGTTCAGGTTCATGTCGGCACGGTTCAGTCCGGCTTGCTGAGCTTGGGTGGGCAGCACCACAAGAGCCATAAAGGCCAGAGAAGCCATTATTTTTACAGTAGTTTTCATCTTGATTGGTATTTTACGGTTTACTTGTCAAGCGCGCACTGATAGCCCAGTTGCTCAATTTTTTCTCTCACAGCGGCGTCGGTCACATCGCCTTCAACAAACACCTTGCCCGTGGCAAGGTCAACGGTCACTTTCTGAACTCCGGGCAGTGCCGACAGGCCATTCTCCACATTGGCCTTGCAGTGATTGCACATCATGCCCTTCACATTAAACTCTTTCATTTTGGGTGTTTTATTAAGTTTGATTTGATATGATTTTCGGTATTTTGCGACAAGTGCCACCAGCAGCATTGTCATCAGCAGCACCGAGCACACCACGTTAAACCACGAAGTGTCCATGGCATGGTTCATCACATGGCATGGCATGGCTGCCGCGAACGTAGCACGCATACCCGGCCAATAATCCACCAACAATCCGAAAGCCATTGCACCCAGCACAATCGAAGCCAAGTAGGCAATGGTGGCGCGACGCCCGAAGGCCTTGCCGATGACCAGCATCGACGCCACGTTGGCAGCCGGGCCGGCCATGAGCATCACCAATGCGCAGCCGGGGCTGAGTCCCTTGAGCATGAGCGCGGCGGCAATGGGTATGGAACCGGTGGCACAGATGTACATGGGCACTGCGACAATAAGAATAAGCACCATGTTGAGCAAGGGGTAACGGGCATAGGTGCTAAAAAAATCGTCGGGAACAAGCACGGTGATGAGTGTGGCCACAACGAGGCCCAGAAGGAACCAACGGCCAATGTTCTGCATCATCTCGAAGAATCCGTAGCGCAGGGCTTCCACCATACGTCCCACAAAGGTGGGTTTGAGAGCCGAAAATTCATAATTTCCTTCGACGGCGTTGTCCTTGTCGGCCTCGCCTTTGCGCTCCAGCCGCCCCACGGCCAAACCGCCGGCAAGAGCGGTGACCAGGGCTGCAACAGGCCTTAATATGGCAAAGGGAAGCCCCATCATCGAATAGGTGGCAACAATGCTGTCGACACCGGTTTGAGGCGTGGCAATGAGAAACGATGTGCTGGCGGCACGGGAGGCTCCGCTACGACGCAAGGCCACAGCCGTGGGCAACACACCACACGAGCACAGCGGCAATGGCACCCCGAAGAGCGCCGCCAAAGCCACCGGGCGGAAACCGTTACCGGCCAGATATCGCGAGTAAATCGTTGCCGGAACAAATGCATGAAGCAATCCGGCAATGAAAAAACCCAGCATCAAATAGGGCGACATGGCGTTAAGCATCGCCACAAAAGCCCACAAATAGTCCATTCTTAAAATCCTCCTTACAATCTCGCGCACCGATGTGCGCACTCGCACGCATCACGCGGCGTTCATTATTATAACGTAAAATTCAGCACAAAATTACAAAAAAGGATAACAATGCGCAACGCGTCAAAGCAATCCGGCACAAAATCCGGCTGCGATGCAGCGGTTGCATTTTTCGTTTTTTAACGGTCGAAGGCCGCATTACCACACTTATTTTCTTGCATATCAATAAGTAGCACCAGCGCAGGAACAACAACGCCGAAAGTGCCGAAATCTTAAATTTTGCTATCTCTTGTTTATTTTAATTATTAAATTTTGTTATTTGAGCTAAATAGCCTACCTTTACGCATTCAAAATGAGATTTTATGATTAAATACACCTGCATCTAATACTAACTTTTAACAATATTAAACAACAATGAGAAAGTTTATCTATGCAATGCTTGCCATGCTGATGCCCGCATCGTTGATGGCAAGTGAAGCCAATCTGAAAATGCCATCAGGCTTTTCCAGCAACAGTGAAACCAGTGTTCTGTACTGGGGTTTTCTTGTGGTTGTGCTGGGACTGTTGTTCGGATACTGGCAATTTCGCAAAGTGCGCAGCTTGAAAGCGCACGAGTCGATGCTTGAGATTGGCAACGTCATTTTCAAGACGTGTTCCACCTATCTCAAGCAGCAAGGAAAATTCCTGGCTATCCTGTTCGCATTCATCGGCATGGCTGTGCTCCTCTACTTCGGAGTGCTGGAGAAAATGCCTGCATCATCGGTGGCTCTCATTCTGGGATGGACGGTGATTGGTGTGCTGGGCTCTTATGCAGTGGCTTGGTTTGGCGTGCGCATGAACACGTATGCCAACTCGCGCATGGCTTTCGCCTCGCTCCGCCGTAAGCCGCTGCAACTGCTCAACATCCCGCTCACGGCCGGTATGAGTATCGGCATCCTGCTCATCTGTGTGGAGCTGGTGCTGATGCTCACCATCTTGCTGTTCATGCCCGAAGACTTGGCAGGTAGCTGCTTCATCGGCTTCGCCATCGGCGAGTCGTTGGGAGCAAGTGCGCTGCGCATCGCCGGCGGCATCTTCACCAAGATTGCCGACATCGGCAGCGACCTGATGAAAGTGGTGTTCAAAATCGGTGAGGACGACCCGCGCAACCCCGGTGTGATTGCCGACTGCACCGGCGACAACGCCGGCGACTCCATCGGCCCGACGGCCGACGGTTTCGAGACCTATGGCGTCACGGGTGTGGCACTGGTGTCGTTCATCCTGCTGGCTGTTCCTGCCGACTATCAGGTGAAATTGCTGGTGTGGATTTTCGTGATGCGTATTTTAGGTGTCGTGTCGAGCGTGCTGGCTTACTATATCAACAACGCTATCTCCAAGATGCGCTACAGCAATGCCGACGACATCAACTTCGAGACCCCGCTCACCAGCCTGGTATGGATTACCTCCATTCTCTCCATCATCGCCACTTTCGCAGCCAGCTATTTCCTGCTGAGCGACCTGGGCGGGAACTTCTGGCTGGGACTGGCCACCATCATCAGCTGCGGCACACTGGGCGCGGCGCTCATTCCCGAGTTCACCAAACTCTACACCTCGCCCACCTCGGGCCATGTGAAGGAAGTGGTGCGCACCTCTCAGCAGGGCGGTGCTTCGCTCAACATCCTGAGCGGACTGGTGAGTGGCAACTTCGGTAGCTTCTGGACGGGCATGGTGTTCTTTGCCCTGATGTTGATTGCCTACTTCGCTTCGGTGCAGTTTGGCATGAGCGAGCTCTTTGGCGAATACGGCAAGTTTGCTTCCATCTTCGCATTCGGTCTGGTGGCATTCGGTATGCTGGGCATGGGTCCTGTGACCATCGCCGTCGACAGTTACGGCCCTGTGACCGACAATGCGCAGAGCGTCTATGAACTCTCGCTCATCGAGGACGACAAGGCCAAGGCCGAAAAAGAAATAGAAGAACAATTCGGCTTCAAGCCCGACTTTGAGAAAGCCAAATACTATCTGGAGGCCAACGACGGCGCCGGAAACACCTTCAAGGCAACGGCCAAGCCCGTGCTCATCGGCACGGCGGTCGCCGGATCCACCACCATGATTTTCTCGCTCATCCTCCTGCTCAAGGACATGCTGCAGAACTCCTTCAACCTGCAACTGCAAGATGTGCTCAACCTGATGAACCCCTACTCCATCCTGGGCTTCATCCTGGGTGGATGTGTCATCTTCTGGTTCACGGGGGCGTCGATGCAGGCGGTGACCACCGGTGCCAACCGCGCCGTGGAGTTCATCAAGGACAACATCAAGCTCGACCCCAACGCACCCAAGAAAGCCGACATCAGCAAGAGCCAAGAAGTGGTGCGCATCTGCACCGAGTATGCACAGAAGGGCATGATTAACATCTTCATTTCCATCTTCTGCTTCGCCCTGGGCTTCGCCTGCCTGTCGTCGCCCGAGAGCATCGGCGGCGCCAACGCCGTGTGCCTCTTCGTGAGCTACCTCATCTCCATCGCCGTGTTCGGTTTGTTCCAAGCTGTGTTCATGGCCGATGCCGGCGGCGCTTGGGACAATGCAAAGAAAGTGGTGGAAGTCGACCTCAAGGCCAAGGGCACCGAACTGCACGACGCCAGCGTGGTGGGCGACACCGTGGGTGACCCCTTCAAGGACACCAGCTCGGTGGCTCTGAACCCCATCATCAAGTTCACCACACTGTTTGGTGTGCTGGCTATGGAAATCGCCATCAGCCCCAACTTCCAGGCCATCGCGCCCTGGATGGGCATCCTGTTTGTAATCATCGCCATCTACTTCGTTTACCGTTCATTCTACAAAATGACATCGAAGTAACCAACGGCACTACAAATCATTCCTTCACACGCGGGTCATCATCGCCGATGGCCCGCGTGCTGTGTTCAGGTCGCACCGACGCCCCAGCCGCCTCTCCTTAGGGGAGCAGCTTCGGCGATGCGGGCCGAGGGAGTATGTTACGGCGAGGGGGCAGGACACGGCACATGGCAGAAAAAGGGAGTTTTTTTTTCGTTTCTCACCCGTTTTTGTTATTTTTGCGTGTGATGAACGGTTGCCGGAACATAATGCCTGTGATAGCCGGGGTGGTGGCGGTGCTCCTGGCACTGGCCGCCTGCGGCCACGGCGGCATGACCGAGCAGGCCGCGCGGGCCGCCGTCGACACCGTCGAGGCCCACTACAAGGCCTACACCACCACCGAGGCCGACCTGCCGCTCATCGCCGAGGCCGACCGCCGGCTCGACAGTCGCGGCGTGGACCGCCGCACCCGCGTGCGGGCCGCCCTCTACCACGGCGCCGTGCTCGACGAGCTGGGCCGCCCCGACAGCGCCCTCAT
>JAFUWD010000052.1 GCA_017483645.1 Muribaculaceae bacterium | reverse complement strand
GGTCGGCCTCGGCGATGAGCGGCAGGTCGGCCTCGGTGGTGGTGTAGGCCTTGTAGTGGGCCTCGACGGTGTCGACGGCGGCCCGCGCGGCCTGCTCGGTCATGCCGCTGTGGCCGCAGGCGGCCAGCGCCAGGAGCACCGCCACCACCCCGGCTATCACATGCACTATGTTCCGGCAACCGTTCATCACACGCAAAAATAGCAAAAACGGGTGAGAAACGAAAAATAATCCTTTCTTTTTCTGCGCAGAATCAGCAGAGTATTTTTCATAATCCATCTCCGATGTCGGCGAAATCCGCGTGAAGTACGTCATTCAGCGACGCTGGCTGAATCTTTTCTCCTTGGTTGGGGGGAGTAATTGCGGAGTCGGTATTGACGATCAGTGGGTGTGGACGCGCTGCGTGGGGGGCAGGGTGGCGTTGCGGTGGTCGACGGCTTTTACCACTTGTTGTGCCAGGGTGGTGAAGGCCTGGCCCGAGACGGTGTTTTGCAGCACGATGGGCATGCCGTCGTCGCCTCCGCGGCAGATGCCTGCCACAAGGGGAATTTGCCCCAAGAGTTCTACTCCGAGCGACTGTGCCAAGTTGCGTCCGCCGTCGCGTCCGAAGATGAAATACTGCTCGGTGGGGTGTGCCGCGGGTGTGAACCACGACATGTTCTCGACGATGCCCAGCACGGGCACGGCCACCTGCTCGCCCAGGAACATGGAGATGCCCTTGCGTGCGTCGGCCAGCGCCACCTGCTGCGGTGTTGTGACCACGATGGCTCCGGTGATGGCCAACGTTTGCACGAGGGTGAGGTGGATGTCGCTGGTTCCCGGTGGCATGTCGATGACGAAGTAGTCGAGCGCTCCCCAGTCGGCATCGTTGATAAGTCGCTTCAGGGCGTTGCTGGCCATGGCGCCTCGCCACAGCACCGCTTTTTCTTTGTCGACCACAAAACCGATGGAGAGCACCTTCACGCCGAATTTCTCGGTCGGGATGATGAGATGGCGGCCATCCACGTCGTGCATATAGAGTTGCTCGTCCTCGATACCCATCATCTTGGGCACCGAAGGGCCGAAGATGTCGGCATCGAGCAGCCCCACCTTGTAGCCTGCTTGTGCCAGCGCCACAGCCAGATTGACGGCAACGGTGCTCTTACCCACGCCGCCCTTGCCGCTCGACACGCCGATGATGTTTTTAACACCGGCCAGTGGCTCGGCGGGCTTGGCTGCGGGCGCCTGCTGGCGGGTTTTCACCGCGATGTTGCCTTTCACTTGCACCTCGGGGCCGATGTGCGTGTTGATGGCCACCTCGGCCGCCCTGACGATGGAGCGGATGAATGGGTCGGTGGGTCGGTCGAAGATGAGTGAGAAACTGACATGGTTACCGTCGATGCGGATGTCGTCCTCAACCATGTTCATTTCCACGATATTTTTTCCGGTGCCCGGATAGCGCACGGTGCGCAGGGCATCCAGCAGGAGGGCGGGGTAGAGCGTCATGTGCCGAAGTTGATGATGTTTATTGTTGTTGGTTTTCTTTGTCCATAAGCTGGGGCATCTGAATGAAGCCCCGGTTGTAACTGCGATAGGTGTCGAACTCGATGTCGATATCGGGCTCCTTCAACTCCACGTCATGTGGCAGCCTGAACTTGAGGTACTTGATGGTTAGTCCGCGTTGCAGCCATTGGCACTCGTAGTGGGTTTTTATCTCCAGGATGTCGTTGGCCAGCCCGCTGTGATATAGGTCGTCGGTGTCGACCTCCACCGGCAGATTGTTAAGCTTGACCAGTTCGCGCGTGTAGGTGTAGAGGAACGGGCTGTCGGTCTTCAGATGGACGATGCCACCGGGTCGCAAAATGTGGCGGTAATTATCGAGAAACCGCGTGCTGGTGAGCCGCTTGTTCACTTTTTTCATCTGTGGGTCGGGAAAGGTGATCCAAATTTCCGAAACCTCGTCGGGAGCGAAAAGGCGGTCGATGAGCTCGATGGACGTGCGCAGAAAAGCCACATTGGTCATCTTGTCACTGTCGACTTGCTTGGCTCCTGTCCACATGCGCGCGCCCTTGATGTCGACACCGATATAGTTCTTGTCAGGGAACTTCCGTCCAAGCCCCACAGCGTATTCTCCCTTTCCGCACCCGAGTTCAAGCACGATGGGGTTGTCGTTGTGAAAATACTGCTCGTTCCAATGGCCGCGCATGGTGTTTTGGCCATGAACAATCGCTGAGAATGGAAACTGGAACACACAAGTGAGGGTTTCCATCTCAGCGAATTTTTTGAGTTTGTTTTTACCCATTTCGTTGAGTACTAACCTTTTTGTTGGTGCGACAGCAGCGCCGCCGCATGGAATATTTACTTGACTACCACCTTGTGGCCACGACCGTCGATGTGCACCACATAGATGCCCGTCGCGAGCTCGTAGGCATTGTCGCCAGCGTCGAGCGCCACTTGCTGCGAGGTGCCATTGATGGCCACGATTTGCGCTGCCTGCGGCTGCTGCGTCACAATGTGCAGCACATTGCCGTCGGTCCACACGCGGTGGCTGGCTGCGGTCAGGTCGTTGATGCCCGTGATGTTGTTGACCGGTGCCGAAGCGCTGGGCGCATAGTGCGCTTGAGCGTTGTTGTCGGCCAGGACAATGTTGTTGAGCGTGATTTGCGATTCATCGGCCAGCGAGCGGTCGGCGGTGACTGTGAGGCGGATAACACCCTGATTGGCATGGTTGAGCGTGTTGTTGTTCATCGAGTAAACCATCACTCTGCCGGTGTTGTGGTCCACAAGCACCTGATGCGATTCAGTGCTTTCCTGCGCAGTGACGCTGAGGCCCCGAGGCAGATCAACATCGAACTGCATGGCGTTGTAGTCCTCGGCGTTGCTCAGTCGGATGTTGAGCGTCTGCGATTCGCCCGGCGTGATGGCCAGAGCATCGACGCTGACCAACTGGTCAACATCGGGATAGATGAGCGGTGCATTGATTTCGCCCATAACGATTGCCACAAGAGCCGAAACGTCGGCCACACTGATTTCGGTGTCGCCATTCACATCGGCGCGTGCTATGTAGTCGGGGTGGGAGGTGTCGCCCATGACGATGGCCACAAGTGCCGAAACGTCGGCCACATTGACCTCTCCGTCACCGTTCACGTCGCCCAATTTGGCCGCCGGCACGATGAGAAACTCTTGCCACTGTGCGGCAGCTTGATAGTCCTCGACGCTGTTGAGCGGCACTTTCAAGGTCACAGTGCTCTGGTCCACTCCCAGCCAGATGTTGTCGTCGAGCGAGGGCACCGTGCTGGCGTTGCTGGTGAGTTCCTCCAGCCCCGTCATGCCGGCCATGGCCAGCGTGCCAATGTGCTTGAGCGTTGAGGGCAGGCTCAGGGTGGTCACGGTGCTCAAGTTGTAGAACGCAGCTTGTCCAATAGTCTGTACACCCTCAGGAATTGCCGAGATGATGCTCACCTTGTCGCTGCCTGCCAGCAGGAAATCGCTCACCGCGGTGAGCTTGCCCGGCATGGTGACCTGTGTGAGGTCGGGCAGATAGAGCATGGCGCCCGTTCCGAGTGCCTGCAGCGATTGTGGCAGTTGGGCCGTGGCGATGGGTGTGCCAGTCATGGCCCAATCGCCTATTTGTTCCAGCTTGTTCATTGCGGTGAGGTTGAGCGCCTTGAGTCCTGTTCCGGCAAATGCCGAGTGGCCAATTGTCACCACGTTGTTGCCCAATGTGAGTGTGGTGAGCTGCGGACAGTCCATGAATGCCTCGTTGCCCACGTGCTGCAGTTGTCCGCCATTGTCGACGGCCACGCTGGTGAGCGCCGTGCAGTGTGCAAAAGCGCCATTACCCACTATGGTAACAGTGGCCGGCAGTGTCACCTGCTTGAGCGCCGTGCAGCCTGAAAAGGCGTAATTGCCGATGGTGTCGAGCTGCTGGGGCAGGGTGATGGTGGCCAGCTTGTCGCATCCCGCGAAAGCTGCCTCGCCGATGGTTTTCAGGCCGTCGGGAAGGGCTACCGAAGTGAGCGGCTTGCCAGCAAAGCTTGCGGTGGGCACCGACATGGGCAGATGGTGCGTGGTGGTTCCGAAAATGGGCTTGTCGGAGGCAAAATCCACGATTTCCACGTTGCTCAAGTCGATGGAGGTGAGCATTTTGAGCGAGTCGGCGACAAAAAGGAAGTCGCGAGCGTCCATTTGCCCGGTGACGGTGAGCGCGGTGACGGTGTGGTCGGTCACTTGTTGCTCAAGTGTTCCAGGTGTGCTGTTCACTTTGATGCCCCAAGCGGCAAGGCTTGCCAAGGCTGCTATGAGAGTTAGTAAAGAATAGCGCATAGTTAGGTGGTTTTGAATTGACAAATATAGTGAAAATTCTTGACATTTGGGGCAAATGGCATGAAAAAACAATTCCCCCGTACATAGTAACGGAGGAATTGCTTAAATATTGTTTCTGTTCAGTGGCAGAAAACGGGCAAATCAGTTAGGGAATAACAATTTTGTGTCCCTTGCCCTCAATCACCACCACATAGACACCCGCGCTGAGTTGTGTCTCGTTGCGACCAGGCTGCAACTGCAGCGAGGTGCTAGTTCCGTTCACAGCCACCACTTGTGCGGTGGCGTGGCTCGGTGCGTCGATAACCAGCGTCTGATTGCGTGTGAACACGCGTGCCTGGGCGTCGGTAATCTCGTCGACTGCGGTGACGGTGCCTGTTTGTGCCGATGTTCCGGCCAGGCGGTGAGCCGTGGCGCGTGGGTCGGCGGCACAGGCGTTGCGCACCTCAATATCACCTGTGGTCGTTTCGTCGGCCTCAATGGTGAGCAGAGCGATTTCGCCACTGTTGCCATCCATCAGTTCGTTGGTGTCGGAGGTGACCAAGATGCGTGTGATGTTGTTGAAGGAGGCCGTGGTGAAGTGGTGCCCGGTTGTGCGGTTGGTTCCGTTCACAGCCACAATGCGCAGACCTTGCGGCAGCACCACGTCGCACTGCATAGCGGTGAGCGCCACTTCGTTGTTGAGGCTCATGGCAATCACTTGCTGCGTGCCCGGCTTGATGTGCAGGTCGTCGAGCAGGAGTTCGCCAGCGACATTGCTGTTATGTGCCGGCGCGCGCCTGATGACGGTGATTTCCCTTTCTTCAAGCAAGATGTTGACCACTGCGGTGATGTCGGCAATACCGATTTCGTTGTCTTGATTGACATCGGCCAAAATGGCGTCGAAGTGGTCGCTCTCCTCTTCCATCATGTGGTTGGTGATGGCGGTGATGTCGGCCACCGAAATCTCGCCGTCGGTGTTGGCGTCGCCCAGCAGATAATTGTGCAGGATGTGGAATTCCTTCCATTGCTCGGCCTCACCATAGAGGTCGGCGATGTCGTTGCCATCGCCTTCACGGGTGTCGAGGTTGACGATGCTCTGGTTCACCCCTTCCCACACATTCTCGCCCAATTGGGGCACGGTGGTGGGCGCAACAAAAATATTCTTCATTCCGATGGCGCCAGCCATTGCGCGCGTACCTAAATAATTTACGCTTGCAGGAATATGAAGGGTGTCGACATCGGCCGCGCAGTTATAGAATGCGTAGTCACCAATGCTCTGAGTCTGCGAGGGAATGATGTGCGAAAACACCAATGCCTCGTTTCCGGCCATGACATAGGCCGGCACTTGCTCCATATCGTCGGGCAGATTGGCCTGCGTGAGCAGTGCGTTGTTAAACAGCGCTCCGTCGCCCACGGCCACTCCTTGCTGCGGCAGCGCCGCCGTGGCAAGAGCAGTCGATGCAAAAGCCAGCGTTCCCACCTGCTTCAGCGCCGGAAGGGTGCTCAGGTTGATGCCGGTGATGGCCGTGTTGAGAAATGCTTCATCGGCGATGACCGTGACAGCCTCGCCCAGTGTGAGACTTTCAAGAGCGGCATCACCCATAAACGCACGTTCGCCGATGACCGGACAGTTCAGCGTGGCTTGTGCGAGCTGCGGACAATTGGCAAATGCTCCGATGCCCATGTTGGCCACTGTGGCTGGCACATCGACCGTTGTGAGCCCTGAGCCGCTGAACGCGTAAGGTTCGATGGCGGTCAAGCCCTCGGGCAGAATGATGGTCTGAAGCTGCTCGCATCCCGCAAAGGCCGCTTGCCCGATGACTTTGATGGTTGTCGGCAAAGTGATGTTTGCCAGTTTGGAGCCGAAAAACGCTTGTTGGGGCAGTTCGCCCTGTTCGAAGTCAGTCTGTGTGCCAAAGGTGGGCTTGTCGGCCCGGTAAGCAACAATCTCCACCCCCGACAAGTCGATGGTGGTGAGCTGCGTCAGGCTGTCGGCAATAAAACGGAAGTCACGAGCATCAATGGTGCCATGCAATGTCAACTCGGTGGTGGTGGCATCGGTCACGTCGTCGGCCAACCGACCGGCCACAGTCTCAACATCGACGGCCCAGAGGGTCGTCGATGTCAAGATTATAGCCAATGAAGTGAGTGTTTTTCGCATTGATGCAAAAACAAATTGGTGATGTTGATAACAGTGGTTTACTTCACCACCTTCACAGCCTTGGTGCTACCATCGCTGTAGGTAGTGACCTTGATGTTCACGCCGTCGAAAGGATTGACGCTCTCGACACCTGCAACGTTAACATACTTCACGGCAGCCACGCCCTTGTCGTTGTTGAGCTCGTTCACTGCGGTGGGCAGTTCGGGCACATCGAGAGCATAGAGTGTGTAGTTCTGGAAGTAGAGGTGGTCGTCGGCAGCCATCTTGGCGGGTGCGCCGGCAGCCTTGTCCCAAGCGCTCTTGAGTTGCGTCACAGCTTTGGGGATGCGGTAAGGACTGCCCTGAATCATGGTGTTGTGGCCTTCGAACCACGACATGTCGAGGTCGGCGCTCATGCCCGAGTTGTCGCTCCAGCCACGCAGCTTGCCATCGAAGTAATAGCCCTGAATGGCAATCACTTGGTTGGCTTTGGGACGGAAGTTGTCATAGTGCTCAAGGTTGCACTCGTCGATCAGGTAAGCGTCGGGCTCACCGGCCTCATGGCCAGTGGTGTTGTAGATGTTGTAGTCGATGGGGTTTTTAGCCAGGGTGATGGCGGGGTTGCCATTCTCATTGGTCATTTCACCCACCACGGTACCCGGTTTGAACACATCGTGCTTGGCGAGGTCTGCGTAGGTTTCAGCATCGGCGGTCACGCGCAGCCAGTTGTTGTTGCCGTCGGTGACAATCAGAGAGTTGACTATCGGCAGTTTTTCAACCACGGTGAGGGGCTGAGCGAAGCCCACCATGCCGGTGGCCTCTTCCACGTTGCTCATGTCGGTTGCCAAAAGCACTTTTGTTTCTCTGTCAAGGAAGTGGTAGGCCTGGTCGCCCGTGGCGTCTGAACCTTGAGCGTTGGTGATTTTGATGACACCGGTGCCGTCATAATCGTCAGCCACGGCAATGTTGATTGCAAAATACGGGCCATCGGATCCGGGCAGGGGTTCTCTTGGGCTGGCGCCTGTGTTCTTGCAGATGAAGCGGTGAGCGCCGGTTGAAGTCTGCTTCCAGTCGACCGACAGGCAGAAAGTGGGCTCATCATCATAAGGCATACTGCGCTCGGTGCTGAAATAGTCTTTCACTTTGCCACGAGAGTTATAGGTGAAATCAATGCCTTCGGGAAGGGTGATGTCGAACTGCGTGTTGTGTGCGTAATCCATTTCGGGATTTCCATCCTTGTCCCAACCTTTGCCGCTCTTGTATTGAATAATCATCTGATAGGTTTCACCCGGCACTACGGCGAAGTCCTCAATGTACACTCCGCAGGTGCTCACCAGTTTGGGGTCGTTGAGGTCGGTGGTTGCACTTGCGTTCACCGCCCACAAGGCCATTGCGGTCATGAACATACCGCGCATGGCATAAAGTACGTTTTTCTTCATAATAAATTAGTATTTTGGTTAGAATTAAAAATATGTTCTTTTTATCAATCTACAAAATTACAACAAATATTTAAAATGCAGAGCATATTCAGCAAAAAAAACAATATTTTTTTGCCAAAAAACGTGAAAATCAAAATCGAAGAATATAAATACGTCACATCCGAGTGTCGATGTGGATTATCTCAGGGGCAATGATGGGGTGGTGTGAGGCAAGAGAGCATATTACCCCTTGGACGGGGCTGAACGTATGCAGGGCCACGCCATGTGCCCCGGTGAGCGCGGCGGGCAGATCATCGGTAAGGCCGTGGCCGGTGAGCTTGAGCAGAGCCTCCTTGCGCGTCCACAGGTGCATGAAAGTCTCTTCGGGGTGGCCGCTGGCTGTGATGGAAGTCTGCTCGTCACAGTTCATGGTACAGGCCAACACATCGGGGTCAAGGGGCACCACTCGCTCCACATCAACGCCCACGGGTGCTTCATCGACCGCGCAAACGGCCACGCCCGCTGTGTGGCTCAGGTTGAAGTGAATGTGAGGGCAAGATGCCAGAAACGGTTTGCCACCCGCACCGAACTTCCACTGGCCCATTTCGGCGATGCCATAGCACTGCTGCAGCGCCCGCTGCAACAGCAACCATGCCGCCAATGCGGCTTGCCGGTCTTCCACGCGTCGCAAGCGCATCACTTGCTCGCGCCGCTGCGCCGACACCCGTTGCATGGCCTGCTCCACATTGAGGAGGCATGTGCCGGAGTCGATGAATACAACGGGTGCCATGCGTTCACGCTTGCTTGAACTGGATGTGGCGTGCTTTGTGCAGAATGAAGATGACCATCGCCTCGATGACGTAGGCCACCAAGTAGCTGTACCATAAATACTGCGGAGCGTAACGTGCCATGAGCCACAGCACGGGAATCACCGTGAGCGACAGTGCCAGCGAAATGAAAAGCGCCATGCGGTGCTGACTGTAGAGCTTGTAGACAATCATCAGCACATAGATGTAGCAGAACGGGATGAAACTGAGGGCGAACACCCGCAGGGCGTGCTTGCTTTCTTGAATCATGGCCGGGTCGACGGCCCCGAAAAGGCGTGCGATGGCTTGCGGGTCAATCCACACGAAGGCGCACGTGAGCGCCATCGAAACGGTGATGAACCGGAATGCCCGCCGCAGCACCGCCCTCAGGCCGTTGTAATCGCCCTTGCCCACTTGGATGGCCCCAAGTGACTGGAGCGTTTGGCACGTGCCCGAGAGGAACAGGTTGTAGACCTGCAGCAGATTCATGCATACGGCGAAGACGAAGATGCCCGTGCGGCCGGTGGTCGACAGCACGATGGAATTGGCCGAGAGCAACAGCAACGTCAGGCAGATGGACGCCAGTGCCAGTGGCGCCCCCTGTCCGATGATGCGTTTCCATGAAGCCAGCAGTCCGTCGCCGCCCATTACGAGTGTGAGGCGTCGGTTCTGCGGCTTGCGCCAGTGCGAGAGCAAGATGGCGATGCCCACCAAGTGCCCCACCACGGTAGCCGCCGAAGATCCTGTGATGCCCCATCCGAAGGCTTGGATAAACACGATGTCGAGGCACAGGTTCACCACATTGTCGACAATCACAGCCAGGCTCACCAGCCGCGGACTGCCATCCACGCCCACCATGGTCGACAGTCCCCACATGATAATGAACGCCGGATTGCCCAGCAGCAACACCTGCATGTAGTCGCGGGCCAGCGGCAGGATGGTGTCATTGCTGCACAGCATGCGTGCCGTCTGGTCGGGGAATATGAGGCCTCCCATGATGGCCAGTACCAGTCCGATGCCTCCGCTCAGGCACAGTGCCCTGGTGAAGAAGCGTCTTGCGTCGTCGGTGTTGCCCTTGCCCAGGGCATAGGCCACGAGCATGCCGGCTCCCGCGTTAATGAGCAGGTGCAGCGTGAAAATGAACTGGTTGATGGGTTTCGACAGGTTGATGGCGCTCACACCGTCGGCATTGATGAGATTGCCCACGATGATTCCGTCCACCACATTGCCCAAGCACCCCGAAAGCGCCACCAGGATATAAGCCCAGAGGTATCGGTAGAATTGTGCGTTGATATTGTCGTTATTGCCGTCTTGTTTCATGCGTAGTCGCTGATTGTATTAGTCAAAGAATCCCAGGCCGCCGATGGCCGTGAGCATGCGTTCCACATAGTCCCACGAGGTGGGCGACCACACATAGCCCAGCCGGTAAAGGAGCTGCGTGGTCAGGTCGTTGTCGCGAGCCACGTCGGTGGTTCGCTGTCCGTGAGCCATGTCCTGATAGGCCAGCAAGCTCGACAGCAGTTTGGCCTTGGCGGGGTCGGCTTTGGCTTGCTCCATGTAGTCGCTGAACTCCTCCTGCTCGACGAAGCGCACACCCTCTCCCACGCTTGTGAGTCCCTCGAGCACATCGCCCAGGAACTGCGTGTGGTTGTTGAAGGGGTGGAACACGCAGCACTGCCGCGGCGTGTCGGCCAGCAGCACGATGGCGTGCGCCACCTCGTTGATGGGCGAGAATTCCACGCGTTTGTTGCGCATGCCATAGGGGCAGCAGCCCAGCATGTTGTAAACCTTGATGCGCCCCATGAACGAGTTGGTCTGGAAGTTGGCCTGGAACTCGCCGTCGGTGCTTCTTGCCGCCAGATTGCCCACGCGCATGATTTTGGCGCTCAATCCCTTGGTGGCGATGGCTTGAAGAATAAGGCGCTCGGCCATGAACTTGGAGTGGATGTACTTGTTGCCCAAGAACTGCCCCATGTAGAAGCGTTGCTCGGTGAACACATCGTCGCGTGGTGTGCCGGCCCACAATCCTCGGGTGCTGGCGGTGCTGATGTGAACCAGCCGAGCGCCGTGTTGCAGACAGAAGTCGACACAGCGGGCCGCTCCGCCCACGTTCACGTCCTCGATTTCAGTGCCCTCGGAGAAATGTTTCACCACAGCCGCGCAGTTGAAGATAGTGTCGATGTTCAGCGACGGGTCAAAGTCGTTGGTCACATCACCCAGCACGATGTGCAGCCGCTGGCCGAAGAGCGGGGCGAAGGCGTTGTCGAAGTAGTAGAACAGCAAGGTCTTGAGGCGTCCTTCGGCCTCGTCGAGCGTCTTGCCGCGCACCAGGCAGTAGATGTTTTTCGCATCACTGTCGATGAGCTCGCGCAGGATGTGGATTCCCAAAAATCCCGTGGCACCGGTGAGCAGCACATTGCCCAGGGTCTGCGGGGTTCCGTTGCGGAAGGCATCGAGCGTGTTCTCCTTGAGCAGTGCGTCGATGGCCGAATAGTCAAAGTCGGTGACATCGCTTGCGGCATTGTCGCCGGCATCCTCGCCGGTGACGAGCCTTGCCAGCTGTCGTGGTGTGGGATTGGCGAAGACATCGCCATAGGCCACATGCATCCCGGCTTTGTCGGCCTCGATGATAACTCGTGTCACCACCAGTGAGGTGCCTCCCAGGTCGAAGAAGTTGTCGGTGGCTCCCACGCTGTCCATCTGCAGGATGTCGGCGAAAATGTTGCAGAAAGTACGCTCGGTGTCGTTGGCCGGCTCCACAAATTCGCCGGTGCCTGCCAGTTGTGGCTCGGGCAGTGCTTTCACGTCGGTCTTTCCGTTAGGTGTCATAGGCATGGCCTGCAGTTGCAGGTAGGCTGTGGGCACCATGTACTGCGTGAGACTCTTGGAAATCTCGGCCTTCAAGGCGTCGGGCGCAATTTCCCGGTCGGCGGTGTAATAGGCGCACAGATGCTCTTTTCCACCGATTTTCCTGATGAGAATCACCACCTTCTGCATACCTTCGACCTTGAGCATCACGTTCTCGATTTCGCCCAACTCGATGCGCAGGCCACGCAACTTGATTTGGTTGTCGGTGCGTCCTAAGATCACGATGTCGCCGTCGGGTAGCCACTTGGCATAATCGCCCGAGCGGTAGACTCGTGTGCCGTGGTATTCGATGAAGCGCTCACGCGTCATGTCGTCGAGGTTGTTGTATCCGCGTCCCACGCCACGGCCGCCGATGTAGAGTTCGCCCACAACGCCCACCGGCAGCTCGTTGCCGTCGTTGTCGACGACAAACTCCACTACCTTGAGCTGAGGACGTCCCACAGTCACAGCCGATGCGTGTGTTAGTTCCTTGTTGTTCGATGCCACGGTGATTTCGGTGGGGCCGTAGCAGTTGAAGATGCGTGCCTGAGTAGTGGCCCGCAGTTGCTCAAGGAGCTGGTCGCTGAATTTCTCGCCTCCGGCGCGTGCAATCTTGATGTGGCTGATGGCCCGGCCGAAATCTTCGCTCGTGAGCCAAGTGAGCCATCGCGACGGCGTGCCCGACACCATGTCGACCCTTTGTTTGGTGATGAGGCTGGCCAGCTCCAGCGGGTTGTTGGCTTGTTCCTCGGTGGCCACAACGAGCGTTTTGCCGTTGAAGAGCGCTGTGCCGATGTCCTGCAGTGCCGCGTCGAAGGAGATGGTGGTCACCGACAGCACGCGTGTGGCATCGGTGGCCACGGCATTGGCAAATACGTTGGCCGGATGTCCGTAGAGGTAGTTGCAGATACCCTCATGACGCAGCATCACCCCCTTGGGACGGCCTGTGGAGCCGCTGGTGTAGATGAGGTAAGCCAGGTCGTCGGGTGTGATGGCTGGTTGTGGCGTGGTCTCGTCGGCACAAGCCAGTAAATCCTCGACATCGATGGCTTTTCCTTCGGGCACTTGTGCCATGCGGTCGGCCGTGGTGATGATGAAGCGTGCCTCGGAATCCACGAGGATGAGTTTCACACGGTCGGCGGGATATTCCGGGTCGCAGGGGATATAGGCGGCTCCTGCCTTCAGCACGCCGAACTGCGCTAAAATCAGGCGGCTGGTGCGTGGCAGCAGCAGGGCCACGCGGTCGGCCTCATTCACGCCGTGTTGCCTCAATGCGTTGGCCACGCGGTTGGTGGCCAGATGCATTTGGGCATAGGTGAAGGTGGCGTCGCATGCCACCAGTGCCTCGTGGTCGGGTTGTGAGAGGGCATAGTGGCCGATACATTCGTGCATCAACTGGAACGGCGCCGTGCCACTGCCCACGCATCGCAGTGCAGCCAGTTGTTTCTCTTGTTCGTCGGCCACAATCGAAAGGTGTCTCACCTTGTCGTGAGGCTGCGCCATCATGCGCTGCGCAACGGCACGGATGCTCTGTGCCAGTGACTGTGCCAATTCGGGCGTATAGAGCGCGTTGTCATACTGCACCACTACGCCGCGGTCCTCGATTTTGATGTTGATCTTGAATTTGGGCACATTCAGTTCGAGCAATTCTTGGCCGATGGGCTTGCCGTCGACTGTGTAACGACTCAGCACCCCCACCTGATAGGCGTAGGCGATGGCCGGCTTGAAGCCAAAATCGGCCGCAATGCGGGCAAAGGGATAGTTCTCGTTGCCCAGTGTGGCATCGAAGGCGTTGGAAGCGTTGTGCAAAAATTCGTCGACTGTCACGTCGTCTATGGTCAGCGCCAAGGCCAGTGTGTTGACAAACATGCCCACGGTGTCGGCGATACGCAGATTGCTGCGTCCGCTGCTCACGGTACACAGGTACACGTCGCGGTTGTTGGTGTGCCGCGACACCACATAGCCTGTGGCGGCATAGAACAAGTGGGCCGGAGTGATGCCATGACGGCGGCAGAAGTCGGCCACTGCGTCATGCTCAATCGGGCACACCGCCTCGCCGATGAAGCCTTGGTCGCCGGCTCCTCGCAAGTCGGCCGGTATCTCACTGGCACCCTCGCAGGTGGCCAGTTTCTCGGCAAAGAAATCGCGGGCGGAGGCAAATTCGGGCGTCTGCTCATCGGAAAGTTGTTGTGCGGCAAAGTCAAGGTAGCTGCACCCTTCGGTGTCGGGTGTTTTCCCTTCGAGCACGGTGCTGATTTGACGAATGAGCAAGTCGGCGCTGCCGCCGTCGAACAGCAGATGGTGCACATCCATGAGCAGATGGGTGCCCGACTGTGGCGTGACCACTATCTCAAAGCGGTAGAGCGGGGCTTTTTGCAAATTGAATGGTTGCACGAACTTATGCTTGTAGGCTGCCAGCTCGTCGTCGGTCATGTGTGTGACGGGAATCACCGGCTCGGGGGCGCCTTCGGTGGTCTGCACGATGTCGGTGCCTTGCGTCTCGAAATGGACCGCCAGCTCGGGATGCAGCGCCACCACCTGTTTCACCGCTTTCATGAGAGCCTGTGCCTCCACGCCGTCGGGGTAGGAAAGCAGGTAGGGGATGTTGTAGATGGTGGAAGTGGGATTTTTCAGGCAGTCGAAATAGACACCCGTCTGTGCGTAGGACAGCGGAGCCGTTGTCCGGTGCTGCGTGCTTGCCGCAACTGGTGCCGGAGCAGTGTTGCCCGAGAGCAGGTGCTGCAAGATGTCGTTTTCCACCGTCTGCACGGTGCCGGTCTTGACCAGCGCTTTCGGTTCGAGCGACACGCCGTATCTTTTGTTGACCTGCACAGCCAATTTGATGGCCGAGATGGAAGTGAGGCCCGCATATCCCAGCGGTGTGGTGATGTTGAAGTCGCTGGTGCCCACAATGGCGGCCACCATTTTGTGGATGTCGGCCTCAAGGATGTTCATGGGCGCATTCACCTGCTGTGGTGCTGCGGTCTTCTTTTCGGGCTTGGGCAGCGCACGCTTGTTGACCTTCATGTTTTGGTTGAGCGGGATGGCATCGATTTGCATGGTCACGGCAGGCACCATGTAGGGTGGTTTCTCATCGAGAATAAAGGCGTTGAGCGCATCAATGTCGACGGTTTTGTCGCTCACCACATAGGCTGCGATGAACTTGCCGCCGCCTTCTTCGTCAAAGGCCTGCACGGTGGCATCTTTGATGTCGGGGAACTGACGAATGATGCTTTCCACCTCTTTTAATTCGATGCGGAAGCCGCGGATTTTTACTTGTCCGTCGCGACGTCCCACAAACTGCAAGTCGCCCGAGGGCAGGTAGCGCACGATGTCGCCCGTGCGGTAGATGCGAGCATATTTCTCATCGGTGGTGAAGGGGTTGGCAATGTAAACCTCGGCGGTCTTCTCGGGCCGGTTGAGATACCCACGCGACACCTGTGGTCCACTCACCCATAGCTCGCCGGCTGCTCCCACGGGCTGGCGATGCCCCTGTGGGTCGACGACGTAGAGGCGCATGTTGTCCAGCGGTTTGCCGATGGGGATGTCGGCCAACTGGTCGCACACGGCAAAGGTGGTTGTGAAGATGGTGCACTCGGTGGGGCCGTAGCCATTGTGCAGGGTGTAGGCCGTGGGTGGAATGAGCGAGGCCAGTTTCTCGCCGCCCACCGAGAGGTGGCGCAACGAGTGGTTCTCGATGCCGGTGGCAAACTGGTAGCCCACTTGTGTGGTCATGAAGGCGTGGGTGATTCCCTCGCGCTCAAAGTATTCGTTGATGGCAATCAGGTCGAGCCTGATTTCTTCGGCGATGATATGCACCTCGGCCCCGCATGTGAGTGCCGGGTACATATCCATCATGCAGGCATCAAAGCCATAACTGGCGTAGGCCGCCACGCGACAGCCCTCACCCAAGTCGTAGTGACGCTGGAACCAATCGCAGAAGGCCACAATGTTCTGGTGTTCGAGCTGACACCCTTTGGGCACACCCGTCGAGCCAGATGTGTAGAGCAGGATGAACAACGAGTGCGGCCCGATGGCCACTTGTGGCGCCTGTGCTTGTGGCAACGACTCGATTTGGCTGGTGAACAGCACCGGCCCGGTGTATTCGTCCACCACGGGCCGCAGTTCCTCGCTGGCGATGAGAAGCCGAGCTTGGGCGTCTTTCATCATGAAGTTGAGACGCTCTTTGGGATAGGTGGGGTCGAGCGGCTGATAGGCGCATCCGGCTTTCAGAACACCTATCGAGGCAATGGCCATCCATTCGCACCGGGGAATGAGCACCGACACCACGTCGCCGTCTCCCAGGCCCAGTGACGCAAGGTGTGCGGCGATGCGGTCGGAAATGGTGTCGACCTGACGATAGGTGTAGCGCTTGCCGCTATAGGCTACCGCACAACGCTCGGGCGTGCGTTGTACCTGCCGGCGGAAAAGTGTTACCACATCGGCCGTGTTGTCGTATTCATGGTCATTGTCGTTGAACTGGTCGAGCAGGGATTTTTGTGCCTGGGTGGTGATGTCGATGTCGGCAAGGCGCTGTTTCGACAGCAATCCGTCGACCACGGCCTCATAACTTTCGAGAAATTGCGCAATGATTTCGGAGCTGAACACGTTGCTGTCATATTCGGCCTTGACGTGGTATCTGCCATTGAGCACAAATGTTTTGAGATAGCACGGAGCGTCCAAAGTGCTGTTGCAAATGCGTTCGGTGGTCATGGGCAGCCCGGCAAACCGCTCGTCGGAAAAGAGGTTTCCGTGCCACACAAACATGGTGTTGGATTGCAAGTTCAGGTCGTGCATGACATCGGCAAAACTGTAAATCTGATGCTTGCGGCATCCGCTCATCTGCTGTTGCAAGTTTGTCAGGAAGTCGAGCACGGTGGTGTCGTTGTCAAATCTTCCATAGACGGGCAGTGTTTTCACCGTCATGCCCACCGAATGGTTGAAACGCTTGTCGGTGCGACCGTTGAACACGGTGGTGAAAAGTGATTGCTGCTCGTTGTTGTATTTGGCCAGCAGGAAACTGTAGGCCGCAGTAAACAGATTGCTCTTGAACACCCCGTTCTCGGTGCAGAAACTGTTCACGCGTTCCAGGTCCACGTCAAGCAGCCTGACCATGCTGGCCTCGGTGTGTTGTGCGTCGTGTTTGTCGGGCAGGAGCGGGGTAAACACATCTTCGCAACCGAAATTTTGTGCATACCACTGCTTTCCTTCTTCAAAAGCGCTGCTTTGGCGCAGCTGCGCCTCGTCGCGGGCCAACTCGCTCATGGTGTACGGCTCGGGCGAGATTTCTTGCCCGTTGTAGGCTTCCTCGATGTCGTGTAGAAGGATGGACAGGGTGGTGCCGTCGGCAATGACATGGTGAATATCGACAAAAAGATACAAATGCTTGGCATCCTTCAGAATGTGGTAGCGGAACAACCGGCCTCCATTGATATCGAAAGGCCTGAGCAGTCGCGTTTTTTCATGCTCAATGTCGGTGATGTGCTCCAGCTCCAGCGTCCATTGCATGTCGTCGGGGTCGATGGTTTGTTGTGGCTCGCCGGCCTCGTCGGTGATGATGCGGGTGAACAGCGTGGGGTGAGCCGCCACGGCAGTTTTCACGGCCTGCACAAGCCGGTCGCCGTCGAGTGAGCCGTCGAGTGTGTAAAGATAAGGAACGTTATAGCATATTTCTCCTTGATGGCCCATACATTCTACAAAAATACCGTATTGGCTTGTGGTGAGGGGTGCTGTGATTTTCATAACTGGTTGAAGTTTATTGATTCGTGTGATATTGTGAGGGGTGATATTACCATTTGGTTTTGACAAACTGAGGAGTGTAGGACACCGAGAGCCAAGCCCAGTGCAAGCGGCGGTGCTCGTCGCTGCGTTTCAATGCCTCCATGGTTTCGGTGCCACGCATGAATGTGTAGGATGCCGACACCTTCAGGTCGGGCAGAGGGGTGTAGGTGGCGGTGAGTTCCAGTTCGTGTCCCAGGGAACGGCTGTAGCCATCCACCTTGACGTGAGTGGCAAAGTAGTGATAGGCGGCATTGAATTTCAGCGGATTGATGGGTGCCCAGGTGACTCCGCCATAGAGGTTTTGAAGACCGGGCGTGTTGCCGCCGTAGTAAGTTTTCATATAGAAGAAATCCATGGCGCCATAGAACTGGTGATGTGAGCCAAAGAGCAGATTAAATCCCCTGACTTCTTTCTTTTGTGCCATGCCGATGGCTCCCTTGGGCGGAACAAAGAAATTGTCATCGCCACTGAGAATGTCGTAGCCGGCATAAGCCTGCCACTGCCGGCTGAACGTGTGGCTGACCTTGGCGCTTGCCATCCAGGCGTGAATGGGAATGGCATTTTCTTCATGCCCCATCTGGCGGTAGTAGGATGCCTCGATGAGCCATTGCCGCGGCTGGAATTTGAGATAAGCGCCCACCAGTTGCTGGTATTGTGTGTCGTATTTAGTTTCGTCGCCGTGCTGGGTGCCCACATTCATGGCCAGCAGCGACCCCTCGAAGGGGAAGCGCGGCGCGGCATAGTGGTACCACAGGGTCTGCATGTTTTTGTAAGGCTCGGCACCATTGCTGTAGAAAGTGCCACCTTGTGTCTGGTTCTGGTTGTAGGCAACGATAATGTGGAGTTTGTGCACAGGGTTGTCCAGGCCTAACTTAATCAAGTCGTGTGATTGCGCGGCCATGGTCCAGTCATCGTTGCCGATGATGCGCTGGTCGTCGTAGACGAGTTCCTGGCGTCCCAACTTGAAAAACAGTCCCTGCTTGGACTGGAGGCGCAACCAGGCCTCATAAAGGTTGAAATTGCCTTTGCCCGATTGTCCCCACACACCGGTGTGCTGAATGGCCACCTTGGCATCGATGAATTTACGATGATAGGTGGTGGTGAGCCTCAGGCGCGACAGGATGAACGCCCTCATGTCGTCCATGTTGTCTTCGATGGCCACACCTCCGTCGCGCCATTCGCCACGGGTGAACATCTGCGCATTGAGGGCGAATTCATTGAGTTTGGGCTGCTCTTGCTCCTGGGCAGGTGCCTGTGCGGCGGCCAGCGCCGCTGTCAGCGCCAGGACAAGTGTTGCACGGGTTTTCATAATATTTCAAACAAACTGTAGAAGCCTGTCATTTTAAATACTTTCACCAAGTCGGGGTTCAATCCCTTTAATTGGACGTTGAATCCATTCGTCTTTCCATTTTTCAAGATGCTCAGGAACAGGCGTAATCCACTTGATGAAATATACTGCAACTCGGTGCAGTCGAGCACGGTGTCGAGCGTGGTGTTGTCAAATAGCGGTTTGAGTTGTTTTTGCGCTTCGACTGCTGCTGCTGTGTCGAGTTCGCCCTCCAGGAAGGCCACCAGTTGCTGGTCGATTTGTTGGATGGTTGTTTTCATAAATATTTGTGTTTAGTTAGAATATTTTTTTCTGAGTCGGGTCACATTTTGCTCGCCCACTCGCTTATAGTTGATGGAGTCGGTGAGCTGGCGCATCAGGAAGATGCCCAGGCCGCCAATAGGCCGTTCTTCGACGGGCAATGTGGGGTCGACATCGGGAATGGCTGTGGGGTCGAACGGCGACCCGCTGTCGATAACGGTGAAGACCACCTCGTGCTTGTCGGCGATGGCTTGCACCTCGACGATTCCCTGAACGGGTGTCCCGTCGGAGTTTTTCTCGTTTTTGTAGGCGTAGTTCATGACGTTGACCACAGCCTCCTCAACGGCCAGTCGCAGATTCATGGCCGCCTCTTCGTCGGCTCCGAGTCGTGATGTCACGTCGTCGACCCATTCGTTGAGCCGTCCCACCTGCTGAATGTCGGCGGGGAGCACAATCTTGTTCTGGAGCACCACCTCGTCGAGCGGTCTGACGTAGCGCAGCGCCAAAATTGAAATGTCGTCGCTCTGCATGTTGTCGCCGGAGAATTGCTGAACTTCGTGGATCAAGTGCTCGATTTGTTGCGCGGGTGAGGGCAGGGGGGCGAGTCCTTCGATTTTCTGCATTTCATCGAGCGTGCGTTGTTCGCCAAATTGCTCGTGCAGCGAGTTGAATGCCTCGGTCACACCGTCGGTGTAGATGACGATGGCGTCATTGTCGGTGAGCGTCAGTTGCTGCCCCTTGTAGGTGAAGTCGGCGAACACGCCCAGCGGAAGATTGGCGCTGATTTCCATGAAGCTTGCTTGGCCATCATGGATAAACACGGGCGGTGTGTGGCCGGCATTACAGAAGCGCATCTCTCCCGTGGGCAGGTCGATGACCCCGGCAAAGAGCGTTACAAACATGTTGGCCTCGTTGGTCTCAACCATGGTTTGGTTCATGGTGGTGATGATGCGTGTGGGGTTGCTCTCGTGCATCGACAACGAGCGGAACAGGCTGCGTGTCACCGCCATGAGCAGTGATGCGGGCACTCCCTTGCCGCTGACGTCGCCCACGCAGAAGAAGAGTTTCTCGTTGCGGATGTAAAAATCGAACAAATCACCCCCCACTTCCTTGGCGGGAACGAGTGCGGCGTGAACTTGGATATTGTCGTGGGTTTTGTTGAGCTTGGTGGGGAGCATGCCCATTTGGATGTTGGCCGCAATGGCCAATTCTCCGTCGATGCGCCGTTTTTCGTTGTTGGCCGCCTCGAGTTTGTTGACACTGCGTGTAGCGTACCATAGCATCAGCGCCAGTGCCGCCAATGCCCCAAGCATGAGCATGATCAGTACGTTGCCCACATGGTAGAGGTCGCCATAAACTTCTTTTTCTCGACAAACGATGGCCATGGACCATCCCGTTTCGTTGTCCACCGGCTTGAAAATGACCAGGGCCTTTTCGCCGTTTTCAGCCTTTACTCTGACCATGCCCGACTCACCGGCCATCATGCGCTGGTTCATTTCGTTTACTTTGGGGTCGCGTTTTTTGTTGTCGAGCTCTTGAACCGTTTTGTCGTTCAGCAATAAGGTGTCAGGGTAGGCCAGCAATCGTCCCTCCCGTGAGAGCAGCATCAAGTAGGATGACTTGTAACGCAGGTCGGAGTTGAGATATGTGCTGAGCCAGTCGAGAGAGATGTCAACAGCCAGCACGGCCACCATACGGCCGCTGTCGTCCTTGATGGGCATGGAATAGGTGGTGAGCATCATGTGGGCGCCGTCGTCGTCATGGTACGGCTCGCACCACACCGGTTTTCCGGTGCGCATGGGTGTGGTATAGAACTCCATTTGGGTGTAATCGTGCTGCGCCGACCCCATCTGTTGGGTTTCGATGCGGTTGCCGTCGCGCCTCACGGCATAGCACTCAAACCACCGCCCTTTTTGAGGAAAGTAATCGGGGATAAAAGCCATGAAACATCCCTCGATGTCGGTGTTTTCTTCCAAAAATTGTTTGTGGTTGTTGAAGAGTTCGTCGGGGTCGTTCAAATCGTCTTTCACTTCCCGGGCATAGTTGGAAACCAGAGCTTCAATCATGTTGAGTTTGTTTTCCAAGTCCAGGCATTGTGAACGCAATTCGCCTTTCGAGCGTCCTTCAACGGCTCGTTCGAGCCCGGTCTGCGCAATGTTATAGGTATAGAGGAACACCCCTATGAGAATCAAGGCGGTGAAGATAATCATCGCCAGATTGTATCGACTTTGCAGCGTCTGGTGGTCAACCGATGATTTCGTTTTATTTTTCATGATGAAGTGCCAATGTGGCTCGAAAGAGATTCTTTAAAATGCAAAGTTAAAAAAAATATCTGTTTCTACAATCCTTTGTCGGCAAAGGAATGTGAAATAAAGCGAGAATAATTATGCGCTTTGACCGAAAATGATTATCTTTGTCAACCATTAACACTGTGCCAAAACTAAACTAATATATTTTCTGTCATGAAAGGCATTCATGTTACAAGCGAAATCAAACCGCTTAAAAAAGTGCTGCTTCACAGGCCCGGAAGGGAGTTGCTCAATCTCACGCCCAACACGCTGGAGGAATTGCTTTTTGACGATATTCCCTATCTGAAGGTGGCCGATGAAGAGCACGACGCTTTCTCGCAAGTGCTTCGCGACCATGGCGTGGAGGTGGTCTATCTCGAAGACCTCATGGCGCAGGTGCTCGACCAGGGCAGCGACATTCGTGAGTATTTCTTGCGGCAGTTTATCGCCGAGGCCGGTATTCGTGCCACCAAATATCATGAGATTATCTACGATTTTCTCAACAGTATCCAGTCGAGCAAAGAGTTGGTGCTCAAAACGATGGAGGGTGTGTATCTCAATGAGCTTTCGCGCGAGCGGGAGCATGTGGAGAACTCGCTGGTGGACCTGGTGCGCGGTGACAGCCGCATTGTGGTGAATCCCATGCCCAACCTGTATTTCACGCGTGACCCCTTTGAGAGTATGGGCACCGGGGTGGGCATCAACCGCATGTACTCGCCCACTCGCTGCCGCGAGACCATCTATGCCGACTATATTTTCAAATATCATCCCGATTTCCGTGATGTGGAGCACTATTACGATCGTGTGAACCCCTTCCACATTGAGGGCGGCGATGTGCTCAACCTCACCGAGCACGCGCTGGCCGTTGGCATCAGTCAGCGCACGGAGCCCGATGCAATCGAGCGCCTTGCCATGAACATTTTCAAGAGTAAAAACGCCACCATCGACACCATTGTGGCCATCCATATCCCCGAGTCGCGTGCTTTCATGCACCTCGACACGGTGCTCACTCAAATCGACGTGGACAAGTTCATGGTGCATCCGGGCATCTTCGGCCCGCTGGAGGTGTTCATGATTACACCCGGTGCCAATCCCGGCCAAGTGAGCATCATGCGCCGCACCGAGTCGCTTGAAGTGATTTTTGCCGAGGTGCTGGGCGTGGAGCATGTGACTCTTATCAAGTGTGGCGGTGGCGACCTCATCACCGCCGAGCGCGAGCAGTGGAACGACGGCTCGAACACGCTGTGCATTGCTCCTGGTGTGGTGGTGGTCTATGAGCGTAACGACGTGACCAACGCCATCTTGCGCGACTATGGCCTGACGGTGCTCGAGATTCCCAGCAGTGAGTTGTCGCGCGGGCGTGGCGGGCCTCGCTGCATGAGCATGCCGCTGTGGCGCGACGCCTGACCCAGTTTTTAACTAAATAACCCCCAAAGAATCATTAAACATTTATCTTATAACATAATTATGCCAAGAAGTTTATCAGGACGCAGTTTTCTGAAACTGCTCGATTTTAGCACCGAAGAGATTCAGTATTTGCTTGAGCTTGCCAAGGATTTCAAGCGGATGAAACGTGCCGGAACACCGCACAAGTACCTCACAGGCAAGAACATTGTCTTGCTCTTTGAAAAGACATCGACGCGCACCCGCTGCTCGTTTGAGGTGGCCGGTAACGACCTGGGAATGGGAGTGACCTATCTCGACCCGGGTTCGTCGCAAATGGGCAAGAAAGAATCGCTTGAGGACACCGCCCGCGTGCTGGGCCGCATGTACGACGGCATTGAGTACCGAGGCTTCGACCAGCAAGTGGTCGAAGACCTGGCCCGCTATGCCGGTGTGCCCGTGTGGAACGGCCTGACCACGCAGTTCCATCCCACTCAGATGCTGGCCGACGTGCTTACCATCGAGGAGAACTTTGGCCGTTACAAAGGGCTGAAAATGGTGTTTATGGGCGATGCCCGCAACAATGTGGCCAATTCGCTGATGGTGGTATCGGCAAAGTTGGGTATCAACTTTGTGGCCTGCGGTCCGCGTGAGAATATGCCCGATGCCGAATTGGTGGCCACATGCCGCGAGATTGCCCGGGAGCATGGCAGCGACATCACCCTTACCGACGACGTGCGGGTAGGCACTCGCGGCGCCCACGTTATCTACACCGACATCTGGGTGTCGATGGGCGAGCCCGACGACATCTGGGCCGAGCGTATCAAGTTGCTCAGCCCCTATCAGGTGAATGACGACGTGATGAACAACGCCGCCCCCGATGCCATTTTCATGCACTGCCTGCCGTCGTTCCACGACTTGGAAACCACTGTGGGTCGTGAGATTCACGAGAAATTCGGGCTTCCTGAGATGGAGGTCACCGACAAGGTGTTCCGCAGCAAGCGAAGCAAGGTGTTCGACGAGGCTGAGAACCGCATGCACACCATCAAGGCGGTGATGTATGCCACACTGAAATAATCGTTACGCATCATGAGCAAGCGACTTGTCATTGCCCTGGGCGGTAACGCCCTGGGAAAAACGCCGCAAGAGCAACTGCAACTCGTCAAGAGCACAGCGGTGACCATCGTCGACCTGGTGGCCGCCGGCAACGATGTGGTCATCGGTCACGGCAACGGTCCTCAGGTGGGTATGGTGAATTTGGCCTTCGAGCACAGCGCCACCCATGATGCCGGCACGCCGGCCATGCCTTTCCCCGAATGTGGCGCCATGACGCAAGGCTACATCGGCTACCATTTGCAGCAAGCCATCCAGCGCGAGCTGGCACACCGCGGCCTCGACCGACCCTGTGCCGCCGTGGTGACGCAAGTGGTGGTGGACCCTGCCGACACGGCATTCCAGCATCCCACCAAGCCCGTGGGTATGTTTTACGACAAAGCCCAGGCCGACGAAATCATGGCCCGCACAGGCTACACTTTTGTTGAGGATGCAGGCCGCGGTTATCGCCGGGTGGTGCCCTCGCCGGTACCGGTGAAGATTGTGGAACTGCCCGTGGTGGAGCAACTGCTGGGGCAGCACAGCATCGTCATCACCGTGGGTGGCGGTGGCATACCGGTGATGGAAAAAGCGCCGGGAGACTATGAGGGCGTGGCGGCTGTCATCGACAAGGATCGTGCCAGCGCGCGCTTGGCGTGTGACTTGCGGGCCGACATGCTGGTCATTCTCACTGCTGTCGACAAGGTGTCGGTCAACTACCGCCAGCCCGACCAGCGTGACCTCGACCGCATCACCGTGGACCAGGCCCGCCAATACATCGCGCAAGGCCATTTTGCCCCCGGAAGCATGCTGCCCAAGGTGGAGAGCTGCATCCACTTTGTGGAGACCACCGGCGGCACAGCGCTCATCACCTCGCTCGGGCGTGCCCACGATGCTCTGCAGGGTCGCACCGGCACGCTGATTGTCAAGGAATGAATCTTCACTATCAACAATAATAACACTAATGACTATGAAAACCAACTATTTTGACCTGAAAGGCCGTGTGGCTATTGTCACAGGCTGCTCCACCGGCTTGGGAGTGCAGATGGCACGCGCGCTGGCCAACCAGGGTTGTGTCATCGTGCCCATTGCCCGCAGGCTTGAGAAACTGCAAGAAGTGGCTGCCGCCATCACCGCCGAATTTGGAGTGGAAACACTGCCCATCCGCTGCGACATCACCGATACCGCCATGGTCGACGCCATGGTCGACGAGGTGATGGCACGTTTCGGACGCATCGACGTTTTGGTGAACAATGCAGGCACAGGAGCCGTGGCTCCCGCTGAGGAAATCACCGATGAGCAGTTTGCCAACGAGATGAACATCGACCTCTTCGGCTCGTTCCGTGTGGCACGCGCTGTGGCTCGAAAAGCCATGATACCCGCAAAGTACGGCCGCATCATCAACATCGCCTCGATGTACGGCCTGGTGGGCAACAAGATTGCTCCCGCATCGCCCTATCATGCCGCCAAGGGTGGCGTGGTGAACCTCACCCGTGCCTTGGCCGCTGAGTGGGGCAAACACGGCATCACGGTCAACACCATCTGCCCCGGATATTTCGTGACGCCGCTCACCAAGGACACGCTCGACAGCCAGTGGTTCCAGGAATATGCCAAGGGGGCCATCCCCATGGAGCGCTATGGCGTGGAAGGAGAACTCGACTCGGCAGCCATTTTCCTGGCCTCGCCGGCCTCGACCTATGTCACTGGTGTGGCGTTGCCCGTGGATGGCGGCTACACCTGCATCTAAACCTTATTATTGTACTGTTGACAAGGGGCGTGCAGCTTGATGGCTGCACGCCCCTTGTATGATACCATTTCGTTGCATGGCCTAAATGAATCCTGAAAAGTAGCACTATTATTGGCGGGGGATGAAATTGACCCTTAGGTTGAATTGTATAAGACGTTTTAATTGGTAAACAATTGTTTAACGATAAACTCAGACCTATGGAAACCTGCCTCAGTAATCCAATGATTGTCCTTTAGCAGGTTTTCTTGAGCTTCGACAGGGTTGCTTCCGTATGCACAACCAAGCACTTGACAGTTCTCAACCTCAACACCTTCGTTGGGTGCGATAGAATAACCTTCATTAGTGTAGATGATGTATTCGTTCATGTTTTGGTATTTTATCTGTTCAATACTCTTCCAAGGAATGTGTCAGTGAATGCTCTTTGAAAGTTCAGGTGAATCATTTTGTACTCAGGCAAACTCTCCAAATACTCCAGCTCGAATACTAATCGTGGGGCTTTTGTGTCTTCCTTATCAGGGTGGATTTCTGTCTTGCTACCCACGCGCACAACCTTTATCTGATAGAGATCACGAACGCCCTTGCCTCTGATGTGCGGCATGAAGTAGTAGAGTTTGTTCAGAGCGATTGTTGATGGGAATGTACCAACATAACCAGTGTAGTAAAGCTTCGAAGGCTCTTGATTTAAGAAATATTCTTCATTATCTTTCTTCACGAGGCCAATAAGCAAGCGTTTTGTGCCGTCAAGTTTATAGGTCTTCTTTGGCTTGTTGAAGAGCAATTCCGTTTCATTGGGGAACAAGTCGAGAGTAAGCACAGGACGTGGATTGCGTTGCGCATGGATGGGGTGTGTTGAAACGGGAGCTTCATCGTAAATAGAGCGATAGAGACTTCTTCCAATATTTTGCACAATGCCGCACACCAAAGCGTTTCCCATTAGAAATGCTCGACGCCCATTAGAAACTTCTGGGTGATAGGTGTGGTTATCAGGGAACATGTTCAGACGTTCCAACTCTATAGGAATTAAGCGGCGAAAACGTCCAGATGGTGTCTGCACCACATGTTTGAAGCGTGACGGAGCATTACCACCTTCGCCCGTAATCATTGTACGCGAAGGCTTGTCAAGATAGTCGGGGAAAGCCATCCCTCCCTCAGAAAACACATACTCGAACCCCTCTTTTGAAATGCGGTTGATTTTCTTGGCACCCTTCTCATATTGCCACTTAGGCAATTCTTCTTCAGATATAAAGAATTCTTCTGGCACAAAGTCTTCGTCCACGAGATTGTCGCCCAGCGTCTGAATAGTCCCGTCATACACAGGTTCGGCATCTATGGAATAGACATGACGGTCTTTCATCATGCCGGCATTTCCAAAAGGGCTGTCTTTCTTGCCCTTGTTGAAGTTTGCAGACACCTCCTGAATGGTGCCGTTGATGTCGAAAGTGGAAACCGTTTCTTCTTTTGCCCTAAAAGGAAATGCTTGTGCCAACACACCGTCAAACTCAATCCAATCTTCCATTGTGTCAACTTTGTCGGCCACGACAGACCCTTTAAGGTAGCCCACGATATACGTTCTGCGGCGGCGCTGAGGCATACCGTAGTCGGCAGCATTGATGATACGCCATTCCACAACATAGCCCAAGTCGGCCAGCGATGCAAGAATGATGGCAAAGTCACGTCCTCGCTGCGTGGCAGGAGAGTTAAGCAAGCGGTCAACATTCTCGAAGAAAATATACTTCGGACGCTTGTCGCCTTTCTCGTTCAAAATACGATAAATCTGCCACCAAAGGATACCTTTCTTTCCCTCAATCCCACCAGACCTACTGAGTGAAGCCGCCACAGAATAGTCTTGGCACGGAAAGCCACCTACCAACAAGTCGTGGTCGGGTATCTCCATTGTGGTCACGAGGTTGATATCTTTATTGGAATGCCCTTTCGAACCAAATCGTGCTCTATAGACGAGTGAAGCGTCCTGATGCTGTGTGGATGGTTCCCACTGGTTGTTCCAAATGGTCTCGTAGGCATCTGATGCGCCTTCAAGCCCGATGCGGAAACCACCCACACCAGCAAAAAGTTCTACTACTTTGATTGTATTTTTACCCATATTACAAATACTCTATCGATTTCAATTTGTCAGCAATGTATGAGCCTTTTAACCAGAAGAATTGCGGAAGCATTTTTATACCATTTACCTCCACGCTTTTGGCCTCGTCACGAGAATCATCAGCGCCACCTCGGAAGAATACTTTGTAGTTAGCACTCTTGGGGAAGTTGGGCGAGCCCATATACGACCCGCTGTCGTTCTTTCGCTTGTTACCCGCTTTGTCGTATATATACTCCCATTTCAAGGTTTTCTGATGAATCAGTTTGCGTGAGTCATCCCACATCCTTCTAACCTCATTTTCAATAAACTCATCATCGAATGCAAAACGCTTGAACCCCTCAAAAGTGGTCTTTGCAGACTCTTCTTCGAGCCGTCTTTTGTAATCATCTTCCGATTCGCCACTCTTTCTTTTACCCATATCGCCTCTTTCACAGAAAATAGGACAAAGGAAACTGTGCTCACAGAAATATGAATAGACATCCGAATCAAGGAAGTCAAGGTCTTTATCTGCCCATTCTTCAAAGTCGATATGTCTTAGTTTCATGTCTTCCGTCCTGCCGCCAGTTGGTGTAATGGTGATTGTCTTGGCAATAATACCAGCCTTTGTAAAGTCAGAAATCTGATTCAGTCTTTTACAATTTGCATCAAACATTTTGAGTACACATAAAGCGCCAAAACTCTTATTGGATATTTCTGACACAACCCCTAAATCTTCCTTCAACTGTGCAAAAGTCTTGCCTTTATATTTTGCGGAAAAGGAGTGGCAACGAGCATCTAACTGTGCGAAACTGGAAAAAGATTCTTTCAATGAGATTTCCGAATTGGACCTGCTTTTATCAAAATGACCACGAACAATATAATCGACAAAAGTCTGTTTCAGTCGATATCGAGGTTTTTGATAAGAACCAGTTGACTTCTTCTTGAAAGCTGGAACCAACTCAATTAACAGTAGATTAGGCCGCAAGATGTGAGTGAAACCCACAAGTTGCTCTTTCCTGTCTGAGTTGTCTTTGTATTCAGTATAGATGCCTTGAAGGTAATCACGAACAATTTCCCAGTCGTTGCAAAGTTTGGCACGCTCTTCCTCTGAAAAAGTGTTGTAGCAGTAGTCAACAATCTTGAAATCAGCATAGGCAGAAGCTGGAACAGCCTCGTATGATCTGTATTCGTAGAATACAATTAACAGATGCTCGGCCTTTTCCCAAAAATGCGAAGTGTCGAAATCCGTCTGGATTGTGGGCTCAAAGGTTACTCCGGTTATACTTATTCCTTCTTTGGCTCCAAGATAAACATTGTAGTCGTCGCCCACCTTGTCTTTTACCTTGTCCAAGTCTGATTTTGGAATCCTGACACCGGTTGTTTTCAATTCTGTCAGGACTCCGTCAATTTCGATGTCGCACTCTTGTTTGCTATCCCGTTCATAACCGAATACAGATTGTTCTATTACGTCGCCAGCAATGCCTGTGATCTTCTCGCTCTTTTTCGTGCGAGCAAATTGATGAGACGAATCAATCTCACCAAGCGTCTTGCCCTTTACACCCTCTAAGAGGTCATGAACGAAAGCTTTCGTATATTTTCTATCGTCTGAAACTGCCATATGTTTTATTCTTTTGCCATAATGTGGTGATTTATTTTTCGGTTGAGTTTAACAAATCCTTCACATCAACATCAAGGAGTTTAGCGATTTTGTCTAATGTCAGCAAGTCGGGCTGAATACTGTTGCTGCACCACTTGCTAACAGTGCAGGGTGTTTTCCCGACCTCTTCTGCAAGCCACTTGCCGGTTTTCCCTTTTTCAACAAGGACAACTTTTAACCTATTTAAATTTGCCATGATGCTATAATTGATTATAATCTGCTACAAAGATATTAAAATTCCACGAAATAATCCGTTGTTGTTAAGTTAATATTACTTCACGCCTGTGGTTTACAATTTGAGCAGCGTTTTTCACTCGATATTTCACACACATTCTTCCATAATAGATTGAGGAAGCCTATGTGCGCGTCCGGTGCCTGATTGGAAAATTCTATTCAAAAAATAGGGGGCTTTCTTTGAAATTTCGTGATTTTTCTCTATATTTGCGATAAATTCATGCTATATGGCATAATAGTGCTTGACGGGCATGAATACAGATACTACCAATACTAAGTAAACAATATAACAAAACCAATACTAAAACTAATTTGTTATGGATAAAACCATTATTCCCGGAAATTTACCTGGTGGCAATTTCTGTCAGCGCCAGCAAGGTGCAGCACCTCAGCACCTAAATACCGTTAAACCAATAACAACAAATCATAAATCTTCTTGGCTGTTTTGATGGCAAACCAATCAACTTGGGCTATCGAACGGATTTGTTTTTAAATCACAATAATCAGCATTTATGGAACCTAACATGGAGATTTTTTCGCCGGAGCAAATGGCTTCGGCCATTGACAGTGGACAATTCCCTTATATGGTGCAGGCTGTGCTGGTGGCGACGACGCTGTGTAAAGCGTGGCGTGCCGACGATGAGACCGGCGAGCCCTACAGCGTGATGGAGCTGGCCGAGTATGCCCGCGAGTGTGACAGTGAGGGTCCCTTGCCCGACGGCATGTACTATATGGTGACGCGTGAGGGCGCTATTGGCCTGTGCCCGGGGCAAGAGTGGCTCACCGAGTGGCTGTTTGTGCCCATGGAACCCTGCCCGGTGCGCGACGTGATGGAGCGGCAACTCGACCAGCAGGTTGAAGCGCTTCTCGCTCAATATCCCTCGCTGAAGTCGTCGGCCGACCTCGCCTGAGAAATGCAAAAACCCTTTCAATAGAGATAATCATAAAAGATATGGTAAAAGAACGAATGACCGTAGGGCAGTTCCTTAAGAGTTATTGGAAGGACTGCATCGACAATATCAAACACCCGTTGAACCTGCTGCCCACCGTGTTGCTGTCTGGGATATGGATTGGGCTGGGATGGATGGCCGCCAAGGCCAAACTGGCACTTCCGCTCAAGGTGGTGAGTTTCCTCACCTTTACCGAGGGCGGCCTCTTTGGCGGCGTGCTGGGTGCTGTGGGAGGCATTGTGGGCAAGGTGGTGGTCGCCGCCTTTGTCAACGCCGCCTTGCTGCCGCTGTTCCACGGCAAGATGCCGTTCAGCGGTTTGGGCAACAGTTTCGGCCAAATGGCCTCGAGCATGCGGCTGAACAGTGCCGGCGCATTGCGGCCGCTATTCTACGGCCTGGGCGTGGCACTGCTGCTCTACTCTTTTATGAACGTGACGCAGAGCGGCCAGAACGCCATGGTGGGTATCGTGGCCGTGGTGATGCTGCTGCAGAGCATCGGCAACAAGGGGGGCTTCTTGTGGGGCTTCTTGTTCAGCATGGCCAATTCGGTGACGGGCGGACGCACCCCCGACTACTCCACCGTCACCCGCGTCTTGATGGGCATGACGCTGGGATTCACTCTTGCCACTGGTCTGAGCCTGAGTGGGCTGCACTGGTGCTTCTGGCTGGCATGGCCCATGCTGTTGCTGGGCTTCTTGCTGGGATTGTTCGGCAAGAAAAAGCCCACCCCGCCGCCCATCCCCGTGCCGGCTTCGAGGTGAAATAAAATAAATTGCAAAACCATTCTCAATCAGAATTAGATGGGTCGATATAACTATAAATCATCATCGGTCTTCATGGTGCTGGCGCGTCGTGTGCGTGCGTTGGGTGCTGCGTTTGTTGTGATTGCGGCACTGTTGTCGACAGTCGATGTTGGTGCTCTCACCGGAAGCAGTGGCATACACTATGGTACGCTTTCCTACACCATTCACAATTTGGCCGGCAGTTATAGGCCGGGAGAGACTTACACTTTGAATGCCTCATTTCACGGTAACGACCATATTATTGGTACGTATACCGGTGTTGTAACAGTCACGGCCGGAGGTGGAACGATTGCCCGTTCAACGGTTGTTGTGAAAAAAAATAAAACATCTTCAACCTCATTCAGTTTTACGGCTCCCAGCGATGGAAGTACATTGATAGTCAGTTTCGGTGATTCTAAAGGGGAGTACATGAAAGAAGCCGTTTCCATCCCCTCAATGGAGCCGGAGCCTGAACCGGAGGAGGAAGAAGACACATCAACACCACCGGATGAGGATGCCGATAGCGACATGGAAAATGATGATACGAATGCCGACGGTGCTGATGAAAATGTAGACGACGACAGCAGTTTCCTGCCCGATGTTGATTTCGGCTCACTGCCCGACGAAATGAAGCACGCCATCGAGCAGTGGCTTGCCGGCGACCCGCTGGGACTTGACCGTGCGGCCACACCCGAAGAGGCGGTGGGCGTAGGCACGGTTGGCGCGCTGATATCGTTGCTTCTGGGCGGTGGTTTGGGCGGTGCCATCGGCGGCGGCGTGGGTGGAGGCCTCGGCGGTGGTTTGGGTGGCCTCGGCGGTGGCCTCGGCGGAGCCGGAGGCGCCGCGGGTGGCGGAATGCCGTCGCCGGTTGAGGGCAGTCCCGGTGGTCCCTCGTCGCCCTATCAGAGCATCGAGGACAAGTATGTGACGCGCGACTCCGACGGCAGTGTCACCGTAAGAGATCCTATCACGGGCGAGGAGAAACTGTATCTGCCCGACGGGCATGGAGGCTATGACAACCCGCTTGGCGGCGGGTTCCAAAGCGAGCAAGACATGCTCGAACACCTGGCCTACCTGGACCGCAACCGCGACCCCTTGTCGCAGGACGCGGCCACGGCAGCGCGGAACCAGGCCGAGCAGCACGCGCAATGGGAGGAACAGTCCCGGCGCGATGCCGAGCGCGGCTACAGCGACGAGTCGGCCGACTACAAGAAGTGGAGGGAAGAGGAGGAGCGAAAGACGGAGCAGATCATCAAGCTCGCCGACAAGTATTTCACCGCGGCCGACGAAGAGTCGGTCAGGCGGGCTATCAAAGAAGAGCAGATCAAGGCCGGCATCGAGTCGGCCAAGCAGGAGTCCATCGCCGCCGACAACAACGTGGTGGTCGTGGGCCTGGAGAGCACGAAGAACGTGGCGTCCACATCGCTGGTGCTGATACCGATGGCACTGAGCGGCGTGGGCACGGTCTCGGCAGCCACGATGGCCAATGCGAAACTTGTGCAGAGTGGTTTCTCTTTTGCCGACTCGGTGATTACTAAAGTGGGCGATGCCTACGTCGAGGGTAAAAGTATTGGCAAGGCCACTGCGCATGGCGTGACCGAAGGCTTGGTGAAAGTGGCCCAGAACTATGCCGGTGAAATCGGCGGCGCGGCTGCCGGGAAACTGGCCGGCGCGTCGAGCGAGCTTGTCAAGAAGGGTGTGGAGCTTGGCACCGAGGCGACGGTGGTGATAGGCGGCAGGGGTGTGACGGATGGATTAGACGAATATGCCAAAAGCGGCGACCTGAGCAAGGCCCTCGACAAGGCTAAGGCTGGCATGGCCGAAGAAGCCCAGAAGCACCTTGTCAACAAGACGATGGAATATGGCATCGACAAGGGCAAGGAATATATAAAATCAAAGATGCCGTCGCCCGTTGAGAGCACAAGGATGAAGGCCGACACTGCCGCTAAGACGGTGACGACGAGGCAGCAAGCCGTCACCCGCACGCAGCAGCAGGTGAGCAGTGCGAAGCAGCGTGTCACCAACGCCCAACAAAGCGCTCAACGCACGCAGCAAAAGTTGACCCAAGCCCAAAGTAAGGCCTCCTCGGCGAGCAAGAATCTGACCAATGCCAACAAGAGGGTGGACGCCGCCCAGAAGCAGCTGAGTCAGGCCAAGACCCCCGAGGCGAAGAGCCGTGCCGAAGCCCAGTTGGCCGCTGCCCAAAAAAATGCGGCAAAGGCCCAGCAAAAGTACGAAAAGGCCAGCAGCGAACTGAGGACGGCCGATCGCGTCAACACGGCCACCCAGCGTGCGGCGGTGAATGCCGAGCACGACTTGCAGAAGGCTCAGATGGGCGCTCAGAAGGCCCAGAGCGACTTGAAAACCGCCACAGCCCAGCGCGACCAGGCCATGCGCGATGCCTGGGCCGCCGAGCAGCAGGCTCAGGTTGACAAGTTCAACGACAAGAAAATGGCCCACATGACCGGCAACGACATCGTGGGCGGCTACCGTGCCGTAGAGGAGCTCGGCGAAAACTTGGATAAAATAGGAAAAGAAAATCAATAATTAGACAAATATGAACGCTACTCAACAGAATCAAACACAGTCTTTTCGTGATTTCAAGACTCGTATCGGGCACTACAGCACACTCCAAGAGGCGCTGGCTGCAGCCATGCTCAAAGGTAATCTCGTGTGGCGTATCTATGACGAGACACGCGAACCCTACGACCTGGTAGAGATTTACAATTTCGCAAAGAAATATGACTGGGAGCACCCTATCACCGGAACTCAGTTCTACTGGGTGTCGCGCGATAGCGCCATCGGCATCAGCATGGGGCTGGAATATCGTGTGAAGTGGCTGTTCGTCCCCATGGAACCGGGTATTGAATACGATGAACTTGTGGAAAAGATGGGAGAAAGACTGGTCGAGATGGAGGAAGTGAAAGATGCACTCACCCCCAATGCCGAGGCTTCGGTCATGGCGCCACCTCCTATTCTGCCACCCGAAACGACAATGCCGTCACAACCGTCACCACAACCTGTACCGGAACCTGTTCCGGGAATGCCCGTGGTGGGAATGCCAGTACAGGGGATACCCGTGCAGGAAATACCCGTGCAAGGGATGCCTGCGCCGCAACCCGAACCACAGCCGATTCAGCAACCGATGCAAGGGATGCCTGTTCAGGGGATGCCTGTCCAGGGACAACCTGTGCCACAGTCCATTCCGCAGCAACTCGTGCATCAACCTGCACCACAGCCTCAACCCGTGCAGCCTCAACCCGTGCAGCCGCAGCCCTTGCAGCCGCAACCGGCAGCACAGGGCGGCGGCAAGAGCAAGTTGCCGCAGATTATTGGCGGGGTGGCGGCAGTAGTGCTCATAACTGGTGGCTACTTTGCTTACGACCATTTCGCCGGCGGTAAAGAGGCTCCCGCCCAGCAAGAAGAAGTAACGGCTGCCACTACCGAGAAAGAGAAGCCGACAACAGAGCGGGCCGCTCAACCGAGCGCCTCGCCCGCCAGTGATGCCAAGTCGCTAACCGAGGCCGCCCTTAACGAACTGAAGAGCGCAAGCACTGCCCAGCAAGGCATCGACAAACTGAACCAAGCCATTGCCCAAGGGGGCAAAGAATCGGTCGAGGCTTTGTATACACTCGCTCAACTATATGGCCGCGTCTATAGTGACAAAAATGTGCTTGCCAATGTCGAGAAACTGCTTTCCAAAGACGCCAAGAAGGCTCATGAACTGAACGAGAAAGCCGTGGCACTCGACCAAACCTACTATCCTTCGATCTATGAGTTGGGATGCGACTACATGGCTGGCGATGCCCGCGGAGCCGTTGACCGAGACATTGACAAGGCCAAGCAGTTGTTTACTCAGGGTGCTCAATATGCCCAGCAGGCCAACGACATCCAGTTCAGCGAACGCTTTGAAATTCGCCTTTCATCGCTCGAATAATATTTACACAACAATTTGGAACAATCCTAAAACGACAAAAGCAACAAAATGAATAAATTACGATATTTTATCATCATGGCTTGTCTGCTGGCACCAGCCACATTCACCCACGCCGAGGTCGCCAAGTGGATTATCCGCCCCGTGAACCAGGCTATCTCGCGCATGAGTTCCAGCCATTTCAAGGCGTGGAACGCCGAGAAGTGCGGTGTGTTCAACAGCGACGGCAAGCAGGTGGTGCCTTTCATGGCCGACTCGATTACCGACTTTGTCGATGGTCATGCAGTGGTGCTCCGTCTTGAGGAAGAACGCTGGCGACTGCTCTCGGTGCTCCATGTGGATGGCTCCATTTTCCCGGTGCGTGAGCAAGTCTACGTCGACGAGAACCCCTTTGTGGGCGGTGAGCGCTTGCTCGTCACCGACAAAAAGCGCCGTGACTTGTTCATTGACATGGAGGGAAAGAAACTCAAGGAAAAAGTGAACCGCGACGCGCTGCCTCCGGCCAAAGAAGAGCCGGAGCTGGTGTTTTATACCGACGGGCCTATTCCCTTTGAAGTAAAAGACCTCTATGGCTACCGCGTGGGCGATGATGAGTTGATGCCACCCCAATTTCAAGAGGCTTATCCGTTTATCAAGGGCTATGCAGTGGCCGCCGACAGCACGGGCCGATACGGCCTGCTCAGGCTTTTCGACGGCGAGATTACTTGTAATCAGGCCGAAGGCACGGCTGCCGTTGACGATTACAGCCGTGCCGCTGTCGACTTGAAACTGCACATGCCCGATGAGTTTTCCGACGACATCGTGACTGTGGACTGCATCGATGCCAAGGGACATGTGGTGGAAGAAAAAAGCTATCTTGGCGGTAATGACCGTGTGCTGTCGTTCCTGCTGCCAGGTGGCCGCCACAAAGTGAAGGTGAAGTCGGCCGAGTTGTGGCTTTATTCCACAACCATCACCGCCCGGCCCAAGCCGAAACCCAAACCACAGCCTAAACCGAAAGCCACCAGTAAGCCCACCACAAAAGCCAGCGGCAAAGTCACGGCTTCCACTGCAGTGACCAAGACACAGCGCAGCAAGGTGGCGCCGACAGTCATTAGTGATGGCAATCTGCAACTGCTGGTGGGTGCATCCACTCTGAAGGCCAACGCCAAGGATTGCGCATCCTTCACCATCACTGTGACCAACAATGGAAACGAGTCGGTGACCACGCCCCTCACGGTGACGGGAAAAGGGGTTGTTTGCAGCACACATCAGGTAACAGTGGCGGCGCATTCATCACGCTCGGTGACAGCCACTTTCACCGGAGTCACTGCACGCGAGCAGCGCTCGGTGACTGTGAAAACGGCTCTTCGTTCCACTACCAAGAGCATCACGTTGACTCCATTCTTTACCGAATTCTGATTTTTCAATTACTATCAGCGATGGGCGCGGCACTTGAGAAAGTGGCGCCCATTTTTTATGCCATTCCAGGCGATTTTTTAATTAAATATGGTAAAAACATTGGGAGTATTTGCCTATTAGTACAAAAAATGTTAATTTTGTCACACTTTTTGGATAAAAACTTACAGAATGGATTGTATCTATCGAAACAATGTGCTGCGCATATTGGCAGCGTTGACTTTTTGTTTGGTCATGATGACCGCAAAGGGGCAAGCGCTCACCGTGGTCGACACTGAGGGGTTGCCTATCTCTTTTGTGAGTGTGACAAACGACAAGGGTGCGCTGGTGGGAACCACCGACCTTGACGGTCGGCTGGCCGACACCAAAGGGAACACACGGCTTCATTTCACGCATGTGGCCTTTGAGCCCATTGTTGTGAACTGCGACACGCTCAGCCAGAAGCGCGTGGTGATGACCGAAATCAATTATGCGCTGGGCGACATCGAAGTCAAGCCCAAGGAGCTGGCTTATGTTCAGACTTATTACAGGCTCATCTACTTTGACGAGGATGGCCCCATTTATTACCGTGCCGGCGTGATAGACAACACCTACGATTTTGCCACTCACAAGGTGTCGTCCAAGACCCGCAGTCTGGCCAAAGGCAGTTCGGGATTTCTGCGTTTTATCATCAGCACACTCGTTGGCCGTTACATCGACCGTTGGGGGCAGCTGCACGAAACATCCACTTACCGCCGTCTGCTCAAGTCGGTTAAGAATGGAAATATTTCCATCACCGGTGATTCGCTTGGGCGCCAAACGTTGCGCGACACCGTTTCAGTGTTAGGCTATGTTGAAACCGATACAGCAGCCCGCCGTCGCACCACATCGTTTGATTTCTGGACACTTTTCAAGCATCAGGAGGCCACCAAGGCGGCCAAGAAAGCCGCCGAAGACGCAGCCAAGGGAAAAACAAGCAAGAAGAAAGATAAAAAAGATAAAAATGAGAATGAAGATGACGAGGGCGACAATCATAGTTATTATGAGGTGTATGCCATTGACGGTGAAGGCCGCTCGCGCATTGACGATTTCGTGATGGGTCAGTTCATGGTCAATGGCCATCACCGGAGTTCAGAAGACTCTTACACCATATTGCTCCAGAGTTATGCCACCGACCGCAACTATATTGACAAGAAAGAGTACAAGCAGTTGCGCAAGGACAACAAGGTGGACATGAATATATTTGAAATCAAACAATTTGAGCAGGGTCACAACATTCCGCCCATGGAGGCTGAGATTCAAGCCCAGATCGACAAACTCTTCGAGAAAGAGCTGAGCAAGAAAAAGTGACGGCAATATCCGCTAAAACAAGATAAGAATCAACGATGAAATTATTACGATTAGCTCTGCTGCCTGTGGCGGCGATTTGGATGACAGCGGCCATGGCAAAGGACGCCGTCGAAGTGCCGATGGATGCGGCGTCGGCGGTGGAAACCGAAACTGCCCTTGAGGCCGAGGCCCCCTCTGTGGCGATGAATGAAATGGCCGTCGAGCGCCCGGCCGCCGACA
The DNA here is from genome assembly GCA_017483645.1 of Muribaculaceae bacterium. GTDB lineage: Bacteria > Bacteroidota > Bacteroidia > Bacteroidales > Muribaculaceae > Sodaliphilus. The sequence continues at coordinate 5,165 of JAFUWD010000052.1, read as the reverse complement.
CTGTGGCGCCCACAGCCGCGCCGGCACCTGTGTTGAAACTGGTTGACGAAAAACCAGCCTACGAGCCTCACCGCGGCATGGACTGGCGCATGTTCAAGAGCGTGACCAATCCCGCCACGCGGCCCTACAAATTTCTGGAAGACCAGACGTGGGTGGGAATACCGCTGTTTTTCGCCGGCATGATTGCCAAGAGCGAGAAAGCCGCTTTCCGTCAGAACTACAACAATCCCAACACCCGCATCCGCCTCATCAAGTACAATTTCCACAGCGAAATCGACAACTACACGCAGTATGTGCCGCTGGCGCTCACCATCGGCCTGCATCTGGGCGGCTATGAGGGCCGCAGCGACTGGCCGCGTTTCTGGGCCTCGTCGGCCATGTCGGCAGCCATCATGGCAGGATTGGTGAACGGCATCAAGTACACTGCCAAGGAGATGCGCCCCGACGGCTCCACGCGCAACGCATGGCCCTCGGGCCACACCGCCACCGCCTTTCTGGCGGCCACCATCCTCCACAAGGAATATGGCATGACGCGCTCGCCGTGGTTCTCGGTGGGGGCTTATACGCTGGCCACCGCCACCGGCGTGATGCGTGTGCTGAACAACCGTCACTGGATTTCCGACGTGCTTTCCGGAGCCGGTATCGGCATCCTCTCGGTGGAGCTCGGTTACGGCTTGTGCGACTTGCTGTTCAAGGGTCGTGGACTGTTGCACAACGACATAGTGTCCTATCCCGACCTGCGCCGTAACCCGTCGTTCTTCTCCATTTCGATGGGTGCCGGCTTCGGCAACAAGCATCTTGACCTGCCGCCGGTTAACTTCAACGTGCCCGAAGAACTCATCGACGAGTCGGGCATCACCGAAAGCAGCGAGTCGCTGCACCTCCAGTTCCGCACCGCCACAGCCGTGGGTGCTGAGGCGGCATGGTTTTTCTGTCCTTATGTGGGCATTGGCGGCCGGTTGCGCGTCAAGAGCACGCCTATCAACGGCTGGAGCGCCTTTGCCGTGAGCGAGGAGAAAGAGTTCAGGCAGTTCATGGCCGACCCCGACATGCAGAACAGTGTGCGCTCCATTGAGTTCACTATTCAGAGTGACCACATCACGGAATTTGCGGGCGATGCCGGCATCTATTTCTCGCTGCCGTTTTCGTCGCGTTTCGCATTGGGCAGCAAACTGCTGGTGGGCCGCACGGTGATGGACGACATCGAGGTTACCGCGGCTTATTCCGGCAAGGAAATGGTGTTTGACTACGAAGGATTTGAGGCCGGCACGAGCGACGATCTTTTCAAACCGTCGGACAAGGACGTGAAAGGCGAATGGGACTATATCAATGTGAGTGCCTCCAACTCGATGAAGTTTGGCTCCGGCTTGTCGCTCACCTATGCCCACAAGAATTCTTTCTCATTCCGCGTGTTCTGCGACTATGACTTCAGTCGCAAGACGTTCAAGGCCACCTATAACCCGTTCGGTTTCATCAAAACGCTGTCGCCCGACCTGGTCGACGTGCTCAAGGACATGACGGGCTGGGATATGACCGTTCCTGCTGTGTCGAGAGTCAAGAAGTCGCTTCACCAGTGGGTGCTGGGCGGCGCATTGTGTATCCATTTCTGAAAATTCAAAATATAAATTCAAAATATTTTTCAAGTGAAAAAGTTATTGTTATCACTCTTGATGGCGACCGCGTGTGTCGTCATTGCCAATGCCCAGGCCTATTGCGGCGACCATGCTTTCGATGGCACTCACCGCAACGAGGTGCATGGCTATGTCATGGCCGGTACCAATGTCGTTACCGACGGCTTCGGCGGCATTGCGGCCGGCTACCGCCGGCATTTGACCAAGCGCTGGGACGTGGGCGGCGATTTTCAGCTTCAGTTCGGAAAACAACTCTATTCGTTTGATGTGATGGCCGGCTACCGCCTGCCGCTCAAGTACGGCAGCATTTTCTTTGATGGTTTCTTCCATTACAACCGCTACAATAGATGGGGGTTCAACGAGACCATCGTCAACCTGTCGGCAATTTGGGAATCGCCTTACGTTGACATTCGTTTGGGTGAGTCCTACATTCATTATCAGCGTTCGGGACATGAAAGAGGCAGTAACGGCTATAGCGAGCCGCTGACGCTCACGTTTGGTGTAGGAGTGAATATCCGCCACCGCAACAATCCGTGGAACATCGGTTTGTTCTTCCGCAATTATGATGAGTTTTACTACGAGAACTGGAACATCAACTGGGGTGTGCGTTTCTATGCACCGCTGCCTCGACGCATGAAACTGTTCGGTGAGTTCAACGTTCGTCCGGCAGGCAGTATCAGTCAGTTGGCGTCGAAGTATGAGGGTTCGGTAAAGTTGGGTGTTAAATATAATTGGTAATAGATAAATGAGAACACATTATTATATCATTGCCGCAGCATTGGCGGCACTTGTGTTCACCTCTTGCGAGAAGGTGAGCCCCATCGGCGTGCTTGTGTCGGGCACAGCTGTCGAGGACCGTGTGAAGATGTCGCATCTTTATTATCAAGAGTACAAAAGCGAGTTGGAAGTTGCCTTCGCCGACGACGAGTATTCATTTATTGTGGGTGGCGACAGCCATGTCACCACCGACCCCGGTCGTATGGACGAGATGCTGGCCATCGGCCTGGAGAATGATGACTTGTTTTATGCTCACCTGGGCGACATCGCCGACACCAAGGCCGAGTACTACATTGTGCTCGACTCGCTGCTCAAGGAGGCGAAAAAACGCTTTGTCAATAAGAACTATGTGGTTGATAAAGACGACCCCGACCGTTATCATCCCAAGGATAACCCCCAATCATGGTCTCTCTATTCAGATATCGTTTTCCCGTTCTTCCCGGTGGTGGGCAACCACGATTTGACTCACAACGGTTGGGCTTTGTGGTCCAATATCTTCCACTCGTCGTTCTATGAGTTTCCGGTGCTGGTGTATAATAGCGAAAATGGCGATATAGAAGCCGACCGTTTTATCTTTTTGGATACTGCCAGCGGAACGTTGGGTAAGAAACAAATTGACCTCATCGAAGAGGGTTCCCTTGATGGCTCGGACAAATATCGATACCGGCATACATTCGTCTTCAGCCACACCAACATCTTCAGGCCTTCGAGCATGCAGTTTGCTTCAACCTTCCCCCGTGAGGAGACTTTCTTCTTGCTCGACCAGTTTGCCGAGTGGAACACTTCGATGGTCTTCTGCGGTCACGTCCATGCTTGGGATGAGTGCGAGTTTGAGGGTGTCACTTACCTCACGCTCGACTCGATGAGCGAGCGCAACAGCCCCGAACCCGGCGACTATCTGGTGCGCGTCCATGTCAAAAAGGACGGCAGCCTGTCCTGGGAAAAGGTTCACATGAATTACACAGCAAAGAAGAAGTAAAAGCTCTTTCGTACACAAAAAAAGCGCCCTGCCACGAACAGTTGACCGTGGCAGGGCGCTTTTGTGCGTCAGTGGTTCAGGCGGTAGTCGGTGGGGGAAATGCCCTGTGCGCGCTTGAACACGCGGTAGAAGTTGCTGCGGTTGGCAAAACCGGCCTCGCTGGCAATGGCATCGATGGTGCGTGCATTGTCTTTCGCCAGTTTCTTACATCGCCACAAGAACATATCAGAGTCAATAACAAAATGAGATGTATCTAACCCTCCAAATCGTTCATGCTCAAGAAATCCTTAAGCATAATATGTTGTACAGTGCTTGTGGAAAAATCAATGTCATCGTTAGTGATAATGATTTTTCGCATTGACTGGTCCAGTTTGTTGAATAACGCAAACTCCCTGTTGTAAGTATCATCATCGGCAATGGAGTAGGCCACCTGCACAAGATAACTCTTGTTGTTCTTGGTAGCATGGAAATCTATTTCCTGCGAGTCTTTCCTGAGCACAGACAGGTTATAACCCATAAAAACCAATTCGTTATAAACCACATTCTCAAGATTGTGTGTCAAGTCATATCGGTTCTCTGATTGCCGTATGGTGTTAAACGCTACATCCTCGTCATACACTTTGTGAAAAAACATCAATTCCCGCTTTGCCTTTGTCATGTACTGAGGAATGGAGCGAATGATGTAAGCCTCTTCCAAGTAGCCCAAGTATTTCATAATCGTGTTGACTGATGCCTGCATTCCTTGCCCTTTAAGATATCTCATCACTGAGTGGGCACTGAATATCCTGCTATTGGAGAGCAAAACGTAATTGATCAGTTTCTCAAAGAGTGCTACTTTCCTGACATGATAACGATTGATGATGTCGTTACGCACAATCTGCTCGTCCAGTTCATTCAAGTACGTGAGAATGGATGATTTGTCTGGTAACTCAATTGTTTTTGGGAAACCTCCATAAATAAGATAGTCGGTTACTGAGCGCATGTTTCCTGTCTCGGCGGCGTACTCACAAATTTCCTTATAAACGAATGGACGTATGTTGAACGAAACATATCTACCTGAAAATGCCTTTGTCAGTTCTTTGGATAAAAGTTTGGAGTTGCTGCCGGTAATAAACAGCGACAGGTTCTCAAGTCTCAACGAACGGCATGCCAAATTCCAATCTTCAACCAACTGAATCTCATCAAGAAACACATAGGTCTTCTCTGACGATAAATGAGACAACACAAATGCCTCCAGTTCTTCGGCGGTCCGTATGTGAGAACTTACTGAGAGTCGCTCAAAATCAAGTGATAGTGTACGTTTTCCCTGTTCACGCAGCTCTTGTTCTATCTGATCCTTTATGACCGATTTGCCGCACCTGCGCACTCCCGTGATAATCTTGATCAGATCACTGTCGTAGAAAGGGCGTATCTTTTCTATATAATGCTTTCTGATAATCATTTCCTGTTCTTTATAAACTGATAATACTGAAAATTTTTTGCAAAGATAATAAAAGTTTTCACTAATACTGAAAACTTTTTAAAGAAAATAAAAAACTTTTCAGTAGTATGACGGGCATGTTATACATCTGTGGTGAAAGTCCACACGGGGCGTAGTCACCGACGAACCCTACAGCGACTTGCAAGTTTCAAGCGGTGACGCATGGGAGAGAAGAAGCAATAGCGAAATCGTGGCTTGCCGAACAGAAATCAGATACCAAGGCGTATCAAGCGGACAAGTTGGCAAAAGGCAACGAAGTTCCCAAAGGTGACCGTAACCTTGATGCGTAAATCGGGCG
>JAFUWD010000051.1 GCA_017483645.1 Muribaculaceae bacterium | reverse complement strand
TTCGTCAAGCCACGATTTCGCTATTGCTTCTTCTCTCCCAAGCGTCACCGCTTGAAACTTGCAAGTCGCTATAGGGTTCGTCGGTGACTACGCCCCGGGTGGACTTTCACCACAGATGTATAACATGCCCGTCATACTAAATGAATCCCAACTCCTGTGTTATAAAGAGTTGGGATGGATACTTTAATATTTAGCGGACAGTAATAATTTTATTTTGGATTCTATTTCAATTCTGGTCACAAGGTGACCTCACCGCACAGGTCGCATTCCAAGTAGCGCTTCACGGCATCGGGCGCAAGACCCATCCCAAAGAGGTACATCAGCTTGGTGATGGCTGCCTCGCTGGTAATGTCGTGCCCGCTTATCACGCCGGCCTCGGCCAGCGAATTGCCTGTCTCGTAAAGCGAGTTGTCCACGCCACCATTCACACATTGTGTGACATTGAGCACCACCACGCCTCGCTGCACCGCCTCGCAAATGAGGCGCATGAAAGCGGTGTCGGTGGGAGCATTGCCGGCGCCATAGGTTTTCAACACAATTCCCTTGATGCCCGGGGTAGCGAGCAAATGCCGCAGGGTGGCCTCGGTCATACCGGGATGCAGCTCCAGAAACATCACATTCAGGTCCATGACGGGGCGAACCTTCAACGGACGTCGCGACGGCGAGCGGTAAAGCGCCCCAGTATTAAAACTGATGTCCAGCCCGATGCGAGCCAACTCGGGATAGTTGTTGCTGCGGAAAGCGTTGAAGTTGTCGGCGCTCATCTTAGTGCTGCGGTTGCCACGCCACAAATAGTTCTCGAACAGAATGGCCACCTCCTGCACCATCGCTTGTCCCTGCGCATCGACAGCCGCCGCCACCTGCAAGGCTGTGATGAGGTTTTCCTCGCCGTCGGTACGCACTTCGCCAATGGGCAGTTGGGAACCCGTAATGATTACAGGCTTGTGAAGATTTTCGAGCATAAAACTCAGTGCCGATGCCGTGAAGGCCATCGTGTCGGTGCCGTGCAGCACCACAAACCCGTCGAAAGCATCGTAATGCGCTTCGATGGCCTGTGCAATCTCGGCCCAGTGACCGGGATTCATGTTCGAGCTGTCAATGGGTGGGTCGAACTGCAAATGCTCGATGTCGTAGGCCAGTTTCTTGACTTTGGGCACATTGTCGATAAGATGAGTAAAGTCGAAGGGCTGCAGCGTGTGCGTGGCCGGATTCTCGATCATGCCGATGGTGCCACCGGTGTAGATAATCAGAATTTTTGGGCGTGAGCTATTAGGCATAGCGTGAAGGTATTTTTTTAATTTTCAGTGGTCATTTTCTCGGATGCCTCGGCAAAAGCCTTGGAAAAGAACAGCATGTGATGGTCGAGCGCACTCACCCAGTAGTCCCATGTGTGCGCGCCGGGCCTTACGGTAAACTCGTGAGGTATCTTGTGTTGCATCAGTGCTTCATGCAATGCCAGATTCACCTTATAAAAAATATCGCTGTAACCATCGTCAATGATGATGTGCTGACCGGGCTTGACAGTCGGCACCAGGTTGATGACCGCATGGTCGGCCCAGCGTTGCTTGTTAGCAGCCCACGGCCCCAGTCGCTTGTCGATTTTCCAGCGGTCGGGAAACTGGGTAATGTCCACGCCACCGCTCATCGAACCGCAGGAACCGAACACGTCGGGATGCCTGAATGCCAGCCACAAAGCGCCGTGGCCACCCATGCTCAGTCCGGTGATAGCTCGCATGTCCTTGCTGCGGAAGGTGCGATAATGGTGGTCAACGTAGTCCACCAGTTCTTGAGCCACAAATGTCTCAAACTGAAACTTGGGGTCAATGGGTGAGTCGAAGTACCAGCTGTCCTGACCGTCAGGACAAACAATAATCACCCCGAAGTCACTGGCCAGGCCATCCAGGTCGGCCTTGTCGGGCCAATTGTTACAGTCGCCGTCGGCCCCATGCAGCAGATACACCACCGGAAACAATTCCTCCTGCAGGTCGGCATCGAAGTACTGTTCGGGAACAGTTACCACGACAGGGATGTTACGACCCATTTTTGCCGATTTCACTTGTACAGTCTCGGCCTGCGGCTGGGTGGTCACCTCGGTTTCATCGTCATAGGCCGGTCCACGTTGCGCACACGCCACGCTGGTGGCGAGCAGCACCAGCAAGGACAGCAGATTAAGTTTAATGATTTTCATTTCTTGTGATGGTTTGAAAGCACAAATTTAAGCAATCTTGGGAAATATTCAAAGTCCCCGCGCGGCAAAACATCAGCGCCGCCGCAACTGCCAAAACGCCACCGCTGCTGCGGCGGCCACATTGAGCGAGTCCACTTGATGGCTCATGGGGATGCGTGCCACATAGTGCGTGGCTGCTATCGTGCTGGCCGGCAGACCGTCGCCCTCGGTGCCCATGACGATGGCCAGTCGCGGATCGGCCATGAGTGCAGGGTCGTCAATGGGTACCGACTGGTCGGTAAGCGCCATCGCCACCGATTTGAATCCTATCGCATGAAGTTGCTGCAAGCCACCGTCGAGCCACGTCCACGGCACCAGAAACACCGACCCCATCGACACGCGCACCGCACGACGGTTCAAGGGGTCGCATGCCGAGGGAGTGAGCAGCACCGCATCTATGCCAAGTGCCGCCGCCGAGCGGAATATCGCTCCTATATTGGTGGTATCGGTCACATCATCAATCACCACCACCCTGCTGGCATCACGGCACACCTGCTCCACAGGTTTCGGCTTGGGACGCCGCATGGCACACAGCACTCCACGAGTGAGCGTGTAGCCGGTGAGCGAGGCCAGCAAAGCACGGTCGCCTGTATAAACGGGCATCGAGGGGTCGCAGCGGGCAATGATGGGCGCAGCGTCGCCAGTGATGTGACGACGCTCGCACAGCAGCGACACCGGCTCATAGCCGGCATCGAGCGCAACGGCAATCACCTTGGGGCTCTCGGCGATAAAGATGCCTTTATCAGGCTCCAGACGGTTGCGCAGTTGGGCCTCGGTGAGGGTGCCGAAAACTTCCACCCCGGGGTGGTCGAGAGATGTGATTTGAATGATGGGCATGGTGCAAATGTGTCATCAAGATTGTTGCTTGGCGGGGTCGCAGTCGCGAAATCGCTGCAATTCGGCCATCACACAAGCGGCATCGTCGGTGAGTGTGAGCAGCAAGTTTTTATATTTTCCTGTTTCTGAAAGGGTTTGAAGCAAGGGATAGACGGGCATCTCATGAGTCCAGAACTCAGTTCCGAGGAAAATCATAGGACTGGAGAAACCGAACGACAGGTAATGGTTCTGCACAGCATCCTGGAATATTTCTTGCATGGTGCCGGCGCTTCCGGGGGTGTAGATAATGCCACCGTAGGCCAACGTAAGGATGGAATCCTCGCGCACACTATTCTCAAACAACTTGGCGATATGGGTGGCAAAAGGGGTGCTGGGTTCATGACCATAAAGCCAAGTAGGGATACCCAGACTCACATAACGCCGCTGGGGATAGCGCTCCATCACCGAAAAGGCCGATGCCAGCCAACCGGCATCGGAGAACGATGGAGCTACTTGGAGCATCGCCAGAGCATCGGCCACCGCATCATCATCGCGACCGGCCAACCAAGCCCCCAAATGGGTGGCTTCCATGGCTCCCGGACCTCCACCACTAAGCATAAAAAAACCTTGTTCGGTGAGTTGTTTGCTCAGCCTGACAATATCGGCAAACATCTTATCGGTGCGACGCAAGGCATGACCACCCATCACCCCCACGCACAGGCGGGGCGCATGGTCGTCAAAAAACTCGCTGAGCGCAGTGTGAACGCCGTGGTCGTGCAGTGTGCGCGCCAGCGTCTCGTTGACATCAGTAGCTTGCTTGCCATTGGCAATATAATGGCGGTAAACACGAGTGTCGTAACAGTCCTCAAACGTTTCCGGACGCTTAGGGTCGTAACCCTCATAGAGGTCGGAAGCGGTGTAAAGCTGGCGACGGGTCACATCAAAGGGGACATCGCGCAAATAGTTGGCAATGGCTTCATTATTTGTAACAGGTGACTTAATCATGGCAATCGGGATAATCTTTGATGGTTAAAATAGAGGACAACATTCTCAGTTTTTCACAAAGATACAACAAAACCTCGATAACCGCAAGTCCCCGTTTCGCTTTGCCCAGGCCATCCTCAAAACCAATCACCAAAAAAGGGCAGCCAAACAGCTGCCCTTTTTCGTGATCCGCCTGGGATTCGAACCCAGGACCCCAACATTAAAAGTGTTGTGCTCTGCCAGCTGAGCTAGCGAATCTCCGTTTTTTGCGGTGCAAAGGTAATCAAAAAATGGTAATTGGCAATGGATAAATGCCAAATATTTTCATTTTTCTTATTTTTGTGCCACAATCTTGCAAATTTCGACGATGGTTTGGCTTGCTTTTTCCATCGACGGGATGGGCACATACTCATAGCGTCCGTGCATATTCATGCCGCCGGCAAAGATATTGGGGCACGGCAGTCCCTTGAACGAGAGCTGGGCTCCATCGGTTCCGCCCCTGATGGGCTGCACACGGGGTGTGACACCGGCATTTTTCATGGCCTGCTCAGCCACCTCGATAATGTGCATCACGGGCTCAATCTTTTCCCGCATGTTATAATACTGGTCCTTGATCTCGGCCTCGGCACAGCCCGGGAACTCGCAATTCACCTTGTGGCACAGATGCTCAATCTCGCGCTTGCGGCTCTCGAAGCGTGCACGGTCGTGGTCGCGCAGGATGTAGGTGAGCGTGGTCTTCTCCACGGTGCCCTGGAAGGAAATCAAGTGGTAAAAGCCTTCATAGCCCTCGGTGTGCTCGGGGGTTTCCCAGCGAGGAAGCATGATGGCAAACTGGTTGGCCACACGGATGGAGTTGAGCATCTTGTGCTTGGCGGCACCCGGATGCACATTCAGCCCCCTGAAGGTAATGCGGGCCGACGCGGCGTTGAAATTCTCGTATTCCAGCTCGCCCACAGCGCCGCCATCCATAGTGTAGGCCCAGTCGGCACCGAATCGCTCCACGTCGAAGTGGTGGGCGCCCAGCCCGATTTCCTCGTCGGGGTTGAACCCGATGCGGATGTCGCCATGCTTCACCTCGGGGTGCTGCTGCAGCCACTCCACGGCCGACAATATCTCGGCGATACCGGCCTTGTCATCGGCACCGAGCAGTGTGGTGCCGTCGGTGACGATGAGTTGCTGGCCCACATAGTCGTTGAGCTCGGGAAATTGAGCAGGGTCGAGCACGATGCCTTGCTCGGCATTGAGCGTGATGGGGCCGCCCTGATAGTCGACGATGCGCGGCTTCACATCATGTCCGCTCATGTCGGGGGCAGTGTCCATGTGGGCAATGAATCCCAGTGTGGGCACGGGATGGTCACAATTACCGGGCAAGGTGGCAAAGAGGTATCCGTTCTCATCGAGCGAGATATCGGCCAGGCCCATTTGCTGCAGCTCTTTCTCAAGTGCTTGTGCAAACACCATCTGTCCGGGGGTGGACGGTGTGAGGTTGGTGAGTTCATCGCTTTGCGTGTCAAATTTCACATAGCGCAGAAAGCGTTCAACTAAATTGTTCATAGTATTATCGTTTTTTTTTGGTTTCTGTGACGCAAAGTTACAACTTTTTCCCGATATCGACCCATGCCGCATCAAAAAAGGTAAAAAACGGGGGCACCTGCACATTTGACGTGAAGGTATCGATTCTCTTTCCCTACGCGATAGAGAATGTCATAAATCTCGTATTGATTGAGACAAGCAAAATGCTTCGCTATTCATTCAGTGCCTGTGGTATCACAAAAATTTTGCAAAATCGCCGCAGATTGAAATAAATTCTATAATTTTGTCTTAAAGAAAAATAGCGGTTGTTTTTAGCTGTGTTTTTTGCATGACAGCATCACTAAAAACACCACTGTTTATATGATTCATCCATCAAACTCACGTTAATGCGGATTATTTATGTATTTTCTCTAATCAATAAACAACACAACCCATGCTGAAATGGTGGATAGCAATCATGATGGTGATGGCCACACTCCTGCTGTGGCAGCAGCCATGGCGGCAGGATGCTGTGGCAGCCACAAAGGTCACAGCCGCCATGGTCGACAGTCTCACCGCCGTTGCCACGCCGGCCGGCATGGCAAATGTTCATGTAGGCTACGACGCGTTTTGTGTCGACTTCAACCCCACTGCGCACCGTCCCAACTGCACCGCCTATGTGCTGACCCGTGAGCGCCTGAACGGCACCGTGGCCCGGCACGACCAGTTCACGGCCGACGACCGTGTGACGGGGTGTCCGCCGCCCAACGCTTATCGCGGAAGCGGGCTGGCTCGCGGGCACATGGTGCCGGCGGCCGACATGGCATGGAACGAGACAGCCATGGCACAGACGTTTTTCATGACCAACGTGTGTCCGCAATCATCGGCCCTCAATTCCGGCGGATGGAGCAAACTCGAAGAGAAGGTGCGCGAATGGGCCGCCCGCGACAGTGTGCTCGTGGTGCTTGCCGGCCCGGTTCCTTCAGCCACCGACTCGGTGCTGCCGTCCAGCAATGTGGTGGTTCCCGGGCGCTTCTTCAAGGTGGTGATAGCCCCCACGGCACGCCCCCGGATGCGGGCCATCGGCTTCATCTACGACAACGGCCCGTGTAACCGGCCACTGCGGCATTATGCCGTGAGCGTCGACCGCGTGGAGGAACTCACCGGCCTGGACTTTTTCAAGGTTTTGCCGCCCCAGGTCGAGGCCACAGTGGAGCGTGCCTGCAATTTGCCAGCCTGGTGTTTTTGAGGGGCTAAGCCGCCTCAAGGCTCAGCATCCCGCTGCCGCTATGTTATTTTTCGTTATTTTCGCATGCCTTTTGCATGAAAGCGAAATAAATGTGACAAAAAATTGTTACATTTGCAATTCACATATCAATTTCATTTTTATAATATGAGAAAATTTATCCTCTCGCTTGCAGCCATCGTGCTGGCCACCGCCGCTCAAGCCATACCCGCCTACCGCGGTGTGCTTACCGCCACACTGCCCGACGGCACAACCATCGACTATCGCCTTCATGGCGACGAGCATTTCCACTACATGACCACCGCCGACGGCTACACGGTGCTCAAGGACCGCGACGGCTATCTGAAATATGCACGGGTCCAAAACGGAGAGCTCACCATGACCGACGTCCGCGCCCATGACGCCGAACAGCGCACAGCACAGGAAACAGCCCTGTTGCAAGACATCGGCACGCATGCCGTCGCCCAGCAGGAGCTGCAGCGGGGTCGTGCCCGCCGCGCCGCCGCCAACACCGCCCGCCGCTCCAGGGTGTCGATGCTTCAGCGCGGACTGGTCATCCTCATCCAATTTAACGACACCACGTTCTCGCGCAGCGACATCCACACTGTTTTCCAAGACATGATGGACAAGAAAAACTACACCGGCTACACCAACCCCGACGGTTCACGCAATGCCTACGGCACTTTCCCTGGCAGTGTCCGCGATTATTACTACGACAATTCCATGGGGCAATATGAGCCCCGGTTCGATGTGGTGGGGCCTGTCACTGTGGGCTATTCAGTCAACGAGCCTCAAGGCACCGAAGGCCGCATCCCTGGAATTTTTCGTGATGCCATCAACCAACTCGACGCGACGGTCGATTTCAGCCAATACGATTTTGACAACGACGGATATGTCGATGTGCTTTATTTTATCTTCGCCGGCACCTCGGCGGCTTCAAGCAGCGACTCCGACCACCTGTGGCCCCACGAGAGCAATATCAGCAACTACCGAATCAAGAAAGACGGCGTGACGATGGGGATGTACTCATGCTCCACCGAATTCATTGGCGAGCGCAGCTACAACATCCTCGACGGCATCGGCACGCCATGCCACGAGTTTGGCCACGCGCTGGGGCTGATGGACCACTACGACACCGATTATGCCCTGAGCGGCGGTCAATCGCACGATTTGGGCGATTGGGATTTAATGGCTGCCGGCTGCGACCTGAACATGGCGCGCACGCCGGCCAGCCTGTCGATTTTTGAGCGCTATCAGCTGGGGTGGGCACAGCCTCAAATCATCACCGAGCCGGGCGAGTACACCCTCAACCCATTGAACACCAGCAACGAGGGCTATATTATCAAGACACCTATCAACAAGGAATTCTTCATCATCGACAACCGCCAACGAACCCGCTGGGACGCCTATCTGCCGGGGCATGGCATGACCGTGTGTCGTGTGGACTCAACCAACTCATCAAAGTGGACACAAGACGATGTGAACGTTGACCCCACACGCCTCTACTATGAAATGTTGCGCGCCGGTGGCACCAGTTCAGGCGACCTTGCCAGTGACCCCTTCCCGGGAACAATGAACAACACGCTACTCACCAATAGCACACTCCCCTCCCTTAAGACTTGGAGCGGAGTGGAAAACCAGTTTGCTATCACCGACATTACCGAGAACAACGGCGTCATCACATTCACCGTGCACAATTCCTCCTCATTGAATACCATGGTCGAAGACTTTGAAGGCATGGAAGCCACCACTAACACTGGTCTCAAAAACGTAGAAGGTAATTTTGCCAAATGGTCATTTGCCAAATGTAATGTGACATCGCCAGATGAAACCCTTTGCTCAGGTGAACATGCCGTGGCAATGAAAAACCCAAGCGCCGTGAACATGGCTACCCCCGTGAGCGTGAACATCGACAGGGTATCGTGCAACATCTACAACCCGACCACGGTCGCCAGCAAATTCACTCTTTACCAATCGTTGAACAACGGTACCACTTGGACGATAGTAAAAACTCCATCCAATAGTGACGCCGTCACTGTTGCAGGCAATTCCAAAGTGACAATTTCCTGGCCTGTGAGCTATAAAAACACCCAGGAAGTGATGCTACGCATCAACATGACTGCCGGCAGCAAAAACACGGCCAACTACCTCGATGACATCACGCTCTATTATAACGGAGATCCTGGAGGTCGGCTCAAGGGAGATGTGAACTGTGACGGCGAAGTGTCAATTGCCGATGTTACCGCTCTTGTGAATCTGGTAATGAACAAGACTGGGAACGAATATAGCGATGTGAACGAGGACGGTGAAACGAGCATTGCCGATGTCACCACACTCGTCAACATGCTCATGAGCAACTAACCCAACATCCATACAACTAATAATCTAAAACCCAATGCTTACACAACGACTGTTCACTGGCCTCGCTGCACTTGTCATAACTGCCACAGCCAGTGCCATGCCGGCTCATCCAGCGCCCGCCCGGGTGGCGCAACCCGACGGCGACTCAATCACCGTGAAACTCGTGGGCGACGAGTTCTTCCACTACACCACCACGGCCGACGGCTACACTGTGCTGCAAGACCGCAATGGATGGTTCACCTACGCCACCAAACAAAACGGACGGCTGGTATCGACGGGAGTCGTTGCACGCGACACCCGGCGACGGACACCATCCGACATCTCGCTGCTCGCCTCTTTGGGGCGACAACTGACCGACCAGGAAAGCATCCACACAGGAAAAGCCCGTCGCGCCAGCCGCGACGCACGCATTGTGAGCAGCCGTCGAGCGCCCGAGGATTGGGCTGGTTTTCGCGGGCTGGTGATTCTCATCCAGTTCACCGACAAGAAATTCCAGCGCTCCGACGCTCAAGAATTCTATACCGACATGCTCAACACCCGTGGCTACACCGGTTACAGCACCAGTGGCCGATGGGGCAGCACACAGTTTGTGCAATGCACCGGCTCCATGCGCGATTATTTCTATGAAAACTCCATGGGACAATTCGACCCGGAGTTTGATGTCGTTGGGCCTATCAATGTCAACTACTCTTGTAAGCAAGCTGGAAATGAATATGATTCGGTGTTTGAGGAGGCTCTCAACGCTGTCGACGACCAGGTGAATTTTGCCGACTATGATTCCGATGGTGATGGTTACCTCGACATGGTCTATTTCATCGTTGCCGGTTACAGCGCCAACTATAGCGGCAACAGCCAGGATTACTTATGGCCTCATATGTCGTATATGTGGGGCGAAATCGACGGTGTTCAGCTGGGGCGTTATGCGTGTTCCACAGAAATCTATGGCTGGGAGAGTTATGGCTCAACCGACCTGCTGGGCATCGGCACCATGTGCCATGAATTCAGTCATGTGATGGGTATCCTTGACCTCTACGACACCGACTACGGCGGCAGTGGCGGCGAGAGCAACCACCCCGATGAATGGGATATCATGGCCGGTGGCGGCCATTTCAACTACGGACGCACACCAGTGGGCTACTCACTTTACGACCGCTATGCCATGGGCTTTGCACAGCCCCAGGTCATCACCGAAGCCGGCGACTACACCCTAAACTACATAGGCACCTCCAATGAGGGGTTCCTGCTTCGCACGCCACAAGACAAGGAATTCTTCCTGATTGAGAACCGCCAGCGCACTCGATGGGACGTCAACCTGCCGGGACACGGCATGATTGTGGCGCGTGTCGACTCCACCAACACCGATGTATGGTGGAATAACACCATCAACGCCAACCCAGCTCACCAATATTATGAACTGTTGCGAGCCGGCAACGGCACCGGTAGCTCGTCGAGTGATCCCTTTCCGGGAACCAACAACGTGAAAAACATCACCAACTACACCGAACCCAACCTGCTCACATGGGCCGGCTCACCCAATGACTTCTTTATCGAAAACATCACTGAGAACAACGGCGTCATCAAGTTTTCCATTAAAGCCGACAACGAAACACAAACCATCGTCGAGGATTTTGAAACAATCGACGCTCCCACCCCCGCAGGTGCTAAAGGAGTGATGGGACGCTTCTGGAAATGGGACTTCGCCAAGTCGGTGGTCAGCGCACCGGGCCAGGGGAAGTGTAACGGCAACCACTCACTGGCAATGATTAAGCCCAGCGCCATCACCACAGCCCATAACGTAGAGGCCGACATCAAAATGATGACCTACACTGTGTTCAACACCACTTCTGCAGCGGTAAAATACACTGTCTCGCTCAGTTACGACGACGGAGCAACGTTTAATGTTGTGGACGAGTTCTTGGCCGACGCCAAGAATGTATCGACCCACACCCTTTCCATCTCGCTCAAGGAGCCCGCTCGCATCCGCCTGTCGCAAGTGACAGGAAGCGCCAGCACCAAGTGTTATATCGACGACATCACATTCAAGTATCTGGGCGACATTGGCGAGCCGCCGGCCGAGGTGTTGATTGGTGATGTGAATGGCGACGGAGAAGTGTCCATCGCCGATGTCACCACCCTGGTTGACCTCTTGGCCGCAAACAGCGAGAACGAGCGCAGCGACGTGAACGGCGACGGTGAAACCAGCATTGCCGACGTTACGATGCTCGTTACAATCCTTTTGGAACAATAACTGAACCGCTTAGTGCCGGCCAAGAATAGCCGGCTCGGTATCGGGAATATGGGAACTGAGCACACGCAGCCCCTTTGGATAGAGGTTGTTGGCCCGGTTCCCTAAATTATTCACCCACCCCAGGGCAGCACCGTCACGGGTGAGCAGCACCGGTCCGCGCGGCGCATCGACCACGACGGCCTCACCTCGCAGATAGGCCATGGCGGTGCGATAATCCACCTCGGCCTCGGCAAAAGCGTCGCGCTCCAGAGCCGTGCTCAGCGCCAAGCCATGATGAGGCACGCACGTCTTGCCTTTCAGGCTTGCAACAGCCACCCCGGCATGAATCACGTTAACGCCTTGTCGCAGCGCGGCCACAGCTTCCTCGTGGAGCCGGGGCACAGCCACCACAGTGTCGGCATGCACGGTCAGCGCCATAGGCACATCAGCCCTCAGCCACGATTTCACCGTGGCGGGCACAGCGCCTTCGCGGGCCGATTTCACTTTCTTGAACAACGAAGAAGCAGAAAGCCCCTCGTCAGGCTTGCGAAGCACAGCCATAAACAAGCCCTCGCCCGGGGTGCGGTGAGGCATAAAGCGATAAGCGGGAAAATCGGCATCAATGGCCGGGTGAATTTGCCACTCTTCACGCACAGGAACCGCCACAGGCTGCGCCCCCAGCTGGTCGATGAGCCATTGCACCATGGCTTCATTCTCCTGGCGGTTGTAGGTACAAGTGCTATAAATAAAAAGGCCTCCGGGTCGCAAAGCAGGCCACACGTCACTCACTATGGACCGCTGGCGTGCTGCGCACTGCTCGACCAGTGCAGGTGACCACTGTGAAACAGCCTCATCGTCCTTGCGCATCATTCCCTCACCGCTGCACGGCACATCGGCCGCCACCACATCAAAGAAATTCCGCATCTTCTGTCCCCACTGAGCCGGCAGCGAGCTGGCAACCACGGCATGGGGACTTCCCCAGCGCATCACATTGTCAACGAGGGCGCGCGCCCGCGCAGGCACCACTTCGTTGGCCACCACCAGCGACCCCTCGGGCAATGCCGACATGGCCGCTGTGGCCTTGCCGCCAGGCGCCGCGCACAGGTCGAGATAGCGCACCGGGCCATCAACCAGCGAAGTGATGACATGCCCGATAAACATCGATGACGCATCCTGCACATAATAGCGTCCGGCATGCCAGTCGGTATCGAAGGTGAACGGTGGGCGCTGTTCCAGATAAAACCCCGACGGGCACCACGGCACAAGCCTCGCCCCCAACGGCACATCCACCGCGCGCAGTGTGTTCACACGCACACTCACGCTGGCAGCAGTTGTCGAAATGGCATGGAGCAGCGGCTGCGCCTCGGTGGGCGCCAGCCTCTCTATCATCTGTACAAAAGATTCGGGTAAATTCATAACGCAAAAATAGCGATTTCCCTGCATTCACGAAACACTCCCCCGCCCTTTTTGCCGAAACTTCGGAAAAAACAAGGCGGGGGAGCGTCAATGGCTATTCAGCGCGGCTATCAGCGCAACGTAAAGTGCAGGGTTTGCACATCGCGGCTGTTGGGGCCTATCATCACATCAAATTCGCCGGGTTCGCAGTCAAATTTCAGTTGGCTATTGTAGAACTTGAGTTTTTCGGGTGTGATGGTGAATTCCACAACCTTGCTCTCACCGGGCTTGAGGGTGATGCGGGCAAAGTCCTTCAACTCTTTCACGGGGCGGGCCACCGAGCCCACCAAGTCACGGATGTAGAGCTGCACCACCTCGGCAGCCTCGCGGCTACCGGTGTTGGTGACGGTGACGCTGGCGCGGATGCTGCCGGCGCGGGTCATGCTGGTGGCGCTGAGCGTGGGCTGGCCATAGCTGAAGGTGGTGTAGGACAGTCCGTAGCCGAAGGGATAAAGCGGCTCATTGTCCACATCCAGATAGTTGCTGGTGAACTTGGTGAACCACTTGGGACAGGGACGGCCCGTATTCAGATGGTTGTAATAGATGGGCACTTGCCCCACATTCTTGGGCATACTGGCGCTCAGGTGGCCACTGGGTGCCACATCGCCGAAGACCACATCGCAGATAGCATCGGCGGCCTCACTGCCACCGAACCACACGTTGAGAATCGTGGAAAAATTTTCCTTTTCCCACGTCATGTCGGTCGTGCGACCCGAGAAGTTGAGCAGCACCACGGGCTTGCCGGTGGCCTTGAGGGCTTCGAGCAAGTCGCGCTGGGCATCGAGAATGGCAATGTTGCTGCGGCTGCTGCTCTCGCCACTCATCTCACTGGGTTCGCCCATAGCAGCTACAATCACGTCGGCATGGGCTGCGATGCGCAGGGCCTCGGCACGCATTTCCTCGGGACTGCGTGGGTCGCGCATCTCACGACCGAACAGGGTGCTGTTTTTCTCCAGCTCCTCGTCGTAGCACACGTTGCAACCCTTGGCATAAAGCACAGTGGCATCTTTGCCCACGGCGCGCTGCATGGCTTCAAGCAACGTGCTGTAGCGGTCGGCGGTGGCAGCCACGCTCCATGTGCCGGGCATATTGGCACGGGTGTTGGCCAACGGACCCACCAAGGCAATAGTGCCTTGCTTCTTGAGGGGCAGTACGCCTGCGCTGTTCTCAAGCAGCACAAAGGTTTCAGTGGCCAAGCGGCGGGCCTGAGCGCGGTTTTCGGCTGTGTAAATCTCTTTCTTTGCACGATGCTCATCGAGGTAACGATAGGGGTCGTCGAACAATCCCAGTTTGTACTTGGCCTCCAGGATGCGGCGGCAAGCGGTGTTGATTGCCTCTAAGGTCACCTTGCCCTCGGCAAGCGATTTCTCAAGCGTTCCCACAAAGCCGTCGGCCACCATGTCCATGTCGGTGCCGGCATTCAATGCCAAGGCCGACACTTGCTGCAGATCGCCCATGCCGTGGTTAATCATCTCGCTGATGGCTGTGTAGTCGGTCACGACAAAGCCGTCAAAGCCCCACATGTCGCGCAGCACTTCAGTCATAAGCCAGCGGTTGCCCGTGGCGGGAATGTAGTCCACCACATTGAACGACGTCATAAAACTTCCCGCTCCGGCATCGGCGGCAGCCTTATAGGGCGGGAAATACTCATTGAACATGCGCACATGGCTCATGTCCACCGTGTTATAATCACGACCGGCTTCCGGAGCACCGTACAGGGCAAAGTGCTTCACACAAGCCATCATGGTGTTGGCAGCGGTCAAATCGCTGCCCTGATAACCTTGCACCATGGCCTGGGCAATGCAGCTGCCCAGATAGGGGTCCTCACCACTGCCTTCGCTCATGCGTCCCCAGCGGGGTTCGCGGCAGATGTCGACCATGGGGCTGAAAGTCCATGCAATTCCGTCGGCTGTGGCCTCAACGGCGGCAATACGGGCCGAATTACGGATGGCCTCCATGTCCCAGCTCATCGAAAGGGCGAAAGGAATGGGGAAAACCGTTTCGTAACCGTGAATCACATCCATGCCGAAGATGAGCGGGATGCGCAGACGGCTCTGCTCAACTGCAATGCGCTGCACCTCCTTGATTTTATCCACTCCCTTGAGGTTGAACAGTCCACCCACCTGACCGGCCTTGATTTTGCCGGCGATGTCGCTGCTCTTTGCCGTTCCTGTAACGATTTCTCCGGTGACGGGCAAGTTGAGTTGACCGATTTTTTCCTGCAAAGTCATCTGACTCATCAGGTTGTCAACAAACTGGTTCATTTTAGCCTTGTCAGCAGCATTTGCGCTGAGGGCGACAAGCACCAAAAAGGCTGATACGAGTAATTTGGTCAGTTTCATGTGTATCTGGTTTTGTATTGTATTTCAGCTGTGATGCAAAGTTACTGTTTTTTGATGGTAAATCCCAACTTTTCGAGACCTTGTTGCACCTCAGGGCAGCTCATGAACAAGCGCCACAGCAGGCCCGAACGATAATTCTCAATCATGGGGGCGATGGTGCATTGGTCAATAGCCAAATAGTGGGGAAGTGTCCAATTGGATTGCTCGCTGAACGCGTCGTAGAAACCGTATTTGCCCCAAATCCAGCCACCTTTACTCCAAAAATATTTGAGAGCAGCCATCGATTGGTCGGGGGTATAGGGCATCGACGAGAGAGCGGCGGTGGGAGTGATGACACCCAAGTCGTTGCCGGGGCAGTGAGCCGAGTATCCGTCAATCGAATAACTGGCGGTGAGGCCCCAGCAGTTGGCACCATAACCCTTGTAATGCTTGGGATTGGCCACACAATAGGCATAATTACTCAGCGCATGGTTGCGCACCACATTCCAATAATCGGCATACTGGTCGCTCAAGCCCCGAGGGTCGAGCCCTATCCAACTGTAATGCGCCCAGAACAACGGGCCGCCGGTGGTTTCGGCACCATTATGCTTCAATTCCAGTGCATAGCCATCGGGCTTGGCGTCCGACTTGATACCGCCACTGCGCGCCCAGCCCTTGTGATAGGCCGATGCCGGCACGCTGTGAGTGGGCGACGCCGCAGCGAGCACATAGACGATAAGACACTCATTGTAGCCCTCCAACGGGAAATTCATCTCCCACTGATAATTGGGCGACCAGTGCCAGTAAATCACATCTTGTCCTCCACGGGTGTACCAGTCAAATTCCATTTCTTGCCATAGCTTGTCGATTTTCTGGGCCAGCGCCTTTTCGGCCTCATTGCCGTCCTTGAAATACTGGCGCACGCACAACAGCGTCTGCATAAGAAAACTACTCTCCACTAGGTCGCCGCCATTATCTTTCTGGCCAAAGGGCTTCACCTTGCCCGTGGGACCGTTTAACCAATGGGGCCACGCGCCATGAAAACGGTCGGCGCGAGCCAGATAGTCGACTATCTTGTTGAGGCGCTCAACACCGGCCTCTCGGGTGATATATTTCCGCTCAATGGCCGCCAGCAAGCCCGCCACACCAAATCCACTGCCACCGATGGTGACAACATCTTGGTCGTTCTCGGGATAATTTCCGTCGAGGTGGATGCGCTCACGGGCCAACCCGGAAACAGGCTCGGCACCTTCCCACATGTAATTGAAATGCACTTTCTCGATATAATCGAGCATGGCTTCATCATTTTCGAAACTTGCCGGACGTCCCATCGAATCGGTCAGCGCCTCTTCTTGAGGGTCTTCTTGGTTGGTGGTCTCGGTTGAGCTGTTGCAAGCCGCGGTGGAAAGTAACACGATGGCGCCAAACAGCAAGATAAGGTGTTTTGTCTTCATAACTGGTTAATTCATTTTCTTATTTCACTTTGATGATAGTAGACAAGGGACTCCGACCGGTTTCGGCCAAGGCTTCGATGGCAAAATAGTAGCCGGTTCCCAAGTCCAAACCGCGCAGGTCGTACTCATTTTCACCATTCACGGTGATGCAATGATACAGTTTGTCGGGTTCGGTGCCAAAATAGACATTGTAACCATAGGCACCCGTCTGGGCTGGCCAAGTAATCATGGCGTTGCGCGGGTCGGCCTTGTCGCGCACCACTTTCAGGCCTTTCACCGCCTGCGGAACGCTACCCGGCGCGGTGCCAAACACCCTGATGTCGCTCAGGCAGAAAAATCCCTCGCCCGGCACATGCAGGTTTTCCACCTTGACATATCTCGCGTTAAGAGTCGTGCGCAGCTCCACATAGTCGTGCGGCACATCGCGGTCGTTGTCGCTCTTGTCGACGGCCAGTGTCCAGTGCTCGTTGTCATCGCTGGCCCACACGCGATATTGATAGTAGGTGTCGCTGGCGCGGTTATGTTGCAAGGTGTGATGCTCGTAGAAGTTGATTTGCAGGGCCCGGATGTTCATTGATTGACCCAGATCCACACAGGCCCACTCGCCGGCATCGCCGCTGGCCGCGCTCCAATAGGTGCGCAGGTTCTCGTCGGTAAGGCTCCGGGCGGTGAGGGTGCTGTCGGTGCTCGACACGGTGGCGGGCTTGCCGTAGGAGAGCAGCATCCATCCGGTGAAACGCTGCGTGTGGCCGGCAGCGGGCTGATGGTCGGCATTCCAGCAGGGATAGTCGCCAAAGGCCGTATTGCACCACATCACGCCATCGGCATCAAAATCAACGGGATACAGGCCGATACGGCGCTCGAATTTGTACTTGACCGAAAGCATGCAGGTGCCCACATGCCAGTAGCGCCCTTTCACATCGGCAAAGGTGCCGCCATGGCCCACCCCCTGCACAAAGCCGCCGGGCTTATAGCTCATGGGGTTGTGGCGCTGATAGGTGAACGGCCCCAGCGGCGAGTCGCCCACATAGACACCGTCGGCATAGACCTTGAACTCGGTTCCGGGAGCACCGTACTGCAGATAATAGCGTCCGCCGTGCTTAGTCATGAAGGCACCCTCCATAAAGGGCTTGAGGGTCACCTCGTCGTCATTGTTCATTCCGAAGCGCTCCCATCCGTGAATGTCGGGTTTGAGGAGCACCAGGTCGTGTATCTTGCTCACGGGAGTGAAATCGAGGCGGCTGATTTGCACGCCCTTCACGGGATATTCGTTACTCGAGCCGTAATATTCATAGAGGCGCCCGTCGTCGTCAAGAAAAACGTAAGGGTCCCACGTGGGCAGGGTATTTCGTTCCACGGCCCTGCGCCAGCGCCCGTTCTTGGGCTGTGTGGAGTACCAGATGGGCAAGCCCTCGTAGGTGGAGCCGGTGTAAAAAAGTGTGTCGCCCACCACCCAAGCGGCAGGAGCACATTCATCGTCGTCGGCAGGCTTGCGCTGGAACGTGGCCGTGACAAAATCCCAATCGCTCAAATTTTTGGAGTAATGAAATCCACCCTGGTTGGTCGAAAACAGGAAATACTCGCCCTTGTAGGTCAATCCCATGGGATCGGCACTGGAACGGAACGTGCCTCCCTGGCGAGTGTTGTTGTTCCACGGCTCGAAATTGTAGCTGATATTCATTGGGTTGCAGTAAGTGGAGGTGCCCGGGCGCGACGGGTCGTACCAGGGTGTGGCCTGCGCCGGCCTGCGTTCACGGCCTATGGGCCCGCTGGCCTTGGGCTGCAGTTGAACCGACACCTGCCGCTGGGCGGGCTCACGCGTCACCACTGTCATTTCTTTGCCGGGATAGTAGACACACAAGTTCACATCGTGGTCGGTCCCCACAAGGGCGTAATGCCCTTGCGCATCGGTGTTGCAGTGGGCGGGACTGTATTGCCACATCACCGTGGCCCCTTCCAGGGGACGGCCCTGCTCGTCACTGACGACTCCCCTCACTTGGTAATTGCTCACCACAGGAATGAAGTAGTCGCTCACTTGGCCTTTGACCACCTTCACCGAGTCTTGAGCCACGCCTACGGCACATGTCATCACCACAACCGCAAATGCCATGAGCCGATGTGAAAAACGTGTTGTCATAGAAAAATCTTTTTAAAAAAGGGGGCGCGCAGCACAGTGGTGTTCGTCTCAACACTATGTGTGTGGCCCCCTTCAATCAACTATTATTCAAAAAACGAGTGCGTTTAAAAATCGCTGTGTATGAACATTATTCATTTTTGGGATTGTTGGCCAGCGTAGGAACGGTCTGGGTTTGGCTCAAGGGAAGCGGATAATACTTCACCTTCTCGTCCCAGCCACTCAGCACCGAAGCAGCCAGGCCGGTGCGCACCAGGTCGTTGTAACGCTCACCCCACTCGCACACCAGCTCCATGCGGCGCTCGTCGAGGATTTGGTCGACGGTGACACCGGTCAAAGCGGGCATAGCGGCACGGGCACGAACCAGGTTGAAGGGCGCATCGCCATTCTTTCCGTTGCGAACCTTGGCCTCGGCATTGATGAGCAGCACATCGGCATAGCGCAGGATGCGGATGTTGTTGTTCTCACCATACTGCGAGCGACCGGGGGTCAGCTGGTTCGACGGCGTGTAGGCCTTGCCGTTGAACGTGTTGGTGTTATTGGGATTGCCGGTGCGGTTCACGATGTCGCCGTCGCGCGTGGTGGTTCCTCCCACCAGCACCGAGGTCTCCAGACGCACGGTCTCGCCGCGGGCGGTGGCCCAGTTGATGAAGTTGTCGGTGATGCCCACGAAGGTCCAGCCGCCGTTCATGTTGGCAAAGCCGGGGCCTTGGAACACAAACCACATGTCGGGATTGATTGTGGCACCCGAGCTCTCGCCGTAGTCGGTGTTCTGGCACTCCAGCAGGCTCTCGTTGCACACCTTGCCGGGAATCTTGAACAAGTTGTAGAAGTCGGGATAGAGGCTGAACTTCTGGCTATTGATGATTTCGTCGGTCAGGGCCTCGGCCTCGGTCCACTCGCCGCGGTTCAGGCGGATCTTGGCAGCCAGGTGCATGGCAGTGTAAGCCGTGGCTGCGCCAAAGTGCTGCGCCTCGTTGGGACGGACGCGCGGGCAATTCTCGATAGCGTACTGCAAATCTTCGAGCATGTAGCGCTCCACAGCGTCACGAGTGGAACGAGTGAGGTCGCTCTGGTCGTTGCTGCGCAGGATGGTCACATCGCCGAAGGCTTGCGTCAGGCGGTAGTAGGCATAAGCACGCAGGATACGCACCTCGCCGCAATAGGCCCGATAGGTGGCGCGGTCGGTGTCGTTGGTGATGTTGGCGGCATAGTTGTCGAGCGACGTGAGCGCCCCGTTGGCCACCTTAATCATTCCGTAGTACTGGTTCCACATCTCATTGAGCCCCCAGAAGGAGTTGTCATACTTGAGGTTGCCATAGTCGACAAGGATACCCTGGTCGTCGACGCGTCCGCTCCACACATCGCCATCGCGAATGATGCTCAGCGGCCAGATGACCCAGTGCATGCCGCCGGTGCGCAGCTTGGCGTAGACACCCGATACCGGCATGTACATTTCGCTGATTTTCGTGTAGTCGACATCCTCCTCGGGAATGGTGTTTTCCGGCTGAATGTCCATCCAATCGTTGCAGCTGGTGGCCGTCAGCAAGAGCAGCCCTGCAACCATGATATATTTGAAAAATTTCATTGTTTCTTGGATTTTGTGTGTGATTATATAATAATGATTAGAAGTCGATGGTCACGCCGAAGGTGTAGGTGGCGGTGAGCGGATAGACCTCGGTGTCCCAGCCCTCGGGATCGCTCAACTCAGGCGTGAAGGACTTGGCGCCGAACAGGGTGAGAGGACGGTCGGCAGTGGCGCTGAGGCGAATGCTCGGCAGCGTGTAGTTGCCCAATTTGATGTTTTTGAACGAATAACCCAGGGTGATGTTCTGGATGCGGAAGAAGTTGGCGCTCTCCACAAAGAAGTCGTTCACACGCTGGTCGCTCACGTTCCAAGTGCGCACCCAACCGGCAGCGCTGGGATAGGTGTTGGTCGAGCCTTCACCGGTCCAGCGGTTGGCCACCTGGTCGTGGTCGAAGTTGTAGTTCGACTGAGCGTAACGCAAGGCGCGCTTGCGGTTGTACATCTTGCCTCCGGCAGTGCCGTAGGTGCTCAGGCTGAAGTCAAGGTTCTTCCACTGGAAGCCCAGGTTGAAGCTATAAATGAAGTTGGGCAGATACGAACCCAGCACCGTGCGGTCCTCGCCGTTGACGATGCCGTCGTTATTGAGGTCTTTGTACTTGAAGTCGCCGGGCTGCAGGCCATTCGCGACAGCTGTATCGTCGGCAGCACACTCGGCCTCGGTCTGATAGATGCCTTCCACCTTATAACCATAGAATGAATTCATTTTCTCACCCACAAACTGGTAGGTCTTGCCGCCTGCGATGTAGGGGTTGCCGGCGAGGTCTTTCACCTCGTTGTGGATGTAAGAGAAGTTGGCACCGATGTTGTACTTGAAGTTGTCGCCCACACGGTCGGCCCAGTTGATGCTCACGTCGACACCGGTGTTGAGAATCTTACCGATGTTCTGCATCAGCGTACCATTCTCGAAGGGAAGGCGCGGTGCAATCACGGCCTTCTTGGTCAGACGGTAGAACCAGTCCACATCCACATCGAGGCGATTGCGAAGCGTGGCAAACTCGAAGCCCACGTTGGTCTCATCCACAATCTCCCACTTCAGGCTGCTGAAGTAGCTGTTGTTCTGGAAGCCGGGAATGGAGGCATTGCCAAAGGCTGCCGATGCTCCGTTGCCGGTGGTCACCGAACGGAAGCCGTCGCTGGCGGGAACAGCGTTGTTACCCAGACGTCCCCAGCTGGCGCGCCATTTCCAGTAGTCGATGGCATTCTGGTTCTGCATGAAGTTCTCACGGCTCATCACCCAAGCGGCACCCACCGAGGGGAAGTAGCCCCAAGTCTCTTGATACTTGCTCGTACCGTCGGCACGGAAGGTGAACATGAGCAGGTACTTGCCCATGTAGTCATAGTTCACACGGCCAAAGTAGCTGTTGCTGCGATAGCGATAGCCATCATCGCTGGCGCGACGCGTGGCCTCGTCGGTCGACGAGCTGATGTACTTATAGGCGTCATCACCGTCAACAATACCGTAGCCGATGCCATACAGGTAGTGGTATTTCTCCTCGCGGACCGATTGACCGAGCATCACGCCCAGGTTGTGGTCGCCAAAGGTGTCCTTATACGTCAGCACATTGTCCCAAATCCAGTTGTTGTAGGTCGATTCGCCCTTGCTCACCGACGACTTGTCGACGTGCTGCACGGCGCTCACATAGTATTCGGGAGTGTAGGTGCGGTTGCGGATAGCCGAGTAGTCATAAGAATAGCTGGTCTTGAAATTCAGCTTGTTGGGAATGAACGTGATTTGAGCGTAGAAGTTGCTCAGGAACTTGTTCACGTCGTTCTTGCTGTTATGATAGTTGGCCGTGGCCACGGGGTTATAGAAGTTGTTGGTGAATCCCACGCTCTCGGGCGATGCGTAATGGGTGGGATAGGTGGCCGTGTTTTTCTCGTCCATCACCGGATAGATGCCGGGGGCGTTGAAGGCCTGCTGCCATGCGGCGTTGTTGGGGGTGCGCTGGGTGCCGTTGGAGAACACACCGTTGAAGCCCACCTTGAGCCAGTTGGTTGCCTCATAATCGACAGCGGCGCGGAAGTTCAGGCGCTTGTAGTAGTTCTCCACGTCCATGACACCATCCTGACGCAGGTAGTTGATACCGAGCGAATACGTAGCTTTCTCACCACCGCCGGTGATGCTCAGGCTGTGGTCGGTAATCAAAGCCGTGCGCAGCAATTCGCTGTACCAGTCGGTGTTCGAGCCATAAGTCCAATTGTGGAAATCGCTGCTGGCATAGCTGCCGCCATAGCGGTCGATGGAGTTCTTCATGTAAGTCTCATAGGCGTTGTAGTCAGCCTCAAGAAGCATGGTGGCATACTCGCTCGAGTTGGCCATCTTCAGCACGTTGGTGGCCTTCTGGATACCCACATATCCATTATAGGTGATCTTGGCCGGCTGATTCTTGCTGCCGTGCTTGGTGGTGACAATCACCACACCGTTGGCGGCGCGCACACCGTAGATGGCGGCTGCCGAAGCATCTTTGAGCACCGACATGTCGGCAATGTCGTTGGCATTGAGGAAGTCGATGTTGTCGTAGAACATACCGTCCACCACATAGAGCGGATTGCCGCCGGTGAACGAGCCGGTACCACGGATGGTCACCTTCGGACCCTCGCCGGGCGTACCGCTATTAACCACGTTCACACCGGCCACCTTGCCTTGCATGGCAGCCATGGGCGACGACGACGGCGTGGCGAGCAGGTCCTCACCCTTGACCACCGTGATAGGAGCGGTCAAGTCCTTGGCCTGAGCCGAGCCATAACCAATCACGACCACCTCGTCGAGGTTCTTCACGTCGTCCATCAGCTGGACGTTCATCACGTCTTGGGCTTTCAGCTCCTTGGCCTGCATTCCCATAAACGAGAATTTGATGGTGGCTCCGTCGGCTACGTTGTTGAGCACAAAGTTGCCGTCGAAGTCAGTCACCGTACCATTGGTCGTGCCCACAACGGTCACGCTGGCACCAATAACGGGCTCATTGACTTGGTCAATAACCGTTCCTTTCACTGTCTTGGCCTGTGCGGCAATAGCGCACATCACAATCAGTAAAAATGTCAGGATTTTCTTTTCCATTTCTCAATTTTAAAGGTGAATAATTATTGTTGAATTTGCCTTTTCTCACGGTTCGTGCCGCAAAATTATCCACCTCATTAACGGAAGGCAAATTTACTGCTACTTTACCACTACTTTTATGTTGTATAACACTACGATTTTTCTACGATGATTTTCATAACCGCTTGCAAATGGATAATTTACAACATTTTAAAAAAACTTACACTACTTTTTCATTACGTTTCAGCTTGCAGCAATGGAAAAATTTACCTAATTTTGTAAACCACAACACCTTAAACACACCATGAGCAACCATCGGCCCACCCTGCGTATGCTTCTCATCGCATTCCCCCTGCTGGCACATGCACTCTGCGCCACGGCGGCATCATTCATGCCCATCGTGCACAATTACCACAAGAGCGACTACATGGGAGCGCTGCAAAACTGGGACATCGCCCAGGGAGTCAACGGAGAAATTTACGTTGGCAACACCGACGGGCTGCTGTGCTTCGACGGCTACAACTGGACGCTCACACCCCTGCCGGGCGACGGCATCGTGCGCTCGGTCATGGCCGACGGTCGACGCGTCTACGTGGGCAGCTACAAGGAGTTCGGCTACTTTGAGCGCAACGCCCGGGGGCAGATGGTCTTCACATCGCTCTGGCCCAAGGACTACGACAGCCACAACGACGAGATTTGGAACATTGTCAAGGACAAGCACGGCCACGTCTACTTTCAGTCGTTCAGCTCATGGTTCGACTACAACGGCAAGCGGGTGACACCGCACTTCGACAACGAGCTGCTTCCCCTCTATTTCTTCGAGGTGGACGGTGAGATTTATGCCCAAATTGTTTATGGCGACTTTTATCGCTTACACGAAGGAAAATTTGAAAAACTTCTTGAAAAAGAGCAATTTGGAGGAAAACACATCGTGGCCGCGCTGTCCGGAGGAAACGGACGCCTCATCTTGTGCTCGGACTGGGGCATCTTCGACTACGACGGCTCACAACTCAAGCCTCGGCGCAACGATATGGCCACGCAACTCAAGGCATCGGCCATCAACCGCGCCACACTGCTCACAGCCGACTCGACCATCGTGGTGGGGACCATCATCGGAGGCATCTACGGCATTGGGGCCGACGGGCACCTGCGATGGCATTATCACATGGGCAACCGGCTGAGCAACAACACGGTGCTGGGCCTGATTGCCGACCGCGACGGCGACATCTGGGCCGCACTCGACATGGGCTTGGCGCACATCAGCACCGGCTCGCGATTTTCGCTGCTCGCCCCCGACCACACCGGGCCTTCGATTGGCATGGTCTATGCGGTGCTGCCACACGGCAACGACCTATATGTCGCATCGAACCAAGCCGCATGGCTCTACTCGGCCGCCACGGGCAGCACCGTGCGCATCACCGGCTCGGAAGGACAGAACTGGCACCTGTCGGACTTCGACGGACAGCTCATTTTGGGCAACAACGAGAGTGCCAAGTGGTTACAGGGCACTGCCGCCACCCCCATCTCAGGCACGCGGCAAAGCAGCACCAACATGTGCCGCTGCCGCATCAACGGCCGCGACGTGATTGTGGAATCGACTTATTACGTGCTGCGAATCTATGAGCAGGTGGCCGGGCGCTGGCAATACTCGCACGACGTCGACGGCTTTCACGCACCGGTGGCACAATTCGAGGTGGACCCAGCAGGCAACGTCTGGGCCGCTCACATGAGCCGTGGACTGTACATGCTGCGCTTCTCCCCCGACCTGCGAAGCGTCACCGTCAAAGCCTTCGACAAGCTGGGCACCGACACCGTGGGGCATCCTGTGCATGTGATGAAAATTCGCGGACGGACGGTTTTTTCCAGCAACGGACACCTCTACACGTTTGACGACCTGCACGACCAAATCGTGCCTTACAACGACCTCAACGGGCTCACGCACGGCGATGTGCTGTCGGCCACCGAGGTCGATGGCAACACCTTCTGGCTGGCCGATGCCGACGGATTCTCGCTCATCGTACACGACGACGGCCATTACCGCATGGTCAACCATGTGTCCACGGCTTTCTTTGGCCTGGATGTGAACGACACCCGCACACAGGTTTTCGTGCGTGACAACGTGGCCTACTTCAGCCTGAACAATGGCGTGGGACGCCTCGACATGGCCCAGCGCAACGCCAAGCTGCCCACATTGAGCCACCTGCTGGTGGCACGCGCCACCAGCACCGACGGCCACGGCCACTACTGTCTGCTGCCCGTGAGCACCACTGCCGCGCACCCGGCCACCACAGGCGGTGCGGTGGACTTTGTGCTCACCTACCCCAATTTCACCTACGCTCCATTGGTGTTCACTTTCCACCTCACAGGACCGGGCATCAACCTCACCGACAAACGCGACGTGCCGGCCATGGACTATGGCTCGCTGGGATACGGCACTTATCACTTGCACGCCACGGTGAGCAGCGCCGACGGCACGCAACTCGACGCCCTCGACTACTACTTTGTGCGCCCGCGCCCGTTTTACGCCTCGTGGTGGGCGTGGTTCATTTACGCCGCCGCACTCATCGCCGGAGTATACGCACTGGTGACCTATCGCACCAAACGCACCGCCGACGCAATGAAAAAACAATACGAGGACCGAAAACTCCAACAAGACCTCAAAGTGATGGAGCAAGAAAAAATCATCGCCGAACAAAAACAGCAACTACTCGAAGCCCAGCTGCACGACAAGACGCAGGAAGTGGCATCGATGGCACTTGACGCCGTAGCCCGCAACCGGGCCATTGACAACATCCGCGACACCCTGCGCGAGAAGCGCCGCAAGGGCGTCATCAGCCCGGCCGACATGGCCAGCATGATGAGTCAGCTGGGCGAGAATGCCGACAGCGACAATTTCTGGGAATTGTATCAAAACAATTTCAACTTGGTTCACAAGGACTTTTTCAAGCGACTTAAAGAGCAATACCCGACGCTCACCTCAAGCGACCTGCGGTTTTGCGCGCTTCTTCGCCTGAACCTGCCCACCAAGGACATTGCCCGATTCACCGCACTGAGCGTTCGCGGCGTGGAAGGCGCGCGTTATCGCCTGCGCAAGAAGTTCAACCTGCCCGAGGGGCAAAGTCTGATTGACTTCCTCATCAACTTCGAGTAGAACAAGTGGCCGTCAGCAACCGAACAGGTTGCGCAGCACCCACCACAACAGCACCATCAGCACGATGACGCACAGCACCGGGCGCGACGACATGACCACATAAAACCGTGGCCAGCGCGTACGCTGCCATTCGGCCACTGCATAGACACACAGCAGAGGCAGTCCTATAAGCAGAAAGGCATTGAAGCGCAACGCTGCAGCCACTTCGCCATGCAGCAGGGCGTGGATGGCACGCTGCGAGCCGCATCCGGGGCATTTGAGCCCGGTAAGATTCAAAAACACGCAGCGCGGAAAGAAACCGTGCGTGGCGGGATTCCAGAAAAAATAGATGGTCACTGCCACAACGGCAATGACCATGATGAGCGTTATAACGATAGCGCGGCGCCAACTCATGAGAGAGCGAGCGTCTGGAGCAACGACACAATGGGTGAGAGCACGATACCGGCGATGATGGAGCCGATACACCACCAAGCACCCGTCTCGCTGGCACGCTCGGCGCCCTCATAGTCGCCGGCCTGATAGCGCGATGTCACCTTGCCGGCATATATGATGGCGACAATGCCTGTGGGAATGCAGCACAATATTGTGGCCAAGATGGCCCAAACCAAGTTGGTGGGCGGGCATTTGGGCCGCGGCTCACCACTTTCGAGCGGCATGGGGGGCATGGTGTGCTGGAGGGGGCTTTGCACAGGTGTTCCCCAGCCGACTGGCTCGCCCTGAGCGACGGGGTCACCTTGCTCGTCCTCAGTATCAGCAGGCATCATGGGCTCAGAAGCCTCGACGGGCTCGCCGCCTTCAACAACGTCGTTGTCATAAATCGGTTCCGCCTCAAGCACCGGTTCCGCTTCACGAACAGGCTCGGGCACCGGTTTTGCTTCAAGCACCACCTCTCCGGCCAGTTCTTCAAGATCAGTCACAAGCACCCAGTCTTCAAGGCCGCTGCGCCACACATAGGCATCGGCTGTGAGCGACATGTTTCGTAACTCTTCCAAGGTCATAGGACCCGCTTGCACTCCGTTTTGATTTATCCAGTATTGTTGCATAGTCAACTGATTTGTTTTGGCAAAGTTAATAATTTGCAACCAATTAAACTATTTTTTGCGATTTTTTTATTCGATAAAGGCGTCTTTGATAATAAAGAAGGGTCTGCACGGCGCCTCGCGCTACATGGTCGATGACGAATGCGGCCCACAGGCGATGATTGCCCAGCGAGGCCGGCAACGCCATATAAATCACAAAAAACAATGCCGTGCTCACCGCAACTGCCCATAGCATGCCACGGCTGTAAGTGAGCCCGACAAATACACCATCCCACACAAAGGCGGCCATGCCGGCCACGGGCAACAAGGCGCACCATCCAGCATAAGGCCGAGCCGCCAGCAGCACAGAATCCTCATCGGTGAGCAGGCTGAAGATAGGCTCGGGCAAGGCATAAACAGCGGTGAACACGACCGTGAGAACAGCAGCCCACACAAACAAACGGCGCACACATTGTCGCAGTCGCACTTCGTCGGCACAGCCCACATATTTGCCTACCAAAGCCTCTCCGGCAAAGGCGATGCCATCAAGGAAATAGGCGTAGAAAATATTGAGTTGACTCATGAGGGCATTCACGGCAAGAATCAAGTCGCCGCTGCGGGCACCTATTGACACCACCGCCAGGTTCATGACCATCATGAGCAGGCTGCGCACAAAAATATCGGCGCTCACCCTGAAAAAGCGAGACGCGCCGGCCAGCAATCGCCCCACGCGCCACTCGCCTGCGCGGGACACCCAGCCATAGCGCACGGCCAAATAGCCTGCCGATGCCGCCAATCCCAGCCACTCGGCCACCAACGTGCCCACCGCGATGCCCACAAAGCCCATGCCCAAGCCGTAGACACAGACCACACTGGCAATGATATTCAGCACATTGACCCCGATGGAAATATACATGGCTCCTCGGGAGTCCTGCATTCCCAGCAGCCACCCCTTCACGGCCATCATCACCAGCGTGGGCAGAGCGCCCCAAATCACCAGTCTGAAATATGAACGGGCCAGCCCGGTCACCTCATCCGACGGCCCGATGACTGCCAACGCCAGCCACTCAAGCGGCCGTTGCAGCACCATGAGGGCCACCGCAATGAACGCCGCCAACAGGCAAGCCTGCGCCAAAATGTGTGCCGCTCCCTGGTCGTCGCGGGCACCATAGCGCTGTGCAGTGAGCCCCGACGTGCTCATTCGCAGAAATCCGAAATTCCAGTACACCAGATTGAACATCATCGCGCCCACGGTCACACCGCCTATAAACGCCGGAGCGCCCAAGTGGCCTGCAATAGCCGTATCGACCAGCCCGAGCAACGGAATGGCAATATTGGCCACGATGGCCGGCAAGGCAATATGGAAAATTTCGCGGTTCATGATGTCCAGACAGCACAAATACACCACAAAGTTAACAAAAAGTCCGGCAATGTCACCCCAAGCAGTGTTTTTGTCGAAAAATTATAGTTTTTTATAATTCCATAATTTTCGTGTTAGCCCATTTTTATGTAATTTTGTATGTTTTTGGGCGAGAGCCCCAATTTTGCACATTTTTAAACGAATTATGGCTGAAGATTTCAACGTAGAAGAGCAAGAAAACCAAGAGTATTCCGCGCATAACATTCAAGTCTTGGAAGGACTTGAGGCCGTGCGCAAACGTCCATCCATGTATATCGGCGACACGCACATCAAGGGTTTGCACCACTTGGTGAGCGAGGTTGTTGACAACTCCATCGACGAGGCTCTGGCTGGCTATTGCGACACCATAACGGTCACCATCGGCGAGGACAATTCCATCACCGTGAGGGACAACGGACGCGGTATCCCCGTCGACGAGCACGAAAAGCTGCACAAGAGCGCGCTCGAAGTGGTCATGACGGTGCTGCATGCCGGCGGCAAGTTCGACAAAGGGTCGTACAAAGTGTCAGGCGGTCTGCACGGCGTGGGCGTGAGCTGCGTGAACGCGCTGAGCGACTACCTGCGCGCCGAGGTGCGCCGCGAGGGCAAAATCTACATGCAGGAATATGCCTTTGGCAAGCCCACCACCGAAGTAAAGGTGATAGGCGAATGCAGCGAGGACGAGCATGGAACCACAGTCGTTTTCCACCCCGATGGAACGATTTTCCAGACCACCGTCTATGACTACGCCATCCTGGCCAACCGCCTGCGCGATTTGGCTTACCTCAACGCCGGCGTGTCGCTCACCATCATCGACCTGCGCGACAAAAACGAAGAGGGCACACCGCGTACCGAGAATTTCTACTCAAGCACGGGACTCGACGAGTTTGTGCGATACATCGACGCCAGCAAGGAGCCACTGATTCGCGATGTCATCCACATCACCGCCAACAAGGGTGGCATCCCTGTGGAGGTGGCCATGACCTATAACACGTCGTTCAACGAAAACATTTATTCATTTGTCAACAATATCAATACCATCGAGGGTGGCACGCATCTCACCGGCTTCCGTCGCGGTTTGGGCTCCACGCTCAAAAAATATGCCGAAGACAGCAAAATGCTGGAAAAGGTGAAAGTGGAAATCAAGCCCGAAGACTTCCGTGAAGGCCTCACCGCCGTTATCTCGGTGAAAGTGCTTGAACCGCAATTCGAGGGACAGACCAAGACCAAGTTGGGCAACACCGAGGTCATCGGCGCCGTCGAGACCAGCCTGCGCGAGGCTCTCACCAATTACCTGGAGGAGCATCCTGCCCAAGCAAAAGCCATTGTGGAGAAGGTGATTCTCGCCGCCACAGCGCGCCATGCCGCACAAAGCGCCCGCATGAAGGTGCAGCGCAAGTCGCCACTGGCCGGTGGTGGACTGCCCGGCAAACTGGCCGACTGTTCGTCGAAAGACCCGGCTCTGAGCGAGCTTTTCCTCGTCGAGGGTGACTCGGCAGGCGGCTCGGCCAAGCAAGGCCGTGACAGGCAGTTCCAGGCCATCTTGCCGTTGCGAGGAAAAATCCTCAACGTGGAGAAGGCTATGGACCACAAGGTGTTCGAGAGCGATTCGGTGGTGACCATTTTCCGAGCTTTGGGTGTTACCATCGGCACCGAGGAAGACCCCAAAGAGGCCAACTTGAGCCGTCTGCGCTACCACCGCATCATCATCATGACCGATGCCGACGTGGACGGCGCACACATCGCCACTCTGCTCATGACGTTCTTCTTCCGTCGCATGAGACCCATCATTGAGAACGGTTACCTTTATATCGCCACCCCACCGCTGTACCGTGCCACCAAGGGCAACAACTCGGAGTACTGCTGGAACGATGTGCAACTGCGACAATTCATCGACCGCTATGCCGCTGGCAATGAGGACCAAGTGAAAGTGCAGCGCTACAAAGGTCTTGGTGAAATGAACGCCGAGCAGCTGTGGGAAACCACCATGGACCCCGAAAACCGCATGCTCAAACGCGTCAACATCAAGGACGCCGCCGAGGCCGACCGCATTTTCTCGATGCTCATGGGCGAGGACGTGGAACCGCGACGCCGCTTCATCGAAGAGAACGCCACCTACGCCAACATCGACTCTTAATCAACGACCGGCACCACACCGGTTCAACCACACACTGCCCCGGATGACTCGCATGCCATTCGGGGCTTTTCATTGCACAGGAAAATTAAAATTCTTAACTTTGCATCAATACAACGCAACCATGACTGCAGCCCGCTTTTCACTCGCCCTTCTTGTCTACGTTGCCGCCATGAGCGTGGTGGCATTTGCCATATTCGGTATCGACAAATGGAAAGCCCTGCACCACCGCAGGCGCATCAGCGAGCGCACACTGCTTGCGCTGGCAGCATTGGGCGGCAGTCCCGGCGCGTGGGCCGGCATGCTCGTTTGGCGCCACAAAACCCTGCACCGCAAGTTCCGCTACGGCATTCCGGCCATCCTTGCCGTTCAAGTGGCCGCCGCTGGCTACATGCTCTATTATTTGTCGCACTAAGTCAACCACCTTTTTTAATATGCCTTACGATTTCAGTTACACTACCCAACGGCTCACCGCCCACATCGACGCTGCCACCTATATTTCGCACTACCGACGCCCCGAGGAGTTTTTGGGCTATTGCCGCCAGTGCCACAACTATGGCCGGCGTTACGGCTGCCCTCCCTTCGACCACGACCCGCTCACCATATTGGAGCGGTATTCGCAAGTACTCATTGTGGGAGTCAAAATTGTTCCGGCCGACACCAGCCTACCCATCAGCGAGGTACATACACTGCTGCGCCCCGTCATGACCACGATGAACAAGCAATTATTGGAACAAGAACAGCAACTCGACGGACAGGCTTTCGGATTCACAGGCATGTGTCCGTATTGTGGCGACGAGCCTTGCGCACGCATTGACGGCCAACCCTGTCGCCATCCCGACTGGGTGCGCCCCTCACTCGAGGCCTACGGTTTCGACATCGCCCAAACGGCACACAACCTGCTGGGCATCGACTTGAAATGGAGCCAACAAGGCCTTGTTCCCGAATATCTGACTCTCGTGGGCGGTATTTTTTACAATCCTAACGACTAAAACAGACCAAAACCTATGAAGATACAATACGTCAGCGATTTGCACTTGGAATTTCATGCCAACAGCCACTATCTGCACCAGCACCCCCTCGGCGTGGTGGCCGACGTGCTGGTGATGGCCGGCGACATCCATGTGCTGGGAAGGAAAGAAACCACCCGTCACGAATTTTTCGACTGGTGTGCCGACCATTACGAGCAAACGCTCATCGTGCCCGGCAACCATGAGTTTTACGGTGGCCTGCCCATAGATGAATGTATCGACGACTGGGAATTACCGCTGCGCTCCAACGTGCGATACCTGAACAACAGAAGCCTGCGCATGGGCGATGTGGAACTGTTTTTCACCACATTGTGGAGCCGTATCGGCCCGGTCGACGAGGTGTTGGCCGAGCGTTATATGGCCGACTTCAAGCGGTCGGTGTTTTCCGGGCGCCAACTCCGGGCAGGCGACTACACCCCGCTGCACGAGCACTGCATGGCCTGGCTCACTGCGGCTTTGCAGGCCAGCGACGCACCTCACCGCGTGGTGGTGACCCACCACTGCCCTGTTCAGGCCGAGGACCCGCGCTATCAGAGCAACGGCCTCACCAACGCCTTCATCGTTCCGCTGGAGCAGTACATCACATCGCAGTCAATCGACGCATGGATTTTCGGCCACACCCATTACAATGGCGCACGTGGCATACAGGTGGGCAGCACCCGCATGTGTGTGAACCAACTGGGCTATGTGGAGCAAGGCATTGAGAACGGCTACGCTCCCGATGCCCTGATTGAAATCCAATAAAACGAGAAAAATTGTGATTATTGCAATTTTCCCAACGCCTCGGCAATGCGGCGCGCGGCCTCAATGAGGTTATCGTCGCTGGTGGCGTAACTGAGACGCAAATAGCCGGGGCAGCTGAACGCACTGCCCGCCACCGTGGCAACGTGCCCCTCGGTGAGCAGATAGAGCGCCAAGTCGGTATCGGTTTCCATCAGCTTGTCACCGGCACGCTTGCCCAGGAAAGCAGTCACCTGCGGGAACACATAGAACGCACCTTGCGGGACGTTCAGTTGCATTCCGGGAATCTCTTTGAGCAGGCCCACAATCAGGTCGCGACGACGCTCAAAAGCCTGCCGCATCTGCTCAACACACTCCTGCGAGCCACGATAGGCGGCCTCGGCTGCCTTTTGAGCAATCGACGACACTCCACTGGTGTACTGGCCTTGCAACTTGGTCACAGCCTTGGCGAGCCACAACGGCGCGGCGATATAGCCGATGCGCCATCCGGTCATGGCATAGGCCTTCGACACACCATTGACAATCACCACGCGGTCGCGCACCGACTCAAATTGAGCGATGGACTCATGCCGGCCCACATAGTTGATGTGCTCATAGATTTCGTCGGCCACGATCATCACTTGCGGATGACGCGCAAGCACCTGTGCCAAACCGTTCAGCTCATCACGGCTATAGACTGCCCCCGAGGGATTCGACGGCGAGCAAATAATCACCAGGCGGGTACGTGGGGTGATGGCCGCTTCAAGCTGGGCCGGAGTCACCTTGAAGTCTTGCTCGATGGTAGCAGGCACCAGCACACTCTTGCCACCCGCCAAATTCACCATCTGCACATAACTCACCCACGCGGGGGTGGGAATCACCACCTCGTCGCCGGGATTGACCAGCGCCATCACAGCATTGCACAACTCGTGCTTGGCTCCGTTGCCCACCACAATCTGGTCGGGCGTGAAAGTCAGCCCGTTCTCGCGCTGCAATTTATCGACAATCGCCTGACGAAGCGACATATAACCAGGCACGGCCGTGTAGAACGAGAAATTATCATCCACTGCCTGTTTTGCGGCTTGCTTGATGTGGTCGGGAGTGTGAAAATCGGGTTCTCCCACCGAAAGATTGATTACGTCGATGCCCTGCGCACGCAGTTCGGCACTCTTTTGCGACATGGCCAACGTGGCGCTGGGCGCCAAAGCCTGGATGCGGTCTGCTATTTGATTCATGGTTTCCGGTTATGGTTTGTGGTTACAAAATTAACCTTTATGGGCCGAACCTGCAAGTTTTTTCTCAACAAAACCCACCGAAGACGCAGGGTGCGGCAGGCAACCGTGACAGTTATCTGCCCTCATATTGAACTTTGGCACAAAAAATGCTGTCTAAATAAAAAACAACAGCGATGATTTACTGTTTTCCAGAAATACCCGGCAGTTTGACTATGCTAATCCTCATGGTGCTATTCTATGGGGTGCTGCTCTTTTGCCTTCTCACTGCTGTTTATGTGGTCGCAAGGATTTTATGGGTTGTTGTAAAAGAGCCTGTCAGGGAAATGTACTTCGACTACCTTGACTATAAAGAACGCCGCGAGAAAACGAAGTATTCCCGCAAGCGCAAGAAAAAGCAAGAGTGGTTTGAAGACTACAGCAAATTCAAATAGATACAGGCGATGGCCATAGCGGCTGTCGCTTGAAAAAGCTCAAAAAAGTTTACATCATAATGGCATCGGCTCAGCAATTTTATAAAATGTTTCATTGCATTCGCCTTGCACAACATTTTGTTCTGCGCTCGCTTATTCGAACGTTGGCTGCGCCCAAGTTACTCCCGCTCGGCATAAAAAATGAAAATCTGCGTTTTTCATTTTGTTCTGCGCTCGCTTATTCGTAACTTTGCGCCATCAATATGAATTTGGTTCACACCAAACATCTTGTCGTTGCGACCCTCATGGGACTGCTCATGTGGTCGTGTGCTGCTATCGGCTCGCCCGAAGGCGGCCCGATGGACTATACCCCACCCCGTGTGGTGAAAACCTCACCCCAGCAGGGAGCCTTACGCGTAAAGGGCAACAAAGTGGAAATCACATTCGACGAATACATTGCCCTCAAGGACCAGCAGAAAAAAGTAGTCATCTCACCCGTTCAACACGAAATGGCTTTGGTGAGGGGGCAGGGAAAGAAAGTGACCGTGGAATTTCGCGACACGCTGATTCCCAACACCACCTACTGCATCGACTTCTCCGACGCTATTGAGGATTTCAACGAGGGGAACCCGCTCGAGGGCTACACGTTTGCCTTTGCCACCGGCGACACCATCGACTCACTGGCCGTGAGCGGCATCGCCTTGCGGGCACGCGACCTTGAGCCCATGCAGCACATCATCGTGGGTCTTCACAGCAACCTCAATGATTCGGCCCTCACCAAGTTACCCTTCGACCGCATCAGCCGAACCAACGACAAGGGACAGTTCACCCTGCGCAACCTCAAGCCCGGACGTTACCACATTTTCGCACTGAACGATGTGGACGGTGACTACCGGATGGCACGCACCGAGGATTTTGCCTTCCTCGACGAGGTGATTGTGCCCAGCACCAGCCAATTCACTTCACAGGACACCATCTTCACCTTCGACCACAAGGTGGATTCGGTCTACAGTGCCACGCACACCGACTTCCTGCCCAACGACCTGCTGCTGAGCGTTTTCAACGAGAACTTCCGTCCACAATATCTCAAAACCACCAGTCGCCTCGCCGACAACAAGCTACACATTTTGATGGCCGCTCCGAGCGACACCCTGCCCACACTGGACATTATCAAGCCCGCCCTACACGAGCCCGAATGGTACTGTCTGGAACGACGGGCAGCCCGCGACTCGCTGGTGTACTGGCTCACCGACTCCACGCTCATCAAAGCCGACAGCATTGTGGTGGCCATGACCTATCTGCGCACCGACTCCACCGACCGACTGACAGAGAAAACCGACACCGTGACCTTTGCCCTTCGCAAGACCGGGGCGCAAATCAAGCAGGAGGCCAAGGAGCGCAAAGAACGTGAGCAACTGGAGAAACGTATGAAACAACTGCGCGACAAGCGCGACAAAGCTCTGGAGGCCGGCCGCGACCTCGACGAGGACGAGTTGGAGGAGTTGCGACAGGGCACCAAGACTACCGTTCGCCATCTTACCCTGGGCTTAGGAAAAACCGACAATCTGGACATAGGTGACTCGCTGAGCATCACCATCGACGAACCGCTGGCTCACATCGAACACAGCGGCATCCACCTGGAAATGAAACACGACACACTTTGGCACGCCGTCGACCGGTTGCCTCAGTTTGTCAGGGGCGACGACTGTAACCCCCTGCGCTACAATCTGCCGCTGTCCCTCATCCCCGACTCCACTTATCGACTTACCATCGACACACTGGCCTTGACATCAGTCTATGGCACCTCCAACGAACCGTTCACCAAGGAGTTCAAAGTGAGAGGTCCTGAAGAATACGCCAATCTGTATTTCACTGTCAATGTGGAGAACGGCGCATTTGCCGAACTTCTCGACGGCAGCGAGCGGGTGGTGCAGCATGTGCCGGTGACAGACGGGGGCTTCGACATGGTGAATGTACTGCCAGGGACCTACTACGTGCGGCTCGTCAAAGACCGCAATGGAAACGACAAATGGGACACCGGCAACTACGCCCAGCACCTGCAGCCCGAAGAAGTGTATTATTACCCCAAACGCCTGAACCTGCGCCGCAATTGGGACGTGGACGAAGCGTGGGACATCTATGCCACAGCCATCGACATGCAAAAGCCCGAGGCCATCAAGAAGAACCGCCCCGAGGCCAGCCGCAACAAGCTCAAACGCAAGGACGACAAGAAAACCGGCAACGAAGAGGACGAAGAGGACGAGTTTAACAACGCTGGCTACGGCAACGACGCATACAACAGCGACAAGTACCGCGATTATCAAAACAATCGTCTTAACCGGAGACAAGCCCGATAAATCAACTTTCATTATCAGTTTCAGAGATTACAATCATTACATGCAAGAGTTTTTAGACAACATCAGTCAATGGATTATCGACGCAAGCGACGTCATTTGCGGATATCCCGAATTTGTGCTGCTCGTGGGCGGCGGATTGTTCCTGTTTTTTTATTCCGGAGCCGTTTCACTGCGCCGTTTGCCGTGGTCAATCAGGGCATTGCGCCATAAGCAGGCCGCCGAAAGTGGCAAAGAATCGGGACAAATCAGCTCCATCCAGGCCTTGCTCAGTGCCATCGCTTCGACCGTGGGCATGGGCAACATCGCCGGTGTGGCCATAGCGCTCACCATCGGTGGCCCGGGCGTGATTTTCTGGATGTGGGTGAGCGCCATTGTGGGTATGTCGACGAAATTCTTTGAGGCCGCCCTGTCCATCATGTACAAGGGACGCGACTCCAACGGAGAAGTGCAAGGCGGCCCCATGTATATGATAATGGAAGGCTTGGGACGCAAATGGCGTCCGCTGGCCGTTGCGTTTTCCATCTTCGGCCTCATCGGCACGCTGTGTTTCATGCAGGCCAATCAGCTGGTGGAGTCGTTCACCACCGTGCTGCAGTTGCCCGACACAGTGATCGTGCGCACCATCATGGGGGTTACCATCGCAGCACTGGTGAGTGTGGTGGTGCTGGGAGGCATCACGCGCATTGCCAAGTGGGCCTCGCGCATCGTGCCCGTGATGGTGGCCATCTATTTTGTGCTGGTGGTTGTCATCATGGTGATGAACTACGATTTGTTGCCGGGTGTGTTCAAGGCCATCTTTGAGGGAGCCTTCTCGATGCAAGCCGGTTTCGGGGCTTTTGCCTTTGTGGCTCTCACCGGTGCTCGGCGCGCGGCATTTGTCAACGAAGCCGGCATCGGTACTGCCTCGATGATGCATGGTGCGTCGAAGAACAACGACCCCATTCGCGAAGGCCTCATCGCCATGATAGCCCCCGCCATCGACTCGGGATTCATCTGCACGCTCACCTCCATCCCCATCATCATGGCCGGCAACTACGCCGGGCTGACCAATGTAAAGGGGTTGTACGTGGCGCTGGGAGCCTACGACCAGCTGCTGCCCGGCATCGGACAGTACCTGCTGCTGATCATCGTGTTCTGCTTTGCCTTTTCCACCATGTTCTCCTACAGCTACTACGGCCAAAAATGTACCAATTTCCTGTTCGGAGCCGGCAAGGAGCGCTATTACAGCTATTATTACCTGATTATGCTGGTGGTGGGTGCTGTGATTCCGCTACACACGCTGGTGGGCATCATGGACATCGTGTTTGCCCTGATGGCATGCTGCACCATGTTCACCATCCTGCGACTGGCACCGCGGGTGAAAGCACTGATGAAGACCTACTTCAACTGAGCGTTGCTCACTCTCTGCGCGCCCTGGGCATCAATACATCTGATAAGTGGTGGTAAGCACCTGAAACTCGGTGCGGCGGTTGATTTGGTCGGCCGCGGCCTTGTCTTCGTCGCTGAGCGTGGCGATGAACGCCTCGTCGAGCAATGTTCCCTCCTCAAATTGCGGATACTGCTTGTTAATGCGCTTGGTCACTGTCTTGGGGCGGGTTTTGCCATAGCCGTGAGGCTCCAGCCTGTCGCGTGATATGCCGTGAGCCACCAGATAGTCCACCACGCTCTTGGCTCTGCGCTGCGACAACCCCTCGTTGTATTTCTCCGAGCCCACGCGGTCGGTGTGGGCGGCCATTTCGATGGCAATGTTGGGGTTGTCCTTCATCACCTGCACCATCTCGTCGAGAGCTTCCTTCGACTCGGGTCGCAACGTGGCCTTGTCGTAGTCGTAGAAAATATTTTCGATGACCTGCGGCTTGGTGATAGCAGCCAACACAAAGTCCACGCCGTATTCGGCGTCGGCCTCTTCGGGGTCGCTTTCAAATTGC
This sequence comes from Muribaculaceae bacterium, assembly GCA_017483645.1. Taxonomy (GTDB): domain Bacteria; phylum Bacteroidota; class Bacteroidia; order Bacteroidales; family Muribaculaceae; genus Sodaliphilus. Next base: position 6,573 of record JAFUWD010000051.1, on the reverse strand, counting down.
TGTTTGCCATTGAGATAGCCCGGTGCACCGGCCATCATCACATATTTCACCCCTCGCTGCAAATCGAATCGGAACGAGCCATCGGGCTTGCCGGCTGCCTTTTGGTTGCTGCCGTCATCGCCCACGATGCGAATCACCGCATTAGGCACCGGCTCGTCGTCCTTGTCGAGCACGAGCCCGCTAATCCAAATCTTGAGGTCGGGCTTCTCAAACGAGAAAATATGGTCGTACCCTCGCGCGTCGCCGCGGTTGCTCGAAAAATAGCCGCTCTCGCCCTCGCCAAAGGTGATACCGAAGTCGTCGTCGGGTGAGTTCATGGGCGAGCCCATATTCTCGATGAACCACTTCCCCGAGGGCTGCAGCGTGGCCTTGAACAAGTCCAAACCACCCATGCCGGGATGGCCGTCGCTGGCAAAATACAAGATGCTGTCGGTGCGCATATAGGGAAACCGCTCGTTGCCGGGCGTATTGATTTGGTCGCCCAAATTCTCCAGCGTGCCGTGTTTGTCCTTGATGTTGATGCGCCACAAGTCCTTGCCGCCTTGTCCGCCGGGCATATCACTGGCAAAGTAAAGATAGGTGCCGCTGGGGCTGACGGCCGGGTCGCCATAAGCGCTGAGCGTGTCGGCCGTGATTTCGAAGCGCTGTGGGGCGCTCCACGACGCCTCGCTGCGGCTGCTTGTGTAGATCTCCACCGTGCTGGGTGCGTTCTTGCGCACAGCTTTGGCCAGATACATCGTCGACCCGTCGGGGCTGAACGAGGTCACCCCCTCATCCTGATCGCTGTTGAGTTCTCCCTCCACCGCCTCGGGTCGTCCCCACTTGCCCTTGTCGTCCTTTTTAGAGAAAAAGATGTCGCTCTTCTTGGTTCCGGTGATTTCGCTCTTGAGGTCGCCAGTGGCCTTTTCGGTCGACGAGGTGAAATAGAGTTGGTCGAACTCCGTCCCCAGAAACATGGGGCAGAAATCGGCACGGCGCGAATTGAAGAGTTTGGCACTCTTGACGATGTAACGCGAGCCTTCTTTTTTCCACTTGGGGGCCTGCCGGCATCCGCTGATACCGTTCTGCGCCTGCCAGTTGCCGGGCTTGATTTCAAGGTAGCGGTTATAATTGTCGATGGCCTCCTTGTAGTGCCCCAGCCGTTGTTGAGCCTCGGCCAGATAGAGGAAGGCCGAAGAATCCTCATACTCATAGCGCAGGGCGTTTTGGAATGCCGCCGCCGCACGCGAACCCTGGTTCAAGGCCCGGTGGCACAGACCCATCTTGAAGGCCACCTCACCGCGAAGCCATCGGTCGTCGCGGTGCTTGTATTTGTTATAGAGTTTGCGATAGATGTTGGCCGCATCGTTGTATTCGCCTCGCTCCAGCGCCTCGTCGGCATCTTTCAACTTGGCGGTTTTGCAGGCCGTGGTTCCGGCCGCCATAGCAGCCAGAATGGTCATTATGAGAATGTGATAGATGGTTCGTCGCATATTATATGGAACACATATTGGTTCTAAACAATAAAACGCACCGACCCTGCATTTTATTTTATCCGGGCGGCAACATTTCAAGGCCCGCACACCCTTTTAACAAAATAAATGAGCCATCGGTTGGTCGGATTGCATGAATTTCATTAACTTTGTAAACTGAAATGGAAGACAATTTTGACATACGCAACGAGCGGCTCAACAGCGACCAGGATTTTGAGAGGGCGCTGCGTCCCGAGCGGTTTGGCGACTTCTCCGGGCAGGAGAAAATCATTGAGAACCTCAAAGTGTTTGTGGCAGCGGCACGCTTACGTGGCGAGGCGCTCGACCACATCTTGTTTCACGGTCCTCCCGGACTGGGCAAGACCACACTGAGCAACATCATCGCCAACGAGCTGGGCGTGGGCTTCAAGGTCACCAGCGGCCCGGTGCTCGACAGGCCCGGCGACCTGGCCGGCCTGCTCACGTCGCTCGACGAGAACGATGTGCTTTTCATCGATGAGATTCACCGTCTCAGCCCCATCGTGGAGGAATACCTCTACAGCGCCATGGAGGACTACCGCATCGACATCATGATTGACAAAGGGCCCGGAGCGCGCTCGGTGCAGCTGACGCTGCCGCCGTTCACCCTCATCGGCGCCACCACCCGCAGCGGCCTGCTCACGTCGCCCCTGCGTGCCCGTTTCGGCATCAACTGCCATCTGGAATATTACGGCCACGAGGTGCTTGAGGGCATCGTCAAGCGAAGCGCACGCCTGCTGCAGGTGCCCATCACCGACGATGCCGCCCGGGAAATTGCCCTGCGCAGCCGCGGCACGCCCCGCATCGCCAATTCGCTGCTGCGGCGTGTGCGTGACTTTGCCCAGGTGAAAGGCAGCGGAAAAATCGACACCGCCATCGCCCGCTACGCCCTCGAAGCGCTCAACATCGACAAATACGGCCTCGACGAAATCGACAACAAGATTCTGCTCACCATCATCGACAAGTTTGGTGGCGGCCCCGTGGGCATCAGCACCATCGCCACCGCCCTGAGCGAGGATGCCGGCACTGTTGAGGAGGTTTATGAGCCTTATCTCATCAAGGAAGGTTTCATCAAGCGCACCCCTCGAGGCCGCGAGGTGACCTAGCTGGCCTACGACCACCTGCGCCGCGAGCGCCCAAGTGCGCCCGGCTCGTTGTTTTCCTGACGATATCATTACATTACCCACACCCAATTCCATCACGAAGTGCCCAGTCTCAAATCCCTTGCCAAAGACTCCGTAATCTACGGCCTGAGCAGCATCGCCGGCCGATTTATCAATTATCTGCTTGTTCCCATCCAGACGGCAAAATTTGCCGCCTCGGGAGGCGAATACGGTGTCGTGACCAATATCTATGCCTATACAGCGCTGCTGCTGGTGTTGCTCACCTTCGGAATGGAAACCACCTTTTTCCGTTTCATGGGCCGCGACGATGCCGACAGCCGTCGCACCTATTCCACATCGATGATGATGGTGGGCTCGGTGGCTGCACTCTTCGCCGTGCTGGTGCTGCTGTTGCTGGAACCCATCGCCAGTGCCATGCACTACGCCGACCACCCGTCGTTTGTGGGCGTGATGGCAGTGTGCGTGGCCCTCGACGCTTTCCAATGCATTCCGTTTGCCTATCTGCGTTTCACCAAACGCCCCATCAAGTTTGTGGCCATCAGGCTTTTCAACATCGGGCTGAACATCTTGCTCAACCTGCTCTACCTGGTGGTGCTGCCCTACTTCAAGCTCAATTTGTTTGGCATCTACGACGAGCAATTCACCCTCGACGTGGGCTTCGTGTTCTACATCAACCTGCTGTGCACCGTGGTCACCACCCTGCTGCTGTGGCGCGAAATCACGGCAGTGCCCTGGCGCTTTGACCGCGAACTTTGCCGGCGCATGCTGCGCTATGCCTGGCCATTGCTGCTGCTGGGCATCGCGGGCATCCTGAACCAGGCTTTCGACAAGATGTTTTTCCTCAACATCTACGACGGGGCCGACGGCCGCCAGCAACTGGGCATCTACGGGGCCGCCGTGAAAATAGCCATGATTATGGCCATGATCACGCAGGCCTTCCGCTATGCCTACGAGCCTTTCGTCTTCGGCAACAGCACCAGCAAGGACAATCCCGAGGTGCTGGCCAAGGCCATGAAATACTTCATCGTCTTCACCCTCATCGCATTCTTGGCCGTGATGGCGTGGATTGATGTGCTCAAACGCATCATCGCCCCCGACTACTGGGAAGGCCTGAAAGTGGTGCCCATCGTCATGGCCGCCGAAATCATGATGGGCGTCTACTTCAACCTGTCGTTCTGGTACAAGCTCATCGACAAGACCATCTGGGGGGCATGGTTCTCGGGCATCGGCTGCCTGGTGCTCATCGCCATCAATGTGGTGTTTGTGCCACAATACGGCTACATGGCATGTGCATGGGCCGGAGTGGCGGGCTACGGCACAGCCATGACCCTTAGCTACCTGGTGGGACAGCACTACAACCCCATCGCCTACCCCATGCGCGAAATCGGCCTCTACACGCTGCTGGCCGCCGCGCTCACTGCGCTCATGATGCTGGTGCCCGACCAGAACGTGTGGGTGACCACCAGTGTTCGCACCTTGATTTTACTGCTCATGCTGGGGGTGGTGCTCAAGCACGAAGGGCTTCTTCAGGCCATCCGCGCCAAGCTCCACCGATGACCTGCCGGCAGGCGATGTGGCACAAAAATGACGGGCTTCCCTACTTTTTTAGCATGACGTGGACTAATTCCCAAAAATTCTGTGTAAATTTGTCGACGAAAAAAGGTGACTTGATGCGCATACTCCTATATACGATATTCTTGCTGGCCATGGTTGTCGGTTCGCTTCCGGCAGCAGCACAGGACAAGCAAATCGACCTCGACCACGACCACGACCCCAAACTGGTGTACGACGGCATCGATGTGTCGAGCTATCAGAAGGATATCGACTGGCGCGCCACAGCACGCGACAAAAAAATCAAGTTTGTCTACGTCAAGGCCACCGAAGGCGCCACCTACACCTCGCGCCACTACACCTACAACATGGAGAACGCCCGCAAGCACGGCATCAAGGTGGGCAGCTACCACTTCCTGCGCACGGGCTCGCGAATCAAGGACCAATTTGAGAATTTCAAGCGCTCAGTCAAAAAATCCGACCAAGACCTCATCCCGCTCATCGACGTGGAAACCCGTCAGGGATGGACAGCGCAGCAACTGCGCGACAGCGTCAAGGTGTTTGCCGACTTGGTGGAGGAATACTACGGCTGCCGCCCGATGATCTACACCAGCAGCTCGTTTTTCAACAATCTGCTGGGAGCGGCGTTTGCCGATTATCCGCTCTTCATTGCCCGCTATGCCACCAGCGAGCCTCAACTGAGCTGTGGCGCCAAGTGGACCCTGTGGCAGTTTTCCGAGAAAGGGCGTATCTCGGGCATCGACCACCCCGTGGATTTGTGTCGCTTCAACAAGGGTTGCTCGCTCACCGACATCCTCATCAAGGACAACAAACTGAAGGGCAGCAAGCGCAAAGCCAGTGACGAGGTCGACAAGAAAGAACGTCCAGGAAAAGTCGACACGCCCGAGCCTGCCATGTCGAAAAAACAAGAGCAGGAGGCAAAAGCCAGGGCTGAGAAAGAACGCAAAGCCAAAGAACGCGCCAAGAAATTAGCCGAGGAAGACGCCAAGGCCAAAGCCGAGAAAGAACGCAAGGCCAAGGAGAAAGCAGCTAAGGAGAAGGCAGCTAAAGAGAAAGCCGAGAAAGAGAAGGCAGCCAAGGAGAAAGCCGAGAAAGAGAAGGCGGCCAAGGAAAAAGCGGCTAAAGAAAAGGCAGCCAAAGAGAAAGCCGAGAAAGAGAAGGCGGCAGCCGCTAAGAATGAAATGGCAAAAACCGCTGTCAAGTCACGCACTCAGCTACGCCAAGAGCAGGTGAAACAGCAGAAACAACAGCTCGCCGCCAGCCAGCGCAACGACAGCATACGCAAAGCTCAGCAGAAAGGAAAGAAAACCAATAAGAGCTCGGCCGACAATGATTAAACATGCCACACAATGCCTGCTCGTCATGATGGCCACGGCAGCGATGCTGATGGCCGGCTGGGGATGCCAGAACGCTTCGCATCAGGGGCATGCCGCACACAACATCCCTCCGCGCAATCCCCAGGCACGCTACCACGGCATCGACATCTCAAGCCACCAGGGAAACATCGACTGGAAAAAACTCACGGCCGACAAAGACCTGCTTTTCGTCTACATCAAAGCCTCGGAGGGCGCCACCTACACCTCGCAGCACTACGGCTTCAACCTCACCATGGCCCACCACTACGGCCTGCTCGTGGGCAGTTACCACTATCTCACCACCACCGCCCCCATCGACCGGCAGATGGCCAATTTCGCAGCACACGCGCCCAAGGGAAGCCAGGACCTCATCCCCATGCTCGATGTGGAAACCCGCGGCTCCTGGACACGCAGCCAACTCATCGACAGCGTAAGCAAAATGGCCGGGCTCATCGAGCGGCACTACGGCGTGAAACCCATGATTTATTCCACCATGGAGTTTTATAATAAAAATCTGGCGCCACACTTCAACAAATACCACCTTTACATCGGGCGCTACTCCACACAGCCGCCCACCATCAACTGGGAGGGCAGCTACACCATCTGGCAATTCACCGAAAACGGCATCCTGCCCGGTATCGACGCCTATGTGGACCTGTGCCGCATGAGCGACAATGCCTGGCTCGACGATATTGTGCTGCCGTAAGCCCACCATCGCTGGAATCCCTCCCATAAACTATGGGAGAATTAAGCTCACGCAGATGGCGCAGAGGCAGCAGAATATATTTTATAATCTTTCTCCGTTGTCAGCGAAATCTCCGTGAAATAGCCAGCATCACAGGAACTCCTCCCCCTAAGCCGGCGACAACGCAACTGCTCCCCTAAGTTAGGGGAGCTGGCGCGAAGCGACTGAGGAGTGTGTCAACCAGCGTCGCCGCCACCCTCGCCGGGTGGACACACGCCCCCGGCCTGCGGCCACCCCCTCTAACTTAGAGGGGGAATTTAGCTCACGCAGATGGCGCAGAGGCAGCA
>JAFUWD010000050.1 GCA_017483645.1 Muribaculaceae bacterium | reverse complement strand
CAGCGTGCGCTTGACACGCGGCCATGCTATTTATGCCCAAAACGACGCTAAACCCACCAGCGGCGACGCCCTCGACATGAACTATATCGAGGTGAACGATTTAGACTTGGCAGTCGACAACCTGACCAATCACGGTACCGATGTGGACTTGACCGTGGCCCGCATCAGGGCGCGAGAACGCTCGGGGTTGGAAATCAAGGAAGGCCAGGGGCACATCGTCATGGACAGCACCCATGTGGACCTGAAGCGAGTGCGTCTCAAGACCATGCTGAGCGATGTGGATGTGGATGGCAATGTGGATATGGCGCTTTTGCGCGGCGATAAAAACGGCCAAATGCACATCACCACTAATTCAAAAATTGCCTTGCAAGAAGTGGGAAAACTGGCGCCCGGACTGCGTCCGGCCCTCAAAGACGTGCCACAGGTGAGCCCCGTGAGTGTGAAAGGTGATGTGAGCGGCACAATGAAGCGGCTGCAGGTTAATTCCCTCACTGCCGACATGCCCCGATATGCCCATGCCACCGTGAGCGGTATCATCAACAACCCCCTTGACCCCGAACGGCTGAGTGGTGAGGTGGAGATGGATGCACGCTTCGACAATATCAACTGGGTGAAACCCTCGATTATGGACAAAGCCACCCAGAAACAGGTGAACCTGCCCCCCATGTCGCTCAAAGGCAAGGCAAAGCTCGCCGGCAACACCATCGCTGCCGATGCCACCATGACCACCGGTGGTGGCAAGGTGGTGGGAAAGGGTACGTTCAACAGCAAGAGCATGGACTACGATGTGGATGCTCGTTTCGACCATTTCCCTGTCAGGTCGGTGCTTCCGATGTCGGGCGTGAATGACCTCACCGGCCATGTCAAAGCCCACGGTCACGGCTCGGATTTATTCAAACCCGATGCCAAAGTCAACGCACAGGTGGATTTGGCCAGTGTGAATTACAACAATGCCATTTACCGCAACTTGCGTGCCGACGTGCAGATGAGCGGTGGACAGTTTGACGGGCGTTTGTCGTCGGACAACAAAAACTGCGATGTCGACGTGGATATAAACGGCACCATCTCAGGTGACCGATATGCATTTGATGCGCAAGGCCGTATCAAGGACCTTGACTTGCAAGCTTTGGGAATGTACAATGGCGTATGTGCCGGAAAAGGACGCTTTGCCGCTTCGGGTTCAATCAATCCCCGTACCCAGGACTACGATGTGGACCTGAACCTTACCGATATTGACTGGCACCTGAACAATTCGCATTTAGTGGCCGAAGAGGCCCGCGCCGAATTCACAGCAAATGCCGACACCACCCATTTCACACTTGACAACGAGGACAACCACTTGCGCTTTGACGCTCCATTAGGCATTGATGCCTTGAGCCGACGCTTCAAGGAAGCGGGTGCCATCGCCCAGTCACAGTACGATTCCCGCTCGCTGAATATCGACACCCTTAAGCAAGCCCTCCCGCCCTTCACGATGCATGCGCAGATGGGCCGTGACGGACTGGTGCAGCGTTATTTGGAGCAGTACGAGGTAGACTTCCGTGAGATGCAACTCGACATGCGCAACGACAGCAACATCTTCATTGATGGCTGGGCCCACTCCATCAGTGTGGGTCAAACCAATATCGACACCCTGACGCTGAAAGCCAGCGAATGGAACAAGTATCTGGCATTCGAGGGCCACATGGGCAACCGTCGGGGCACGCTCGACGACTGGGCGCAGGTCACCGTCAAAGGTGGGGTGAAGGGGTCGGTGCTCGACTTCTTGTTAACTCAGCAAAATATTGACAAAGAGATGGGCTATCGCTTGGGTGCCAACGCCACGCTCACCGATACCGCCGTCAACGTGCGCTTGTTCCCATCGGAGCCCATTGTGGGTTATCGCAAGTGGAGTGTGAACGACGGCAACTTCATCAATTACAACTATAAAAACCGCATGCTCGATGCCGACCTGTCGCTGGCGAGCGGCGAGAGCAAAGTGGCGCTGCGTACCGACCGCGCTGCAGGCGCCACGCGCGAGGACATATATGTGGATGTGGCCAACCTGCACATAGAGGAGTGGACCAATATTGTGCCATCGCTCAAGTCGATGAGCGGAACTATGAATGCCGACTTTGATTTGTCGTTCGATGGCAAAAATATGGAAGGTAAGGGAGAAGCCGAGGTTAAGAACTTTGTATACGACGGCCATCGTGAGGGCGATTTGAAGCTTTTGGCCAACTATACCATCGATCCGGCCACAGTGAGCACGCGTGTCAATGCCGACCTCTTGATGGACGGCTCGCGCGTGGCGGTGGCCTATGGCGCGCTCAACGACAGCACCTCGAAGAGTCCGCTGAACTTGACCCTTAATCTCGACCGTTTCCCGTTGCGCAAAGCTTCGGCTTTCATCCCCGGCAACCTCATCAGGCTTCGTGGCTATGCCGATGGCGAACTGAAAATCGGGGGTACGATGGACAATCCCATTGTCAACGGTTATGTGGTTGGTGATTCAGCCAGTATTCGCCTGCCTCGCTATGGCAGTGAACTTCTCCTCTCGGAAGAGGCCATTCCCGTGAAAAACAACGTCATCAACTTTGATGGTTACAAAATCTACGGATTAAATGAAAATCCTGTGACGGTGAACGGCTCGGTGAACCTGAAAGACATGAGCACACCACTCATCGACCTGCGCATGCGCGGTCGGAATGTGCAGTTTATCGGTACAGAACAGAAGCGTTACAGTGAAATCTTCGGCAAAGCCTTTGCCGATCTTGACGCTTCGGTAATCAGCCGTAACAACACCATGAACGTGCGTGCCGACGTGTCGCTGCTCAGTGGGTCCAATATCACCTATGTGCTCAAGGACGACGTGTCGAAGCTCACCTCTCAGGTCGACGAGGACATGGTGACGTTTGTCAACTTCAATGACTCGACCGACACCGGTGCTGTGCTGCGTACGGCTGCCGGCCAGAGTTTGGCCACGTCCATCCTGGCCAATATCGACATCCAGCCCGGCGCGCACATCAACGCCTACCTGTCGGAGGACGGCTTGGACCGCGCGGTGATTGACGGCAGCGGAAAACTGAAGTATTCACTTGACTTTGCAGGCAAGAGCAGCCTGAACGGAACATATACCGTAGAGAGTGGCAACGTTCGCTATTCACCGCCGCTCATTTCTCAGAAAAATTTCGACATTGCCAGCGGTGGCACCATTGTGTGGACCGGCGACATGATGAATCCGCAGCTCAATCTCTCCGGTACCGAGCGTGTGCGGACCAGTGTGTCGGGCGATGACGGTTCACGACTGGTCGATTTCCTTATCACCGCCAATGTGGGTGGCACACTGAGCAATATCAACTTGGAATTTGACCTGAGCAGCGAGAATGACATGACCGTGGAGAACGAATTGCAGTCGATGAGCGACGTGCAGCGTTCCCAATCGGCCATCAACCTGCTGTTGTACAACACCTATTCGGGCACGGGCACCAATATGAGCAACCTCACTGCCAGCTCGGCGTTGTTCTCATTCTTGCAGGGTCAGCTCAACAGTTGGGCGGCCAAGAGTTTGAAGGGTATAGACTTGACCTTCGGCATCAACCAGTATGAAGGTACACGCAGCAGCGGCACCCAGACCAGCTATTCCTACCGCCTTGCCAAGACCCTGTTCAACGACCGCTTCAAGATTGTGGTGGGCGGTGAATACAGCACCGATGCCACTGCCGAGGAGAATTTCGGCCAGAACCTCATCAGTGACATCTCCTTCGAGTACAAGCTCAATGATGCCGGTTCACGCTATCTGCGCCTGTTCCGCCACACTGGCTTCGAGAGCATTCTCGAAGGCCAGGTGACCGAAACCGGTATTGGTTTCGTGATGAAGCACAAAGTGGGCTCGCTGGCCGACTTCTTCCACCGCCGCCGCCCGCAACAAACGGCCCAGCAAGATTCGATAGAGGCTGTGAACAAAGCTCTGCGACAAGCCCAGAAAGACGCCGAGGATGCCATAGCGGCCGCCAAAGAGCAACAGCCCGACAGTACCGTTGCCACCCCTCCGCTTATGAACCGTAAAGATGACGAAAACGATGACCAATAGAATGAAGCATCATCACCTCAGCCATATTGTCCTGTGTGTCGCCGCGGTCATACTGCTGCTGGTCACCTCCTGTTCCACCACCAGCCGTCTGGGGGAGCGTGATGTGCTGTATACCGGTGTGAAAAAACTGGCCTATCACAAGCCCGATACTTTGAAGGTGGACGATGGGTTGAAAAAACAGATTTTTGAGGCCATCAACGTCAAGCCCAATAATCCGCTGTATTCTCCTTATTATCGCACGCCGTTCCCCGTGGGGTTGTGGGTGTATAATCATTGGGATCCTGACTCCAAAGGGTTCAAAGGCTGGCTCTACAAGCATCTGGTGGCACGCCCTGTGCTCATCAGCCGCGTGAACCCCGATACACGCGTCGACATGATTAACACCTTGCTGCGCAACAACGGCTATTTCACATCGAGCGCCGATTATACACTGAATTACAGCAAGTCAAATCCCAAAAAGGCAAGCATCACCTACGATGTGACTCTGGCCGAACCCTATCGGATAGGCAGGGTGGAATATTTGGAGCGCAATTCAGAAGTGGACCGACTGATAGATTCGCTGGCGCGCCGAAACACCTATCTGCGTCCCGGCAGTCGCTACAGCCTTGACTCACTGAACGCTGTGCGTGTTGACATCACCAACACACTGCGCAACCGTGGCTACTATTATTACCGTCCTGAGTATATCCAATATTTGGCCGACAGCGTGCGCGAGCAAGGCGTCATTGACCTGCGGCTCACCAAGGCACAGGATATTCCCAACCAGGCCGAGGTGCGTTATCTGCTGAACCGAGTCACAGCCACGGTGGCCAACAATAGCGGCATCGGCACCCCCGACACCATAGAGATGCCCCGATGCACGCTGGTGAAGCTGGAACCGGTGCGGGTGCGCAACCGCGTGGTGCCAAGCAATATTCAAGGCCGTCCGGGAAGGCCTTTCCGTGTCAACAGCATGGACCGCACGCAGCTGATGTTGTCGCGGCTGGGGATTTTCAGCAATATTGATATGCGTGTGACCACACTCGACAGCATCACACCCTCAGGTGACGGCCTGCTTGATTTGGATGTGAACTGCATTCTCGACAAACCGTGGGAAGTGAAACTCGAAGTGCAAGGCACCAGCAAGAGCAACAGTTTCATCGGCCCCGGCCTTGAACTTGGGCTGACCCATAAAAATGTGTTTGGTGGCGGTGAGCGATTCAGCGCCAACCTCATGGCGTCTTATGAATGGCAAACGGGAAAAGGAGGCGGATACAAGAGCAACGACTTCAACTCCTATGAGTTTGGTGCCGAATTCAGCCTGGCTCTGCCGCGGCTGCTGGCGCCCCGCTTTGTAGACCGCAGCCGTCGCTATCAGAATTGGACTCGATTCAATATGAAAGCCGACATCATGAATCGTCCAAACTATTTCAAGTTGCTGCAAATGGGTGCAGGCATGTCGTGGGAGTGGCACGCCAACCGTCATTCGCTCAATGAGTTCACCCCATTCAAGCTGACTTATAACAAAGTGTTGAGCCGAACGGAGGCCTTCGACTCGGCCATGGCGGCAAACCCCGCCATCGCTCAAAGTTTCGCCAATATATTCATCCCCGAGATGCGCTACAGCTACACCTACGACAATGATTTCGGTCGAAACCACATCACTTGGCGCTCCACAGTGATTGAGGCCGGCAACATCTTTGCCGGCTTGTGGGCCATGTGTGGCAGCAAGGGTGAGAAGAAGATGCTGGGCACACCTTTCTCGCAATTTGTCAAAGCCGAGACACAGCTGGTGTGGACGAACTCTTTGTCGGAAAACAACAAATTGGTGGGGCGTGTTTATGTGGGGGCAGCACATGCCTATGGCAACGTGAGCGAGGTGCCTTATCGCGAGCAATTCTACATAGGCGGAGCCAACTCGGTGCGCGGATTTGCTGTACGCACAATCGGTCCCGGCCGTTATCACCCTGAGGTGAAATCGGTCTACGACTATTACGACCAAACGGGTACCTTTAAATTTGAGACCAACTGGGAGTATCGTTTCCCCATCATTGGTTATTTCAAGGGCGCGGTGTTTGTAGATGCCGGTAACGTGTGGCTGCTCAAAGCCGACGACTTCCGCCCGGGCGGTACCATAGGCAATTTCTTCAAGGAGTTGGCGCTGGGCACTGGATTTGGCATCCGTTTCGATATGAATATGCTGGTGGTGCGTGCCGACTTGGGTATCGGTCTTCATGCTCCCTACGACACTGGAAAGAGCGGTTATTTCAATCTGCCCCGTTTCAAGGATAGCTTGGCGTTTCACCTGGCTATCGGTTATCCATTCTAAACCAATTTATTAACCTCTAAATATTCAAAATGATGAAACAACTTCAGCATTTCTTGACGATGGCAGCCTTGATGTGCCTGGCGCTGACAGCCTGCAAGCAGGGTGGTAACTCTGTTGTGACCCTTAACTTCCAAACCGACGATTGCGGTGTGGTGCGTAACTTCAATCCTGATGAGAAAACCGTTTACCTGGTTTTTACAGCCCATTACAGCGCTAACGACAGTGGACGATTTGAGAATTTCGATGGTGTGGTGCCGGTGCTCGACACTTTGAAAGCCAAAGGTGTGAAAGGTTCGTTCTTCCCCACGGGTGTTTGCTTCTTGCAAGAGAAATATCAGGCTCCGTTGCGCCGCATCATTGATGAGGGACATTACCTGTCGGCACACTCAATGAACCACCTGATGCTTTGCGACGAGGCCGACCCGTCGAAAACCTTGGTGGGAGCCGACTCGATTGCCGTTGACTTTGCTCAAATGGAAGAGCGCCTCAATGCTCTGGGCCTGACCAAGGAGCAATACTACTGGATGATTCCTCCCTATGAGAACTATAACAAGGAAACAGCCGACGCCATGCGCAACCTGGGTTACCATCTGCTTAATCCCACAGGCGGTTTCCTCACGGGCATGGACTGGACATCTCCCGGTGCCAAGAATTATGTGTCGGCCAAGGAAATTATGGACAACATCTGGCAGTACGAAAAAGAGCACAGCATGAATGGTGTGATTTTGCTCATCCATGCCATGAATTATCCCGACCGTACCGATGCTGACCGCGTTTACACCTATCTGGGCGAGATTATCGACACGCTGAGAGCCAAAGGTTATGACTTCAAGACCTTGCATGATGTAATTGCTGCTGAAAAAGCTGCACAGTAAAGTGTTTTAAGCAATCCTCAAGCAACATTGGGCCCGGAAAGCAAGTTGTTGTCAACTTGACTTCCGGGCCTGATTGTTTCACTCCCTGTATGTCATTCGATGACGAAAAGGCGATAGCGTGCCGCGTGGCCTTGAGGTAACAACAGGTTCACAGAAGCAATGGTTTGCTTGATGCCCATGTCGATGACGAGGAGTTGGGGTGTGGCGTCGGTTTGCGCACAGCTCCAGTGAGTGGATTCCTGCAAGTCGAAGGCTTTGTCGGCCGTATGGTTGCCATGCAAGGCATCTTCGCCGCTGACGTAGCGCACGGCCCAGTTCTCTGACATTATGCGATCGCTCGATGAGTGATAGGCTGTTATCTCGGCAAGCGATGCACAATGTCCATCGTCGGAGGTCAGTTCTACCGCCAGATACCGTCCCACGGCAGCTTGAGGCAGCGTCACGTGATGCCATCCCGAGCCGGCTGCTATCGCCCCCTGTGCCACAGCTGCGGGCATCGACGGCCTGGCCTCGGGGCCGGTGCCGTGACTGCGACCCGTGCCGGTGCGCAGGCGATTAAGCTCAGGGGTGAGCTGGCCAAGCAGGGTGGGGTGGCCGGTGCCCGCCACATCAAGCACGATAACTTCGTTGCGGCCTTTCTGCAGCCAGCAGCCGGGCAGGTACAGTGTTTGTTGCGGTCCGATGCTCCAGAAGCGTCCCAGCGGATGGCCGTTGACATAGACCTGCCCTTTGCCGAAATGCTCTGTGTTGAGAAAAGTGTCGCCCACGCTGTCAATGTGGAAATAGCCGCGATAATAGCCTGCAGTTCCCATTGACGAGATGATTTTGTCGGCGTTCGACAATGCGTTCAGGGCACATTCGTAATCATCGGGGACAAGGCCGATGTCCCAGCGGGTGAGCGAAATGTGGTCCCCGTTGGCCAGTGTGATGCCCACCCCGCCGGCAATGCCCTTGCGGTCGGCAATGGCCCGCCCGAAGTTGATGCGTCCCATGCCCTCGACCAGAATGGTGAGCTGCGCTCCCTGTTTGCAGGGCGGCAGGTTGACGGCGCTTTGTCCAAGCCGTCGGTCGATGGTACCCACCAGTGTGCTGTCGATGAAAACCCGGCCATAGTCGTGGCACTGGTCAACGGTGAGCGTGGATGGTTCTTCAATGTCAGGCAACGATGTGCGGTAAACGACAGAACCCCAGCCCATGTCCAATTCTTCCATGGTGCGCAGCGGGCTGGATTTCACTGTGCTGGTGATGCCAGCATCAAGCGGAGCATATTCTGTGAGCCGGAATTCCGGAATGCTGATAATCGGCATGGCTGGCTCGGGGACATCGGGAAGCGCGCATGTGGTGTGGTGCTGCATGACATCCCGCAGCAGCCAGTACTTGTGGGTGGGCAGTCCTTGCTCGTTGATGGGGGCGTCGTAGTCGTAGCTTGTCACATCGGGGGCATAGCCCGGGCTGTTGGCCCCGGCCCAGTGGCTGAAGGAAGTCCCTCCGTGAGTCATGTAGAGAGAGAACGAGATGCCCTGTCGCAGCATCTGGTCGATGCCCGCCACCATGTCGTCGGCAGGCCGCGTCTCATGCTGTGCTCCCCACTTGTCGAACCATCCGCTCCAAAACTCCGAGCACATCTTGGGGGCCGTGGGCCGCAACTCGCCCAGCCGCCTGAATTGCTCGTCGACGTCAGAGCCCGTGCCGAAGTTCATGGTCCATAGCAAATCGGGCAGAGCATTGTTCTCGAAGTTGGTGGACCAGTCACACTGAAAAAGCGTCACGCGGTCGAAGCCCGCCTGGCGGATGATGTCGCGAATTTGAGACACGTAGGGCTTGTCGGTTCCATAGGAGCCGTACTCATTTTCCACCTGCACCATGATGATGGGGCCTCCGCGGTCGATGGTGAGCGGCGCCAGTTGTTCGCCCACACGTTGCTCAAAAGCGCGCACGCGTTCCATAAAATATGGGTCGAGCTGCCGCAGGCCGATGTCGTGTTTTTTGAGCAGCCACCAGGGCAATCCGCCCATTTCCCATTCGGCGCACACATAGGGCCCTGGCCTGACGATGACCCACATGCCATGCTTCTGGGCCAGTCGGCAGAAGTGTGCCACGTCGTTCTGGCCGGTGAAGTCGAATTGGCTTTCTTTGGGCTCGTGCAAGTTCCAAAAAACATAGAGGCAGATGGTGTTCATGCCCAGCGACTTGCACATCTTGATGCGGTGCTCCCAGTAGGGGCGCGGAATGCGCGGATAGTGCAACTCGGCCGCCCGCACCGTAAACGGCCTGCCGTCGAGCATCAGCGAGCCGTCGGCCACGGCGAAGGTGTGTGCGGCATGGCTCGCAACCGAGCCGCACAGGGCCGCCCATGCAATGACGAATAAGAGACGAATCGATTTCATGATTTGGGTTTTGATGTGCAAAGATAAGTTTTTTCTAAAAAAAGACGAAAAAATTTGCATAGGTGAGAAAAACCATCTACATTTGCAGTGTAATAGTTATGTAGTACACTATAATACTAAAATCATGATTGAAATCAAAAATCTCCAATTTGGCTACAGCCGCAAGGGCGCGCCGCTGTTCAGCGACTTCTCGTTGTCGCTGTCGGCCGGTCAGGTAGTGGGCTTGCTGGGTAAGAACGGTGCCGGCAAGAGCACACTCATCTACCTGATGGCAGGTCTGCTCACACCCGATGCCGGCCAAGTGATGCTGCGTGGCGTGGACGTGCGGCGCCGGTTGCCGTCGACGCTTGCCGACGTGTTTGTCGTTCCCGAGGAGTTTGAGTTGCCCTCGATGTCACTCAACCGCTATGTGGCGGTGAACGCTCCGTTCTATCCCCGATTCAGCATGGAGGCACTGAAGTCCTATCTCGACATCTTTGAGATGGACGGCGCGATGCCGCTCAAGTCCATGTCGATGGGGCAGCGAAAGAAATCCTTCATCTGCTTCGCGCTGGCATCGGGCACCAGTCTGCTGCTGCTCGATGAGCCCACCAACGGGCTTGACATTCCCAGTAAGAGCCAGTTTCGCAAAGCCATCGCCCAAAGCATGACCGACGAGCGCACCATCGTGGTGAGCACCCATCAGGTGCGCGACATCGACACCCTGCTCGACCATGTGGTGATTGTGGACCGCAGCCAGGTGCTGCTCGATGCCGGCGTGCGCGAGATAGGGCAGCGGCTCACCTTCGGCTCGGAGGTGGTCCCCGACGCCCTCTATGTGCAGTCCACTCCGCTGGGTCCCGTCACCGTTTCGCCCAACCTGAGTGGCCTGGAGACTCCCATCGACATGGAGTTGCTTTTCAACGCTGCGCTCACGCAACCTGCGAGAATGAAAGAATTGTTTACCCGTAAATGACACCAAGACGATGAAAGACAATGTATTCAGCGCGCGTCGGTTTTTGAACGTGCTGCGCAAGGAAATAGCCGTCAACGGCAGGACGCTGCTGTTGCTGGCGCTGGGTCTTTACATGGGGTTGACCATAGTGATGACCTTTGGAAACATGATGTTTTCGCACAGTTTTGAGATACCGGTAACATTGCTGGCCAATGTGGTGGTTTACTGCATCGCAGCATTCGTGTTCAGTATCATGGCTTCCATGGCATTCAGCGGTCTCAAGACACGAGGCGGCCGCGTGGACCTGCTGATGATGCCCGCCACTGCCCTCGAGAAGGTGCTTGTGCAGGCCTTGGTCTACGGCGTGGCCGGTGTGCTGGTGTTTTTGCTGTGTGCCCAGTTGGCGGACCTCACCCGAATAGGGCTGATGAACTTGCTGGTTCCCACGGCCGAGATTCCCGGCCCCATCAACTTCTTGGCATTTCCGTACAATTATGCTTTCGGTGTGTCGAACTATGACGCCCGGATATCCTTTGGCACCATGCTCACAATGGCTCTTGCCGCTTCTATGGCAACCTATTTCATGGGAGCCGTGCTCATGCCGCGCTACACATGGCTCAAAATGATGGTGGTCATGCAAGCGGTTGACATAGTAATCTTTGTTGTCTTGATTCTTTGTGGCCGGTGGATGAACGCTACCTGGCTGCATTATATCACCGATGTGAATCATGTGGATGGTGTGGGATGGTTTTTTACGGTTCTGGCCATTGTTCAGGCAGTGGTGTGCGCCGTGCTTGCCTATGTGTTCTTCAAGCGCAAGGATGTGGTGACACGCAGCGTGCTCTAATCTATCACCCCCCTAATGAACGATTGACTATGGATTTCAAAGAGAACAAGGCTATCTATCTTCAGATAGCCGACAATATAGGCGACCGTATTTTGAGCGGCGAATTGCCGGCCGACGGCAAAATTCCGTCGGTGCGTGAGATGGCTGCCGAGATTGAGGTGAACCCTAACACCGTGGCGCGCACCTATGAGTACTTGCAGCAGCAGGGTGTCATTTACACCCGCCGCGGCCTGGGTTACTTTGTGGCCGCCGATGCGGCGCAAATTGTGGTGCGCGAGCGGCGCAACGCGCTCATGCAAGGCGAGCTGGACTACTTTTTGGGTCGCCTCAAGGCCGTGGGCATCAGCCCCGGTGAATTGAAAGCCCTCTACGAGGACTACTTAAAATAGACTGAGCGATTTTTGCTCTATGCGGCGGCGGGCTCGTTCGAGCCTGTCGCCGTTCACGTCGATGCCAATCGACCGGCGGTCAAGGTCGTAGGCCACTTTGCAGGTGGTGCCTGTGCCGCAGAACGGGTCGAGCACGATGCCGTGCCGCGGGCAGGTGACGGCAATGGGCAGCCGGCACAACCGCTCGGGGGCCACCCGATAGCGCTCGATTTCACTCTTTTCGGGTGCGATGTCCCACACGTCGGCCGGCATGATTTCCACGCTGTGACTCACAATGCCATAGTCGCGTCGCCACGCATCTTCGTCGCAGTAATAATCGGGTGATTTGACAAAATGGAACAAAAATTCGTGAACATTGCGCAAGTGGTCGACGGCGCTGTCAAAGGTGCCCATGGGCTTGTTCCAGACCACATCGTTGCGCATGATCCATCCCTGCAAGTCCATCATGCTGATGGCCACCCGCCAGGGCAGTGCCTGCATGGCGCGGTTTTCGTAGAAGTCGGCCAGATTGAGCCATAACGATCCTTGCGGCTTGAGCACTCGGTGTGCCTCGGCCATGACCGTGAGCAACTGCTCGGTGAATTGTTGCAGGGTGCGTGCCTTGATGCTCTCGGTGTTGTATTTGCGCAGGTTCCAATAGGGCGGTGTGGTGACGATGCAATCGATGCTCTCGTCCTCGATGGAGCGCATCACCGTCAGGGCGTCGCCCTGCACATAGTGCGGCATGGGGTTGTCGTCGAGGTTTGCCACCAGTGTGCGCTGGCTTGCCGGCAGTTCCATGGCTCGCAGCACCAGTGGGTTCACCTCGGGTGCTTGGGCTTGGGGGGCTTGTTTGGCGGGAGCCACGGGTTGGGGTGTGGCGGCTGTGCCTCCGGCGCCTAATTGTTCCAGCAGCAGCTGGCTTGCACGGTCGGCCATGGGGTCGTGCGCGATGTCGCTCCACGCTTCTTCGGCCAGCCACAGTGCCACCAGCTCGTCGGGGTCGACTTTGAATTTCTTGGCCAGTTTCACCACTTGTGCCCGTTTTGGCCGGCGCTCGCCATGCTCATAACGGCAGTACATGGGAATGTCCACGCCGATGGCCTTGGCAAGCTCTCGCTGCATGATGCCCTGCTGCTTGCGCAGTGTGCGGATGTGTTCGGAAAAAAGCATGATTCACCTCCTTTTGTTTGATTTTGACAAAAGTAGTGATATTTTTCGGAATTTGAGCTATCCTGCACGGAAAAAGTTTTAGCCCCAATCGGTCTTCAGGGCCAGAATGGGTCGTTTTTATGAATCTTGGGCTTAATGGCTGTGGCGCGAGTGACGGTGCGACCGCTTGCGCCGCCTGGCAAATGCGTGGTGCGCATGGTGCCGGCGCCCCAGAAAATAGGTGCGGAAGTGGTGCATGAACCAATACCTGACGAGCAGCAGCCCGATGATGGCTCCCATGGTGTCGGCAGTCCAGTCGGCCCATTCAAATCCCCTGCCGTTGTGCATGATGAGTTGGCCCACCTCCATGAGCAGTCCCAGCACGCTGGCACTTGACGTGAGGGCCAGGTCGACGTTAAGTTTGGGATGGTGCGGCAATTTGTGTTTTGCGTAATCCAGCATATAAACCGCAGTCACCGCGATATACATGACCACGTGAGCCCACTTGTCGGCACCCGGGAAAAGGGGCAACTCGCTGGTGTGGAACGGGTCATGGGCCAGCGACAAATAAATGACAAGGGCTGTTATGATGAGCGACGGCACGCCGACGGGGATTTGTCTGAGAAAACTCTTCATGCCATTACTGGAAGGTTAATAATACGAACTTGTTTTACACGGCAAAATTACTCAATTTTGGTGATTGTGATGCATGGAAGATGAAAAAAATGAGAAAAAGTGGGGCAAAATGAACGATGATTAGTAATTTTGTCCATAAAATAGAAAAAGACAGTGAAGGAAAGCATAAGAAGGCACCTGGAGATGACGCGCCACCAGCGCGTGGGCACACTGCTCGTTGTGGCGGTGCTCGCCTTGCTGCTGCTGGTGTGGTGAGCCACTGATGCCTGGCCCATGCGAGAATTGAAGACTGATGAAAAGTGAACGAGCGATATTTGCCACCCGCATGGGTGCTATAGCAGCCACGGTGGGTTCGGCCGTGGGGCTGGGCAACATTTGGCGCTTCCCCTATGAGGCCGGCGTGCATGGCGGCGGCGCTTTCTTGCTGGTGTATGTGGCGTGTGTGTTGCTGATGGGCATCCCGGTGATTGTGGCCGAATTTGTGATAGGGCGTTCCACGCACAAGAACGTGCGCGGTGCCTTGCGCGAGCTGGCTCCCCGTCACAAGCTGCACTGGTTTTCTTACGTTTGTATTCTGGCATCGCTGATGATAATCAGCTTCTACAGCGTGGTGTGTGGCTGGATAGTGGAGTATCTGCAGCTTTCGGTGCGCGGCTTGCTTCACGGGCATACGCCGTCCGAATATGAGCAGATGTTTGCCCGTTTTGTGCAAAACCCGTGGCGCTGTGTGCTGTGGACGCTGCTGTTCCTTGCTTTGAACTATGTGGTGCTCCGCCGTGGGCTGAAACGAGGCATAGAGCGCGTGAGCAATGTGTTGATGCCGTTGCTTGCCGTGCTGCTGGTGGTGTTTTGCGTGAACGGGTTGACGCTGCCCGGCGCCGAGCGGGGTGTGCGGTTTCTGTTCACCCCCGATTTCTCGCAGATAACTCCGCGTGTGGCCATAGGTGCCATGGGCCAGGCGTTCTTCTCGTTGTCGCTGGGCTTGTCGTGTCTGCTCACCTATGCGTCTTATTTCAAGGACAGCGACTCGCTGGTGCGCAACGCCACCATTGTGGGGGTGCTCGACACGGTGGTGGCAATTCTTGCCGGGCTGATGATATTTCCCGCAGTTTTTTCCTACGACATGCGCCCCGAGGCTGGCCCTAAACTGCTTTTCGAGGTGTTGCCCGCCATCTTTGAGCAGATGCCCGGCGGACCGGTTTGGGCGGTACTCCTGTTCGCGCTGCTCTTTGTGGCATCCATCACCAGCACAATTTCCATGAGCGAGATTTCCATCGCGTTCTTCAGCGAGGAGTGGGGCATGAGCCGCAACCGCGCTTCGATACTTAACACCGGCATTGCCATGGTGCTGGGCACACTGTGCGCGTTGTCGTTCGGGGTGCTGAGCGAGGCCACGGTGTTCGGCATGACCCTGTTCGAGTTGTTCGACTATGTGTCGTCCAACGTGCTGCTGCCCGTGGGCGGCATCTTCTTCTCACTGCTGGTGGGGTGGGTGCTCGACCGGGGCTTGGTGCGTGACCAGCTCACCAACCATGGTACCCGCACAGTGCGCGTGATGCGTCCGCTGGTGTTCTGCCTGCGCTATGTGGCACCGGCTGCCATCGTGGTGGTTTTCCTTTACGGCCTGCTGTGGCGGTAGTGTGAAAATTTTCGGCGCCATCTGTTGTGAATGTGACGGATTGTTGCTAAATTTGCCGAAAATTTTACGATTTCAAAAGAAATTGAGGCAAAAATGAATAAACGTGCAAGTTTTGCCACCCGCATGGGAGCCATCGCCGCCACGGTGGGCTCGGCGGTGGGTTTGGGCAATATATGGCGCTTCCCCTATGAGGCCGGTCAGAATGGCGGTGGAGCGTTTATCCTTGTCTATATCGTGTGCGTGGCATTGCTGGGCGTTCCGGTGATGCTGGGTGAGTTCATCATCGGCCGCTCGACGCACAAAAACATGAAGGGTGCGCTACTGCAGTTGTCGCCCGGTTCGTCGGTCTACCGATTCACCTATGTGTGTATCCTGGGCGCGGTGGTGACGTTGGGCTTCTACAGCGTGGTGTGCGGATGGGTGCTGGAGTACTTGTTGCGTGCCATCGGTGGCGGCATGACCGGCCACACACCGCAGGAGTACAGCGACATCTTCAGCGGCTTTGTGGGCAGTCCGTGGCGCTGCGTGTTGTGGACCTTGGTGTTTCTGATGGTGAACTTTGTGGTGCTGCGCCGCGGTGTGGAACGCGGCATCGAGCGCACGTCGGGCATCATGATGCCTATGCTCTTCCTGCTGTTGGTCATCTTCTGCATCAACTCGCTGCTGCTTCCCAATGCCATGGACGGCGTGCGGTTTTTGCTGAGCCCCGATTTCTCTCAACTCACCTGGAAAGGCGTGGTCGATGCCATGGGGCAGGCGTTCATGTCGCTCACGCTCGGCATCTCGGGGCTGGTGACCTATTCCTCCTATTTCAAGGACGATGCTCCGCTGGCCCGTGACGCCGCCATCATCGCCACGCTCGACACCCTGGTGGCCGTGCTGGCAGGCGTGATGATATTCCCGGCCGTATTCTCCTTCGGGATGCAGCCCGAGGCCGGCCCCAAGCTCATCTTTGAGATTCTGCCCAGTATCTTCCAGCAGATGTCGGGCGGAACGGTGTGGGCGGTGCTGTTCTTCGTGCTGCTGCTGTTCGCGTCGCTCACGAGCACCATCTCGCTGAGCGAGATTCCCATCACGTTCCTCACCGAGGACCGGCACATGAGCCGCGGCCGTGCCATCGCTTGGACGGCAGCGGGCACGCTGCTGATAGCCGTTCCCAGCGCGTTGTCGTTCAATGTGCTGAGCGATGTCACCTTGTGGGGCATGAATCTGTTCGACTTGTTTAACTATGCCGCCAGCAACGTGTTCATGCTGCTGGGCGGTTTGTTCACAGCGGTGTATGTGGGCTGGTTCCTCGACAGCCGCATCATTGCCGAGCAGCTGACCAACCGTGGCCGCCTGGTCAGCCATGTGCAGAACTACACCATCGTGTGCCTGCGCTATGTGGCTCCTGTGGCCGTGGTGCTCATCTTCTTGTATTGTGTGGGTTTAATTTAATAATATTGTTGATTATGATAGGGAGTGTTATTGGCGATGTCGTGGGCAGTATCTACGAGTTTCGCAACATCAAGACGAAAGAATTTCCGTTTTTCGACAAAAGAATGGAATATACCGATGATTCGGTGCTCACCTTTGCCACGGCGCAATGGCTGCTCGACGGTGGAGAGCCGGCGAACTATTATTATCGCTTCGGCAGCGAGAATGAGTGTCCCATGGGTGGTTACGGCGGTCGATTCCAGTCGTGGCTCATCCGTTCGGCTCGCGGGATAGCCGCTCCCTATGGCAGTTGCGGTAACGGCTCGGCCATGCGCGTTGGGCCGGTGGGATGGGCTTTCGACACTGCCGAGCAGACGTTGGCCGCCGCCGAACGCAGTGCTGCCTGCACCCACAATCACCCCGAGGGCATCAAAGGGGCGCAGGCCACGGCATTGGCCATTTTCATGGCCCGCAAAGGCGTTGGAAAGGACGAGATACGCCGGGCAATGGAGGAGCAATTCGGTTATGACTTGAGCCTGACGGTGGATGAAATCCGCCCTCGCTATTCGTGGGATGGCCTTGACGGAAACCTTGAGGCATCGGGAGCCACTTGTCAGGGCAGTGTGCCGCAGGCGCTCGTTTGCGCGCTGGAAGCCGTCGATTTCGAGGACGCTATCCGCAATGCCATCTCCATCGGTGGCGACAGCGACACGGTAGGGTGCATCGCCGGCAGTGTGGCCGAGGCCCTTTATGGCGTGCCAGGGTGGATGCGCGACCATGTGATGACACTGCTGTCGGCCGATTTTAAAAGGATAATTGCCGAATTTGAGCAACTCTATGGTGCCGGATGGGCCGATGGTGAAAATGCTCGGCAAGGCGGTTTTGTACAACAAATCAGGCGTTTTTTTGGATTTACGCCAAAAAACTCGTAAATTCGCAACGATTTGCCCATAAAGGCAAACCGAGCGATGCAGAAATTCATCCCTTACAGTCTGAATGTTGGCGGCCGGCTGGTGGAAATCAGCAGGCCGTGGGTGATGGGTGTGGTCAATGTCACACCCGATTCGTTTTTCCCCGACAGCCGGGTCAATGACCTGGAGCAGCTCGAGCGGCGTGTGCGGCAGATGCTGGACGACGGTGCCGACGTGATCGACGTGGGCGCATGCTCCACGCGCCCCGGTGCCGTGACAGTGGCCGAAGACGAGGAACTGCGCCGTTTGCAATGGGCGTTGCCCGTGGTGCGCCGGATGCTGCCCGAGCGTGTGCTGCTGTCGGTCGACACATTCAGGGCTGGCGTGGCGGCCACTGCGGTGGAGCAGTGGGGGGCGCAAATAGTGAACGACATTTCGGGTGCCACGCTCGACCCCGACATGGAGTGCACGCTGGCTCGGCTACAGGTCCCTATTGTGGCGATGCACATGCGTGGAACACCTGCCACCATGCAGCAATTGACCGATTATGACAATGTCACCGCCCAAGTGCTCGAATGGCTTGCCCGTCGTGTCGACCACCTGCACCAGTTGGGAGTTGTCGATGTGATAGCCGACCCCGGTTTCGGTTTTGCAAAGACTGTGGAGCAGAATTATGAATTGCTGGCCCATCTCGATGTGTTTCACGCGCTGCAAGTGCCATTGCTGGTGGGGGTGTCGCGCAAATCGATGGTCATGAGGCCGCTGGGCTGCGACCCGGCTCACGCGCTGGGAGGCACCACGGTGCTCCACACCGCTGCGCTGCTGGCCGGTGCTCACATGCTGCGTGTGCACGATGTGCGGGCGGCAGTCGAGGCCCGCACCTTGTGCATGATGATAATGGAAAATGGATAATTGACAACTATGAACATATTTGCTCTGTTTGGAATCAAAGACTTGATTGACGTGCTGCTGGTGGCCACGTTGCTCTACTATGTTTACCGCACGATGAAGGACACCGGCACGCTGAGTGTGTTTATCGGTGTGCTGGCTTTTGTCATCGCCTGGGTGGTGATGTACAAGATATTTGAGATGCGGCTCATCGGCACCATCATGGACAAGTTTATCGACATCGGTCTGTTCATCCTGGTGATATTGTTTCAAGACCAAATCAAGCGATTCCTCACCGAATTGGGCTCTTCACACAAGGGGTGGCGCTTCGTGAGCAACATGTTCAAGCACCGCACCGACGACAGCGCCAACAAGCGCTGGATTATGCCTGTGGTCTATGCCTGCATGAGCATGTCGAAGTCAAAGACTGGCGCACTGATTGTCATTGAGCGACAAATGCCGCTTGACGACTATGAGCGCACGGGTGATATGATTGACGCCAACATTAACACGCGACTGATAGAAAACATTTTTTTCAAGAATAGTCCTTTGCACGACGGTGCGCTCATCATTGCAGGCGACAAGGTGAAGAGTGCCGGATGCATCTTGCCGGTGTCGCACGACACGTCGTTGCCTCGTTATCTGGGATTGCGACATCGCTCGGCATTAGGTATTGCTCAGGCCACCGACGCCGTGGCTGTGGTGGTGAGCGAGGAAACCGGTAACATTTCCTATGCTTATAAGGGCGAGCTTCACCAAAAACTGACAAGTACCGATTTGGAGCACGCGTTGTCCAATTTGTGATTTCCCCAACGAAAAACCAATTCCTTGAATCATGTTTCAGATAGGTGAAAACACACTGGTGAGCCTCGACCTGGTGGAGCGCTTCTTCTGCTGCGACTTGGAGAAGTGTCTGGGCGCATGCTGCATCGAGGGCGATGCCGGGGCTCCCATCACGCAGGCCGAATACAAGAAACTGAAAGAAGTGCTGCCAGCTATTTGGGACCAGCTGCTGCCACGGGCACGCGAGGTCATTGCCGAGCAGGGAGTGGCCTACCACGACCCTGAAGGCGAACTGGTGACCAGCATCGTTGATGGCGGCAACTGCGTTTTCACTTGCTATGAGCCAGGCGGGCTGTGCTCATGCGCCATCGAAAAGGCCTATCGGGAAGGCCGCATCGGGTGGCGCAAGCCCATGTCATGCTACCTGTATCCTGTGCGTATCAAGCACTACGACTGTTACGATGCCGTGAACTACCACCGGTGGAAAATCTGCAAATGTGCCGAGGTGCTGGGCCGGGCCCGGGGCATACGTCTTTATGAATTTCTGCGCGAGCCGCTCATTGAGTGCTATGGCCAGCAATGGTACGAAGAATTGGTGGCTAACTGCAAGCTATATATAGAGAAGTACCTCACGCCGGGAGATTGACCCCGCACTCAATTCACAAACGAAGTGCAATAAATAACTCTTTGTTGAATAAGGAATGACTCGTTGGCGAAATTATAATTTAATTTTGAAACACTCAACTTTGTGTGGGTTTTTAACACATAGAGTTGCGTAACATAATGTTGTGTTACGCAACTCTATGTATGATTTAAGTGCTTGCCGGTTATTTGGTTACATCATCATTGTCATCGAAGAGGACGTTTTTCAGGCGCTGGTAGAGGAACGAAAGAACGAGCAACAACAAGCCCAGCACGATAAAGGTGATGATCTTGCCCACAGCCGGCATTCTCAACAGATCGTTCAGCACAAGTTTGAGCAACACCAAACCGAGGGTGAACAGGCTGACGATGCGAAAATCCTTGTGATGCAGCCGCATGCCCAGGAGCATCTGGGCAAATCCAGCCACAGCCAACGACAGTGACAAGCCTGCGCTGAAGTCGGTGATTCCAGTCTGCAACAACAGCAATCGGGCGAAAGACACAACCGCGACCGTTGCCAACACATTGAGCACTATCGTCACCAAGCGTTCGCCAGGCCAGTTTGCCAGGTAGTACTGCCGTGCGATGAATGCCAGGGTGGCGGCAACTGCTATCACATTGAGCCAATGCATGGCGATGATTGCGATGCCGTGGATGGGAGTTGTCGTCACTACAGCCTGAACGGCAAGGGTCATCATGCTCACAAAGCCCATCAGGAGGTAGAATGCCAGATTCTTGTTGATGTTCATGCGCTTGTAGAATGCGAGGCACAATCCCAGTACCAGCGCCGCAGTGAACAACCCGATCATGGCTCCCGAGAGCGGAGCGGGCATGTGGCAATTGAACTCGGTGACAAATGCCTTGTAGAATACTCCGATAGCAACAAGATAGGAGATGATGGTGATGAACCCCCACTTAATTTTCCACGCCTGGCGCAACTGCCCCAGATTGCGGTCGCACATCAGCGCCACAGCCAATGCGCTGCCGGCATAGACGATGCCACAGGAAAAGTCGCTGTTGGCAAACATGTGTTCCCCCGATGGCGCAGTGAAAAGGCTGTGGGTCAGATAACTAATCAGGGTGAGAGCCGCCAGTGCAAAACTGCCCCAAGCAAATATGTGCGTGTGTGAACGGGCGTACAAATAGAATATGATAGCAGTCTGTACGGCCCACACAAGTGTGACAATCTGGAAGTTGCTGAACTCCATAGGCACGGCAATGGCAAGGAATGAGATGGCCAGTGATAGATGGGTATGGTAGGCTATCGGATTGTTGTCGCGTTTGCGCCAGATGAGTGCGATAGAAGCCACATGGCACAAGGCGATGGATATACAAAATAGGCCATCATTCCAGTGGGCAAAATAGGTACCGCAATCGATGTTGAAGAGTAGATAGATAAAACTATTGAAAACCAGCATCGAAGCAAGAATACGGCTCTGCCATTGACTACCGTCACGATGCAGCGTATAGGTGGCCGAGGCCATGAAGAGCAGCAGATAGCATGTGCTAAACGCAAACAAGATGCGTTGTGTGCGGTTTTTGTCCACATCATAACCATTGCCAAGCAACAAGAGCAATACCCAAGTGGCGACGCAAGCAATGATGGGCAGCTCGCTCCAGCGTTTGATTAGCGACAATGCTGTCATGCCCAGATTCAGTACAAGGATATAGCTGAACAAGGCAACCACACTGCCATTCTCGTTACTGGCGATGAATGGTGCAATGAAGCCGCCGACGAGGGCGATAATGGCCAACTCGCGCTTGTCGGTGATATAGGCAAGGGCAGCCATCAGGATGGTCACTCCAACCAGGATGCTGAAGGCCACCGTCGAACCGAACAGATGGTAATAGTGATAAGCCACAGCAGTGGTCACGTAGGCCACACCGAAAGCACCGCCCATGATGAGCGAACTGTAGGTGCGGTACTGCCGATGCAGTCGGGCTCCGATGCCCAGCATCGCTACGCTCACCGCATAGCCCGAGATGGTGCGTGCCACCTCGTTGATCCAGTTTTTGTCGATGGCATACTTGACAAAGAATCCGATGCCGATGATAAACACAATGACACCAATCTTGCCAAACAGGTTTTCGCCGATAAACTTCTCGAAGTTGCGGCCTTTGTGAGCCACTGGTTCGAGAACATCCTCTTCCAAAACTTGCAGCGGTTCGGTTTCGGCTTCTGCGATGGGCTGCTCAACTTCCTCAGGTTCCCATTGCACAAGAGGCGGCGGAGTGGGCATGGGCTGAACAGGTTCGGGCACAGGTTCGGGTTTTGGTTCGATGTGAACCTCTGCCTCGGTCATTGGTGTACCTATGGTAGGGTGGAACGCCACGCTATCGGCAACTTGTTGCCGATAGGCTATATCCTCGACACGTTGGCTCAGGTGGTCAACCTTATAGTTCACATCTCGAACCACGACAATCACATAGATTATCGCAGCCAGAAAGAGGAGTGCTATAAATTCCATGGTCATAATTTTTTGGATTTTCAATTCTCAATTTTAATTTACCTCAGTCTTCTTCCTCGAGGCTGAAAATGCTCTCGACGGGCTTGCCGAAAGTGCGGGCAATCTTCATTGCCAGCACTGCCGATGGCACATACTTGCACGACTCGATGGCGTTGATTGTCTGGCGGCTCACGCTCACGGCCTCGGCCAACTGCTGTTGTGTCATGCGCACGATGGCACGTTCTACTCTGATATTATTCTTCATCGCTCTGGTGTCTGAAACAGTACAACTCAACTTCGAATTTAATGGCGAATAGCAGGGGTACACCAAATAAATAAATCCAGGTGAATGCCATAAAATTCGAATTATAAAGGAATAATGTGGCAACCAGGATGAGAGCCATGTTGACCTTAAGCGACCACACCAACGATTTGGCACGTAGATGCTCGATAAACTCATCCTCGTCTTTCTCGCGCGAGAAAGCGATTAGAGCTAAGGCAATGGCCAGGCCAAAGATGATGACCTCTTCAATCATGTTGTCGGTGATGATTTGCACGATGGGCGACGGTCCGACTGTCTTATCGGTGGCCCACTCGGGACCATTGAATAGAGCGATGACCTTGCACGGTAAAGCGGGGAGCCACTCGTTATGGCCGAATATCAGGATTAGGCCCATGATGGCAAACGGAACAAAGAGCACCCAGCCCACCCGCTTGCACATTGTCGGAAATAGATAATTACTGTTCATAATTCCTTTTTATTAGAGATGATGTAAAGTTTAACGCAACAAAAGTAATGTAAACTTTACATTATAACAAGTAAACATGACATAAATTTATTGAGTGTTAACAATAATTAACATTTAGGCGTTTTCCGGCAAACTATTCAGTGATGGTGTTTGCAGTAGTTCCATTTCCAAGTTAGAGGCAACTGAAAATAGTCCTGTCAATGATTGAGTTTAATTACCTCATCCGATAAGAAAGATTTATGATAATGTGCAGTCGGCAGAGGGAATAATGCATGAAATAAAGACATTATAGATTAGCATAAAGCTTCCGAGCAGTCATTTGCCACCGGCAAGGTAGATGTTTGGTCAGCAAAACGAGCAGCGCTCGTTTTGTTCATGTCGCTTGTGTTAAGGTGATGTTAAATGCTTTTACTCCCCCCTATGATTCCATAAAAAAAACAGTAAATTTGTGGCGCTTATCAGAATAAGTAAGAATTAGTATATTTATTAGGTTATGAAACGGACATGAACTGCTTTCGCCAAAATGAATGAAAAGTCATCGTAATTAGTTACCTTTGCCACGTGTAACTAATTGAAGGCAATTTACTATGGCAAGTAAGAAACAAGAAGTGCCCTTTGAACAGGTCGTGGAGCGAGGCTGCGGCCTTGATGCCCACAAGAAAGAAATCGTGGCGACAGTGACTGGTTCGGGAATCGAGAGTGAGACCCGTACATTCAAGTCGACGACGAGATCTTTGACAGAATTGAAAGAATGGCTAATGTCTCTGGGCGTCACTCATGTGGCGATGGAGAGCACAGGTGTATACTGGAAGCCAGTGATGAATATCCTTGAGCCAGGCGGTTTCACCATCCTTGTGGTGAACGCGCGTCACATCAAGTATGTGCCCGGGCACAAGACCGACAAGAAGGACTCGGCATGGATATGCAAGCTGTTGCGAGCCGGACCGCTCAAGGGCAGTTTTGTGCCGTCACGCGAGCATCCGTAACATAGAGGCGGAGATAGACCACCTCGACTGCGAGATTGAGCGCCGCATGCAACCACTGGAAGACAGGATACGCCAACTCTGCGAAGTGCCCGGTATGGACACGACCTCCGTGCGCGAACTGCTCGCAGAGATAGGCGTAGACATGGAAGTATTCCCCACGGCCGACCACCTCAAGTCATGGGCGGGTCTGGCTCCGGGCAACAACGAGAGCGCAGGTAAAAAAAAGCTCACACACCAACCACGGCAACAAAGCCACCAAAGCGATAATGACAGAATGTGCGTGGTGTGCGACGCGGACCAAGAACACCTACTTCTCGGCTCGATATAAGAGACTCGCAGCACGGCGAGGGAAGAAACGCGTATTAGTCGCGATTGCCGCAGAGATGCTTGTGGTCATCTACCATATGCTCAAAGACGGCACGGCCTATCAGGAACTCGGTGACACCCATCTTGACGAGCGTCGCAAACAAGCTCAAATCAAGTATCACAGGGAGCAACTCAATAAACTACTCGGAGAGAACCCGCCCGAGAAAGAAAGTGCCTGACGGCGCACGAGTTCTAAGGCCGATTTTTACTGGGACATCGAGCCCGACTATGAAACTGGCCTAAACGACTGAGAGGCAAAGATTGTTGCTACGAGCACGCGAATGAAATTTCCTGACCCATCCGGTCGTTTTAAAACATAAACGCCTACGATAATAGCCGTATGCCGCCGCAAGCAGTGTGCTTTCTTTCGTCTGTCCTGTAATTGAATTATTAACCCGAAGTGTTGATTTTCAGTACTTCACAACGCAAATATTTTCGAATGAAAAATGAAATGAAGAAAATATGTTTTGCACTGTTCGCCATCGTGGCTCTTGCTTCGCAAGGCGCTACGGTGAGCGAGCAGGAAGCGGCGGAACGCGCCGCGCAGTTCTTTGGGTCGCACCAGGTGACCGCCGCCTCACGTCCGTCGTTGGCGCTGAGGGCGAAGAAAGCGTCGGCAGCGGCCGCGCCAGCCTATTACGTGTTCAACAACAGCGCCGCCGCCGGCTGGGTGGTTATCGCCGGCGATGACAAAGCGCCCGTCGTGCTCGCTTACGGCGACGAGGGTGCGATAGACCCCGCCAACGTGCCCGACGGCATGGAGTATATGCTCGGCGTCTATAGCGACGAGATTACCGCCTTGCGCGATAATCCCGCGTTGGCCGCCCCTCCCGCACGCGCCGTGCGCGACAAAACCGTCGCTCCGTTGCTCAAAACAACGTGGAACCAATCGGAGCCGTACAACAACCTGTGTCCGACCTACACCGCTGACGGAACAACCGAACGCTCGGCGACGGGTTGCGTAATCACCGCCACCGCGCAAATCATGAACTACTACCGGTGGCCGGAGCAGGGCGTGGGCTCTCACTCCTACGAGTGTAACGTCAACGAGACCTCGCCGCAGACGCTCAGCGCCGACTTCGGTAACACCACCTACCGCTGGGATGATATGCTCAACGACTACGAGAACGGTAACTACACCGACCGGCAGGCCGATGCCGTCGCCACGCTGATGTACCATATAGGCGTGGCGGCGGGTACCAACTACGGTGGTAACAGTGGCGTGGATATTTTCAACATGATGGAAGCCATACGCGACCACTTCGGTTATAACAAGGCGATGCGCAATTACTCGCGTTACTCGATGACCGGTACCGAATGGGAGGCGCTTATCGACAACGAACTCGATAACAGCCACCCCGTGTTATTCGCAGGTTACGTGCGCTCCGGCGGCAGTCACGCCTTTGTCATCGACGGCTATGACACAAGGGGCTATTATCACATCAACTGGGGCTGGGGAGGCACGTCAAACGGCTATTTCCTCATCACAGCCCTTTCGCCCGGCGTGCAAGGGATTGGCTCCTTTGAAGGCGGATATAATTCTCTGCAAGGGCTGATTACTGGACTATACCCCGACTGCGGAGAACCCGCCCCCGAGAAGGGTATGGAATTGTGTGTCGAGAATTTCAAGCCTTCGGTAAACAGTTTCCCGACAGGCTCTTTGATGCCGATGATTATAAATAGCGTAAGAGTGGTGGGCTATGGTTGCGGCCCCACGTTGAACGTTACCCTGCGCTTCGATTTGTGTGATGAGGAAGGTAATCAAGTGGGTCAGCAATACGATACCAACTCCTACACCACCGACTACACGATGGGGCAATACCTCAGTTTTATAGAGCCGAATGTCTTATACGCCAATACCACGTTCATGGCCTCGCCGGATGTCGCCGACGGTGTCTATCGTCTGTGGCTGATGTATAAGTGTCCCGAAGCCGGCGTCAATGACTTTAGAGAGTATGACCACAGTGCCACTCTGCCCGGCTATATCGAAGTGACAGTGAAGGATGGTGTGGTGTACTATAACGAGGAGTCGGCACCTGCCAATCTCGCTGTCCCCGTCATTGACTGTCCCGAGCAAGTAGGCACCGACTCTCAGATGAAGGTCACCAGCACTATTCGCAACAACGGCTCTTACTATGAGGGCGTGGTGAAATATAGTTACCAACCGAAAGATATGAGCGTCGAGCCTACTATTATCGAAGGTGAATACGTTACCATAGCGCCGGGCAAAGACGTGATTATGACGGCTCAAATACCCGCGCCCGCCACCGCCGGTGAATACTATCTGAGGGTGCTTGACAAGAACAACAAGGTGATAGGCGGCGATTTCGATTTCTCAGTGCTCTTGAGCAAGGATTATAACCTCGAAATCACTTCGCAGATTACCCCCGACGCTTACATAATGCCGTCAGGACAAGTCTCCGGCATGGTGGAACTCACCAACACCGGCTCCGGCACCTTCGTCGGTAATATTCCTTATAAGATTATGAGCGACGACCTTACGTTTATGGCCGAACTCGGCATCAGCGACATTGTCACCATCGCTCCGGGCGAGAAGGTGAAAGTCAGCATTGCGTCGGCTTTCGAAGGCGTGCCGGGAAAGGTCTATCGCATGTGTTTGCGCTTTGTCGCCGACAATTCGGATTGGGGCGATAATTCGCCGTTTAAGATTGCGGCGTTACCCACCGCGGTAAGCGCCGTGAACGCCGACGCCGTCACCGTGCGCGCCGGCAATGGCACTATCAGCGTCAGCGGGGCGAGCAGCGTGGCCGTCTACGACAGCCGCGGCACCCTCATCGCCACCGGCAGCGAGGCCCGCGCCCTCGCCGCAGGCCTATACATAGTCGTGGCCGACGGTATCTCCCGCAAGGTCCTCCTGCGATAACACCAGTCACCGCCACAAATACCGGCTGAACGCCGGAGCCATCGCCGAAGGCGATTACTAGAGTGAAAACCCCACCATGACAAGAGCGAAGCGACTGAATGGTGGGGTAATGATTTGGATTTCAACATAGAAGACAAGAAACTATAGGCAAATAGCCTCATTTCAAAAAAATATTCTTACCTTTGTACTGCGCAGTTGTGATTTAGTTTGTCTTTATTGCCATAAAGATTTTGAGATTCAGCGACTTTGCCCAACTATAACAGTAGTTTTCACTTTTGAAACTTAAATATGACATACAAAGGACATATCGTGGATGTGGTGCGGCGCGAAATATATGACGGTGAGTTAATAGTGACTGACGGACGCATCAGCAGAATAAGACAGTGTAGTCTACCTGACAGCATGGAGCCGTGGCCTTACCTGATGCCGGGATTTATCGACAGCCACGTACACATCGAGAGCAGTATGATGCTGCCCGCGGAGTTTGCCCGTGTGGCGTCGGAACACGGCACCATCGGGGCCATTGCCGACCCGCACGAAATTGCAAACGTGATGGGCGTTGAAGGGGTTGACGTGATGATTCACCTGGGTCGCCAAGCGCAGTTCAACTTCTTGTTCGGTGCGCCCAGTTGCGTGCCGTCGATAGGCGGCAACGTGGAGACCAGCGGCGCGACCATCGGCAGTCAAGAGATTACAGCCCTGATGCAACGCGATGACATTGCCTTCTTGGCCGAGATGATGAACTACGTGGGAGTGCTGCATGGCGACAGCGAGGTGATGGCAAAGTTGGCCGCTGCCCGTGCGGCCGGCAAGCCCATCGACGGCCATGCCCCCGGTCTTTCGCTTGAAGGTCGCCGGCTCTATGCCCAGGCTGGTGTGTCTACCGACCATGAGTGCACGACGCTCGAAGAGGGGCGTGACTGCATCCGTGCCGGCATGAAGGTCATCATTCGTGAGGGCAGTGCCGCCAAGGACTACAATCTGCTGCACCCGCTCATCGACGAATATCCCGATCAGGTGATGTTGTGTACCGACGACTGCCATGCCGACGACCTTGTGCGTGGCCACATCAATGTCATTGCAGCACGGGCACTTCTCGACGGTCACGACTTTTGGAACGTCCTTCAGGTGGCATGCTGCAACCCTCAGCGTCACTACGGCGTGAACTGGGGACTGCTGCAAGAGGGCGACCCGGCCACATTTATTGTGGTCAACAACATCGGCCCTTATCTGGCGATACAGAGTACCATCATCCGCGGCGTTGAGGTTTATAGTTACGATCAGTCATTCGGAAGCATCAGCATTCGTCGACAGACGATTGCCGACCTTAATAGTTATCCCAACCATTTCTGCGCCACTCTCATCACGCCCGAAGACATACGGCTCGACATCCGTCGCGGCGACACCAAGCACATCATCCACGCCACTGACAAAAGCCTGTATACCGGTCACGAGGTGGTGGAGGTGACGGGTGACCCAATGAAGGACTCTCACTACCCGTGGCACGAGGTGCAGAAGGTGGTGGTTTATAACCGCTACACCCCGTCGGCACGTCCCGTCATCGGGCTGGTGCGCGGTTTCGGCATTCGTCACGGGGCCATTGCCTCGTCAGTGGCCCATGACAGCCACAACATCGTGGCTATCGGCTCCGACGACGAGTTGATTGTCCATGCCATCAACCGAATCATAACGATGCGAGGGGGGCAGGTGGTAATAACCAGTGATGAGATGATCGAGATGGCACTGCCCATTGCCGGGCTGATGTCGCCGCTCGACGGGCATGAGGTGGCCTACCGATGCCGGCTGCTCTGCGACATGGCAGTCCTGACCGGCTGCACGCTGAAGGCTCCCTTCATCACGATGGCGTTCCTATGCCTGCCCGTCATCCCCGAGCTGAAGATCACCGACCGCTGTCTCTGGGACAGCCAGAACATGGCGCCAGTCACATAGAGTTATTTAACCACGAAAGACACGAAAGAACACGAAATTTTCAGAAAGGGCCGTTACGGAGAATATGGCGACACATTCCACCAGAATAACGGTAACACCATGTGTCGTGTGGCATTCACCGTGGGTGCGGCTTCTTTCTTGCGCGGCGACGTGAACGGTGATGGCGAAGTGGGCATTGCCGACGTGACGATGCTGGCTTTGCTGGTGTTGGCCCAATCAGAGAATATCCGCAGCGATGTGAACAACGATGGCGAAACCGGTATCGCCGACATCACCGCGCTGGTGAACATTCTTATAAGCAATTGACGCGCAGAAGCAGGAAAACACTATAGAAAACGGTGCCGAACAAAATTTAAAGAAATAAACATGTCCGTTAAGTGATTTTATGTGATTTTGAACCGCTTTCTGCAATCTATGGCAAGTTGGTGAGGGTGTGTCAATTCGACACGCCCTCATTTCGCATGTGTTAAGGTGATGTTAAATGTTTTTACACCCCCCCCATGATTCCATAAAAAAACAGTAAATTCGTGGCGCTTATCAGAACAAGTAAGAATTAGTGTATTTATTATAGGTTATGAAAAGAATTGTATTAGTGGCGATGCTTGTAATGGCAGCATCGATGGGTATGAGTGCCCAAAACGAAGTGAAACATTTTTCGCTGAAACCCATTGTCGGATTGGCGGCGACCACTTTCTACGGTGATGGTGCCCAAGGGTCCAAATTGCGTTGGGGGGTTGCCGGCGGAGTGGAAGTGGAATATCAAGCCACTCAAAAGTTTTCGGTCTCGGCTATCCCCATGTACGGAATGGGTGGAGCCATGTTGGAAGATGGAGATCTTGTGTGGAAAAACGACAAAATCATGATTCCCGTGCTGGCCAACTACTATGTGGCGCCCGGTTTCAAGTTAAGTCTGGGTTTGCAGCCCGGCTTTGTGGTGAAGTCATCGCTTTATGCCAAGATAAATGGAAACAGTGTGGACTTTGATGCCAGTAAGTCGACACGCACTTTTGACTTTGCCATTCCGCTGGGTATCTGTTATGAGTTTACTAACGGGTTGAGTGTGGGCATTCTGTGGCATATGGGCGTGACTAAAGTAATGGATAACGAAATGATAATCGGAGATGTTAATGTAGGCAAAGATGATTTCATGAACACCGGTGGAGTTCTAACCCTGGGATACAAGTTCAAGCTGTGACCATCTGGAGATTGCTTTTTTCAGAACAGAATTTTTTTGTTCGGATAGAGCTTTCAGAAGACCTCCAATCCACTCGGTGGTGTGGCAGTAAGGAAGCATTGAGCCCACCATTGTTCACACCAATACACTGAGTGTGGCCACCGCTATCGTGACCGCCGGCTTGAGGCTCAGGCTCTGCAGTGTTGCTGACCGCAGAAAATTAAAGATAAAAATTTTTCGTCAAAAATCATTGTCGGTTAAGGGATTTTTTGTAATTTTGCACCGCTTTTCGCAATCTCTGGCAAGAAAATCGAGTGGCTTGCGTATATTGCGAAGTGATTTTTAATGCATTAAATAAAGAAGTAATGGATTTGATTAAAGTTGCCGAGCAGGCATTTGCCACCGGCAAAGAACATCCTGAGTTTTTCCCTGGCGACACTGTGACAGTGGCTTATCGCATCAAGGAGGGTAACAAGGAGCGTATTCAGCAGTACCGTGGTGTGGTGATTCGCATCAACGGTGACGGTGAGAAGAAGCGTTTCACCGTTCGTAAAATCAGCGACAACATCGGTGTGGAGCGTATTTTCCCGCTGGAGTCGCCGTTTATCGACAGCATCACCATCAACAAGCATGGTCGTGTGCGTCGTGCCAAGATTTACTATCTGCGCAACCTCACCGGCAAGAAGGCTCGTATTCCCGAGCGCCGCATTGTCAAGAAAGAGGCTTGATAGGAATGCTCTTTTGTTTGGACAACATCGTGCTGCAGTGCTACATGGCGCTGCAGCACGTTTTGTTTGTGGTGCGCGCATAATGTTAATATTGTGTTAAATTTGCACCATTTGCAGGGGCAAATATAACAAAGAGAGTATTTTTGCAAAAAAAATTACTAATTTAATAACACTTATTATGAAAAGAATCGCATTAGTGGTGATGCTCGCTGTTGCAGCATCCTTGGGCCTGAAGGCACAGAGTGAAGTGAATAGTTTTTCATTGAAACCAATGGTGGGCGTGTCGTCCACCGAGTTCTATGGCGAGGACGCCTCGGGAACAAAATTGCGCTGGGGCTTTGCCGCAGGTGTGGAGTTGGAGTATCAGGTGTCCAATAAATTCTCAGTGTCGGCTATTCCCATGTACGGAATGGGTGGTGCCAAGATTGATGGCATTGATGCCACATGGAAAAACGACAAAATCATGATTCCCGTGCTGGCCAACTATTATATTATTCGCGGCATGAAAATCAGCTTGGGTGTGCAGCCTGGTTTTGTGGTGAAATCATCACTCTCGGCCAAGGTCAACGGTATGGCAGTGGATGTGAAAGCCGGCGATTATACCCGCTCCTTTGATTTCTCTATCCCTCTGGGCTTGAGCTACGAATGGGAAAATGGCTTGAGCTTGGGCCTCTTGTGGCACTTGGGAGTGACGAAAGTCATGGACAAGCCGCTCGTCGTCGAAGGCATTGACATGGGCAAAGGCATTTTCAGGAACACGGGTGGTGTCCTCATGCTGGGTTATAAATTCGAATTGTAATGAATTTGTTGAATAAAGTTGTATTTTTGCAAAAAAAATCCTAACTTTGGACTCAACAAATAAGTTTAACCTCTAAAACCAAGAAAAACTATGGCAGAAGAAAACAAAGGTCTGTTGGATCAGGCAAAAGAGATTTTGAGCGGCAAGATGAGCGAAGGAAGCGGCCTTGTGGAGCAGGCAAAAGAGTTCCTAAGCGACAAGGCAGGTGACTTGCTGGAGAATGCCGATGAACTCAAAGCCAAAGCTGTGGAAATGGGCAAAGCCATCGCACCCGACTCGCTCGACGACAAGGTGGAGGGCATGGTTGACCAGGCTGTTGACTTCCTGAAAGACACCTTTGGCAAGAAAGAGGAGAAATAATCCTCGGCAATTAACCGAATGAGTTGCCGGCCTGAGCAAAATGTGGGCTCAGGCCGGCAAATTTTTATTCTCTCGGCTGCGATACACTTTTTATTTCTTTGATTATGAAAACAGTACTGATTACTATACTTTTGGCCGTTGCAGGCTTGGCTATGCTTGCAGCGACCTGTGCATGCAAGAACCCCAAAAATCAGCAAGAAAATGTGCAGTGTGGAGGGCCGGGTATCGGTATCGACCTGGATACCGTCGAGGCGCTCTCCTTACCGCCCATTGAAGAAGAAGTGGAGCGTGACGACTTCACCGTTGGACTCCCCGAGGGATGGAAGGTGATGAGCAACGACGACTACTGCCTGATTGTTTACAAAGGCACCATCGAGGAGGATTACCTTGATGGTCGGGCCGTGCACCTTGTAATCGTGCCGGCCGATGGCGTGACCCCCGACGCTGCCATCCAGGAAATGGTGACAGGAATAAACGCTACTGTAGGCAAAGATGTGACCATTGGCGCAACAACCTATAAGACTTGCACCTATGTGGAAGACGGCCGCGACATGTTGCTGCTGGTGGCCAAGTACATAGATAAACTCATGAGAATTGAGGTGGAGGGCACTGACGCCAGCGACCCCGAAGTACGCGCCATCATTCTGAGCATGAGGATAAATTGAAACTGAGGCCGTCGCTTGCCTGACGCTGCCAGCAACGGATAAAAACCAAGCCGGAAAAAATAGTTCCTGTCGCAGCGTTGCCTATTGGTGAGATTTTTGTAATTTTGCAAAAAAAACAAGAAAACCAATACAATCATGGCAAAGAAAGCACTTTTGATGATACTCGACGGCTGGGGCATCGGCCCTCACGACCGCAGTAATGCAATTTATAGTACCCCAACTCCCTATTGGGACCATCTGCTGGACACCTATCCGCACAGTCAGCTCATGGCCTGCGGCGAGGACGTGGGCTTGCCCGACGGGCAGATGGGCAACAGTGAGGTGGGGCACCTCAACATTGGTGGCGGCCGCATCGTCTATCAAGACCTGGTGAAAATCAACAAGTCGATTGCCGACGGCTCCATTCTCAAGAATCCCGAGGTGGTGAGCGCCTTCAGCTACGCGCAGCGCACCGACAAGGGTATTCACTTCATGGGCCTGACCAGTAACGGCGGCGTTCACAGCTCGCTTGAGCATTTGTTTGCGCTGTGCGACATTGCTCATGAATACGGCCTGAAGGATGTGTTCATCCATTGCTTCATGGACGGCCGCGACACCGACCCTGAGAGTGGAAAGGGTTTTGTGGCCCAGGTGGAGCAGCATTGTGCCGCCACCACCGGCGTGGTGGCAACGGTCACAGGCCGCTACTATGCCATGGACCGCGACAAGCGCTGGGAGCGCATCAAGCTTGCCTACGACCAGCTCGTGGACGGCGTGGGTCGCCAGAGCGACAACATGGTTCGCGCCATTCAGGAAAGCTACGACGAGGGCGTGACCGACGAGTTTATCAAGCCCATCGTCAACAGCACTGTGGACGGCCGCATCAAGGAAGGCGATGTGGTGATTTTCTTCAACTACCGCAACGACCGCGCCAAGGAGTTGACCATCGTGCTCACCCAGCAGGACATGCCCGAGCAGGGCATGCACACCATTGCCGACCTGCAGTACTACTGCATGACGCCCTACGATGCCTCGTTCACCGGCGTGCATATTCTTTTCCCAAAAGAGAACGTGCAGAACACGCTGGCCGAGTATTTGTCGGCTTGCGGCAAAAAACAGCTGCACATTGCCGAAACCGAGAAGTATGCCCACGTCACTTTCTTCTTCAACGGCGGGCGTGAGGAGCCCTTCGAGGGTGAAGACCGCATCCTGGTGCCGTCGCCCAA
Organism: Muribaculaceae bacterium; assembly: GCA_017483645.1. Taxonomy (GTDB): domain Bacteria; phylum Bacteroidota; class Bacteroidia; order Bacteroidales; family Muribaculaceae; genus Sodaliphilus. Next base: position 15,911 of record JAFUWD010000050.1, on the reverse strand, counting down.
GGTGGCCACTTACGACCTCAAGCCCGAGATGAGCGCTTTTGAGGTGCGCGACAAACTGGTGGCAGCCATCGGCGAGGAGAAATACGACTACATCGTGGTGAACTATGCCAACGGCGACATGGTGGGGCACACCGGCGTGTACGAGGCCATCCAAAAGGCCGTCGTGGCCATCGATGAGTGTGTTCACGACACCGTGGAGGCCGCCCGCAGCCATGGTTATGAGGTGATTATCATCGCCGACCACGGCAATGCCGACCACGCCATCAATGAAGACGGCACCCCCAACACCGCCCACTCGCTCAATCCCGTGCCGTGCATCTACGTCACCGAGAACCGCGATGCCACTGTGCGCGATGGTCGTCTGGCCGACGTGGCTCCAAGCATCTTGCAAATCATGGGATTGGAACAACCGGCCGAGATGACCGGTGAGAAGCTCATCGAGCGCTGATATTGTCGTACATCGACAAAAAGAAACAATTCGGAACGGTCACCCCTCGCGGTGGCCGTTCTGCTTGTCGACCACGTTGAGTTTGAACTGGTGCAGTTTCCTGCGCATGACCACATAGGGGGCGATGTGCATGACGTCGAATTTGATTCGCTGCCGCATGTCGGCCATGATGTAGTGCATGGTGTTGATGCTGCTCTTGATGGAATTGCTCCACTCGGTGCGCATGAGCAGAGAGTTTTTCACGTTTTTGTCGAGTTTGAACGAACGCAGTTCCAGCATCTGTCGGTCGACCCAGAATGTGACGATGTCGAGAAAGCTCTGGAAATAGCGCGAGAAGGCCTGCACCTTGTTCTGCTTATAGGCATTGACCACAGCTTCCGAGAGATAGAGCAGCACCCGGTTCATCGTGTTGTTGAACGTGAGGAAATAGTTGGAGTAGGCAATACTGATTTTTGTGAAATCGGCCTTTTGCAGGTGGGTGAGAACGATGTTGCGGTTTTCGTCGTTGTTAATGAATTTCTCGAAATAAGCCTTTTCGGCCTCTTCAAACATGAGGTAACCCAGAAAACTGGGAACACCGTCGCTGCCTGTTGAGATGAGGAAAAAGTGCTTTTGCTGCAGTTTCATCTCGTTCCACTGCGCCCTCACGTCGAGATAGTTGTGCGCAAACACCTCGCCGATGGTGGTGATGTAGTTGTATTTGATTGACACATCGGCAATCTTGTATTTGTCCTTCTTGGTGAGCGCATCCTCGTTGCGTGCCAGCAAGCGGTGGAACTCGAAAAGGTCTTCGTTTCCCTGGCGTCCGTATTCTTTGAGCTTGGCGCCAAAAAGCAAGTCGGTGATTTCGACAAGGGTAGCCCAGTTGTGGTGCTCGAGTGCGCGCAGCTGGATTTCCACCCTTCGGTTGTCGCCGTCTTTGAGAACGGCGTTCAGGTGAATGGAGCGGTAGCCGCTTTCCTTGGGCTTCTCGATGTAGTCGTGAATCACGCCCTTGATGAGAAACGGTAGCCGGCTTTGATTTTTAAGGATGCGCTTGTAGAGTTCGTACACCTTGTCGGTCGACGACAAGATACAACGGCATCCGGCGATGTCCTCGGCGCGGTTCACTTGCATCTCGGGAAAACGGATGAGCTTGCTCACGATGGACTCGATGCGCTTCACGCGGTAGGTGCAGATGCAGTCTTTGTCGACGTTGTGCGCCAGTCGTTCGATGGCGTTGAAAATTGTGGCCAGCGGCTCTTTGTAGCTCATGCGCAGTTGCTGGAGCATGAGCAGGTCTTCGTCGGCAATGTCGTGTGGATTGCTGCGAATGCGGTCGCCAAGACGTTTGTAGTCTTTATTGGAGTAGTGCGCTTCGGGAATTTGCATGAGTGAAGTGTCGGTTGATGTGATACAAAACACAAAAATACAAAAAAATCGGCATTTGGCAAACGTTACCATTTAATCTGTCGAAGGTCAAATCCCCCTCACCGTTGCCATTGATACATTTTTTACCCCATAAAAGATATATGTAAAAAATAATGATTACATTTGCAATGATTATGAAGTTATCCAATGCTATTTTCCATTAAATAACTATTTGCTATGAACAAACTGACATTCTTATTGATTGCGATAATGACAATCATGACTGCCAACGCACAGCAGAAAGGTTATGTGTGCACGGGCAATCATGTGAACATTCGCACTGGAGCCGGAGTCAATTATCCCGTTATGGATCGAGGCGATGGCCACAGGCGCCAGATGTCGAAAGGTGACGTTGTGTTGGATTGTGGCCAAAAGAAGAATGGCTTTTGCCTTGTTAACGGTCCATTGGAATGGGGTGGTGACGAAAGAGACGGCTGGGTCTCACAAAAATACCTGCGCCCGGTCATCGTGTGTCCCACCTGTGGAGGAACAAAAGATGAAAACATTGGGGAAGTTGACATAGAACTTGCAACTTGTCGCAAGTGTAACGGCAAAGGCTATATAAAAGACGGGTTCTGAATTCACCGATTTGCATCAGTGTGAGATTCCCATTTGCATCAAGTAGTCGGCAAGTGGCGGCATACCCATATCGTGTCGCCATTGGTCTACCTTTTCGGGGTCGAGCAGTTGATAAAGCCTGCCGTCAACAATTTGGGAGCCATACTTCTGTGGCCGCCCCTCAAACATAGCAATCCTATCGTCCATCATCGCAATGCATTCCTGCGATATGTCACCCCGCTGTGAGGCTTGCTCAAAAAGAGGAAAGTATTTCTTTTGCAGTTCGACCGGCGCATGTTGAATGACAAGCCAAAACACGGCACAAGCATTTCCCACCTTGTCGCTACCCACAAATCCCCGTGTGTCCAATATGTGGCAAATCGCCGCTTGATTGATGCTGTCGACACGTTGCATCGCATGTGTCAGAGAGTCGATGAGGGCTTGGTTTTGCCCGGCAGCGCGGTAAGCCTCAAGAAACTCATAACGTATGCTTTGGTCACTTTGGGCTATTTCTTGCAGTTGTGCCCTTAGCGGCTTGTCGAAATTCGCTTCAATGCGGTCGCGCCGTGCCATCAAGGTATCGACATAGTTGCTCCATCTTGCGTCATCATGGAGCGAGGCAAGATCGTTGTCGGCCGCGGGGTCATCGACATACCAATCGGGTTCCTTGTTGAGACGTGCATTCAACCAGGCGAATGCAGCGTTTTTTTCTCCTGCCAATGCCGCCGCGCAAGCGGCATTATACAAGTGAGCGCCATGAATTTCATTGCCGGTGGCGAATGCCATTTCAAACTGTCGGTAAGCGCCTGAGAAATCACCAGCCATAAAGCAGGAGTCGGCGGCGTGAACACATTCACCGTAGGTGCGGGGTTTCACTTTAGAGTTGCTTGCGGCAATGGTGATCTCGAGGAGCGCTCTCATGTGTTCGCCAACGGGTTGAATATTTCGTCGAGCGGTGATGTCGTAATGGAAATTTCCCGAGAATGGAACGTGCTTGTCCTCGCCCTGCATGATGTAGACGATACCCAGATGTTTTCCGTTTTTCACAATGCGGTCAACGACAAGAATGCGATGCCGCTTGTCATCGAAAACGAAATTGCGCCATATCTCGTCATGCGGTTGAATGGCTGTTGCACGGGGGTTGGCTTCAACCACAAACTCACTGCCGTCGGCCTGGCGAACATAATCAGGCATCCATTCGCTCAAAAGATTTGGGGAGAACACCACAAACTGGTCGGCAAGCACTAATTCCAGCGAGTCGATTTTCATAGGAATGAAACTGATTGCCGATGCAATATAATCCTTGCAATAAGGGGCGTAGGCCTGGAATTGCTCATCGGTGGTGATGAAGTTCAACTCATATTCACCATTACTCAAGTTGGTCATAGGGAATACACTCTCACCGCCAAAGTTGATGGCTACGCCATGACGTGTGCTGCTTGCCACATTGCCTGCAAGAGCCCATCTTGATGATGTGAAAGGTGGAATTTTGCTTACCGAGCATCCGGCTAAGGCAATAATCATCGTCATGCCGATCAATATGTTTCTTATTCCCATTTCAATCCATTTTAGTTTTTGTGGTTGTTCACTACAAAGGTAGTAATTTTCGTGGAGTGCGCCATTTTTTTCGACGGATAAATCCGGCAGTTTTGATAACGGGCACAGGTTTTAAAAACAAACGCATCCCTCGAAAGAGATGCGCTATTGAAGATATATAAGGTGGGTTCTATAAATTAAGAAAAAGTAGAGATGAGTGCTTGGCTGATTTTGTTTTTTGTCGGCATCTGCTGGGTTAAAACGTTGCAACATAGCCCGCTATGCCGCTGTCGCTTTAACTTCGCATCTGCTCGATAAAAAATCAAAATCATCTCAAGTTAATTGATAGAACCCACCATAAATAATGTGGCAGGTCAATAGGAACGACTTGATTCCCGCTCTTTGCTGTCGCGATACGCTTGGTTCACCTTGTTGCCGCCAAAGGCGTATGACACTCGCAGCGCGACTGCGTGGCTGTGGATGTTGTTACGGGTGTTGACGCTGTAGCCGCTATACAGCGCCGTTGATTTGGTGATGTTCCACCCGAATGGGTCGCTCACTGTGGCAGTGAGTGTCAATCGGTTGTTGAGGAGTGTGTAACGAAGCTCGAAGCCAATCAGCGACATCGCTTTATAGCGCACCATCCGCTCATGATAGGGGAAATAATGGCTGAATCGCACATTGAAGATGAGTGTCTGTTGGCGATTGAGCATCCACGATGTGCTGAACTCCAGTTTGCCGCTCCAGCTGCGGTCATCAACATCTTTGAAGTCGGCAATCTTTGATTTGGTGTAGATGTTGAACACCTCACCGCCGATGTTCACGTTCCACCAGTCGAAGATGGAGCGATAACAGGAAGCATAGATGCCCACCTTGTTGTTGTCGATGCAATTCAAGGGGATGGAGAATTGCGAGCCGTCGTTATTGAACCTCGTGACATAACCAATGGCGTTGTGATTGTAGGAATTATAGAGCACAGCATAAATGCCCTTGAAGTTGTAACTCAATTCCGCATTGTGCGTGATGCTCGGTTTTAGGTCGGGATTGCCGGCGACATAATCGGTTGTCGTTGTGTAATAGCGGAACGGATTGAGGTTGCCAAAGTTCGGTCGAGTGATTCCCATTGAATAGGACAAGGAGAAGCGCCCCACGCTTTGATTGTTCCAACTCAAGTTCAACGACGGGAACAGATAGCCGTAACGATTGTTGTGCTTCTCGTTGCCGACCGACTGCAAGCCCTTCACTCGGGTGTGCTCGTATCGAAGTCCCATTTTTCCGAACAAAGAGTTGGAGAAACTTTTCTCGGCACTGAAGTAAGCGGCCGCGGTGCATTCTTCATAGTCAAATGTGTTGCTCTGAGTCGGGTCATGAATCCATTGCGTGCCGTTGAAGACTCCCGCTGCCAATGCCGTTTTGTTACCGATGGTGGTGTAAGCCATGCCCGTTTCCATCTTAAATGTTTTGAACGGCAGTGTTGCATCCAGCTTGAGGGAGTGAATGTGATATTTGTTGTGACCGTCGTTGGTCAAGTGCGACGAACCCTCATTCCAGGTTGTCGTCACATCGGAGAACGACTTGGATGATTTGTTAAACCAGTTGTAAGTGAGGCTCAACACCTTGCCGTAGTTGTCAAGTTGCCAATCACAAAATGTGGTCAATGTGAGTGCGTTGTTGGGCCGAGAAGGAGAGGTGTTGAAAGAACGGAATACGTTGCCATTGTCGTTTGTGACATCGTTCAAATTGCTGTTCATTCTTGTCGTGCTGAAATTTGCAATGCCGCCTGTGTTGATTTTGTCGGTGATTTTGTACTTGAAAAGTCCGTTCAAGCCCAATGCACGGTTGGTGAAATGAGTGCTTCGATGGGATGCCTTCTCGTGGTCGCTGAAGTAGAAAGTGCGGTCCAAGTCGTTGATGCCTCGGTTATCGTTCCAGCTGGCATCCACCGAAAGTTCCACCTTGCGGGTGGTTTGCGAAAGATTACCGCCCAGCATATAACTGAATTTCTCCCGGGCGACGCCGCGCCCCCACAAGGTGCCCCGCGTGCCGAGCGATTCATTGCGTGTGGTGATGCTGATAAACGCCACATTCGTTCCTGTAGCATATTTTGCCGGTGGGGTAGTGAGCACTTCAATGCGCTCAATGCCCGATGCCTGTAAATTTTTCAGTTGCATGGCTATGGCATCGTCCGGCATTTCCAGCAAGCGCCCGTCAACAATGTAACGCACCGATGATTTGCCGGCAACGGTCACTGCATCGCCTTCCACCGAAACTCGCGGAATACGGTCGAGAACCTCCATGCCATTCAGCCCTTTGGTGAACATGTCGTTCTTGGTGAGATAGACGATGCGGTCGGGTTCTTGCTTGAGCACCGTGCGATGCCCAATCACTACCACTTCGTTCAGTTCCAGTACTTTGTCCCAGTAGCCAGCAATGGAATCAATGCTTGCCGAGTCGCTGTTTTCTTGTGCGAGAAGGGATGTGGGGAGCAGAGCCACCCATAAGATGGCTTTCGATAGATTGTTCATAATAGATGATGAATTAGTTACTTAAATGCTTTTTCTTTGCCCTGGATGAAGAAAAACGCCCCGCCATGCCGGTCGCGTTGCAATCCGATGTAGATGGTCTCACCGTTGTTGACAATCTGGAGCGAAGTGTATTGCCCGTCATCTCCGTTGTAGTCGGAGTATTCCTTGGCTCTTGGCGTGTCTTTTGAGATGGCTTCGACGATTGATTTGATGATGGCCGGGTTGTTTTTTACCGTCAGCCCACGGTAATAGTTGCCATTGTTCTTGTAGATTGAAATGGTCACATTCTTGTTGTCGTTGTATCGGCCGTCGAACAAGCTTTCGACGTTCAACTTCGGTGGGGTGGCATTGGCCGCTATGGCGGTGACGATGCACGCTATGATGATGGCTAATCGTTTCATTTTTGTAAGGAGTTGTGTTGAATGAATTGATTGACTTTCTCTTTTTCGGTTGCGTTCTGCTGTGCGACAATCTGCATGAATTGCTCCATTTTGACAACATCGGCCTCGGCAATCGCTTGTGCTTCATCGCCGCTTGCTTTTTGGCCTGAGACATAGACAATGCAGTTGTCGTCGGTGAGGGGTGGTACGGCGATGTTGTTGTTGAGAAGCATTGCAGTGCCCGCAATCATTATCAGACAAGCGGCTGCGGCACCGCTCCGCACCCACCATGATTTCTTGCCGGTGTTGCTGTCGCAAATCGCAACATCGCTGATGCGTCGACGCAGTTGTGATGACGCTTCGAATGTTCGTTTCGGTTTCAGGAGTTCTTTTATGTCTTGATACTCATCCATAGCAATCATAAATTATTGGTGAAAATACTCTTCTCTCAGTTTTTTCATTCCCGAATAGAACCGGGATTTGGCGGTGGATTGCGGGAGATTGAGAATTTGACTGATTTCAACAAACGAAAGTTCGTCCACCACATTCATTCTTACAATCTCCGCTTCATTGGGTGGCAAACCGTCAAGCAAGCGGTTGATGCGATTTATTTCTTCCAGGTCAAGCTTTTCTTCTTCCACGTCGGGCAGGTCTACCAACTCAAGGGAGACTGTGGGGTTCCGTTTTTCTCGGAACTTGTTTTGGCAAAGATTGTACACGATACGGAACAGGTAGCATTTGGCGTCTCTTACCTTGTTGTGGTTTTCGAGCAGGCGCAGCACAGCCTCATAGACGATGTCCTCGGCTTCCGCCCGGTCGCCTGTACGGAAGCGTGCAAACCTCACCAATGCGTCGAGGTTGGCTCTCATCAGTTCATCGATATTTCCGTATTGCTTGCCAAACATCATGCAAAGCGCTCATTTGTCTTTCCATCATATATGACGCAAAAATAAGAAAATCGACGAAGATGCGAAGAAAAAAACACTCAACAACCCATAACCTGCATGCCGGTGGTGCGTGCTGAAAAATGGTTGGAAAAGAAAAATTGCGGGGTTTTGCTTGGTGGGTTGTCAAATTATTCGTAATTTCGTAGTTTGATAAAAAGCATGATAACAAACCCTATAAAAAAGTAATCAAGATGAATCATCGAGTAAAAAAATCCATGTTGGCAGTGTTGACAGCTGCGGCATTGTTCCCCACGGCTCAAGCCGAGCATGTGACCATTATCGCTGTGAACGACACTCACAGCCAGATTGAGCCTGCATCGGACGGCAAGGGCGGGCTGCTGCGCCGTCGTGCCATATACGACCAGTTGCGCCGTGAGAACAAGAACACAGTCACCGTGCATGCCGGCGACGCCGTTCAGGGTACCGTGTTTTTCTCCCTGTATGGCGGTGAGGTGGAGTATGCCGCCATGGATTCGTTGGGCTATGATATCATCATCTTGGGAAACCATGAGTTTGACAACGGCCTCGACAGCATCGCTTATTATTATAAGAATATCAAGGCTGCCAAATTGAGTGCCAACTATGACTTGAGCGGCACGAAACTTGAAGGGCTTTTCCAGCCTTATATCATCAAGGCCTATGGCGACAAGCGCGTGGGCTTTTTCGGAATCAACGTACAGCCCCAAGGCTTGATTGCCGATAAGAACTTTCCCGGCATGCGCTATCTGCCGAGCGAAGAGGTGGCCGATGCCACTGCCCGCTACTTGAAGGAAGTGCAAAAGGTGGACTACGCTGTGATGGTGTCGCACATCGGCTATGACTCCTATAAGCCCGGCGACCCCAACGACAGCACCATCATCGCGTCGAGCCATTACATCGACCTGGTGGTGGGCGGGCACTCGCACACCGTGCTTAAACCGGGCACAGCTTATTGCCAGATTGGGAATGCCGACGGAAAACTCATCACAGTGGGGCAGAATGGCAAAAGCGGCAAGATTGTGGCCGTCTATGACCTGGACTTGGAAACGGGTGCTGTCGACTATCGTCATATCGCCGTCGACGCGTCGTGGGACGAAGCAGCCAGCCGCTATACGGCCATGAACAGCTGGCTCGACCAGTATCGACATGGCGTGGACTCCCTGATGAACAGCCCTGTGGGCGAGAGTGCGCGCGCATGGAAAAACTCCAGCGCCACCTCACAAAACTGGGTGAGCGATGCCACCATGGCTATTATTGAGGGTATCAGCGGTGTGAAGGGTGTGGACCTGGCTATCATGAACAAGGGCGGCATCCGCACCGACATGCCTCAGGGTGTGGTGACCGAAGGCCTTCTTGACTCGATGTTCCCCTTCGACAACCGGTTTGTGGTACTGGAGCTCACCGGTCAACAACTGCTCGACGCCCTGCAAGTGATGGCCGGCCGTGGGGGTGATGCCGTGAGCAAGGAACTGCGTGCCACCTTCAACGACAAGGGACAAATTACCCAAGCCAAGGTGAAAGGCAAAAAAATCAAACCCGAACGCACCTACAAAGTGGTGACCATTGACTATCTGGCCAACGGTGGCGACTATATGGTTCCGTTCACCCTTGGCAAGCGCCTGTTTGTCGACGAAGAGAAATATGGCAAGCACATCATCAACTATGTGCGCTCGCTCAGTGCCGCCGGCAAGAAGATTGACTCGACCGACGAAGTGCGCATGGTTAAGAAATGAAGTGTTGTGACTGTTTAAGTTAGATGTTATACATATAATGAAAAATTTCAAGCAGATGAGAATCAACAGAACACTTGTGACCCTGATGCTGTGTGTGCTGGCGCTGAATGCCGGTGCCCGCCGCAGCTCGCAAGCAATGCCCACGCTGTTTAATTCAGTGAACAAGGCAGAGATGGAGAAGTGGGTGTCGGCCACGATGAAGTCGATGAGCCAGGATGAGCGCATCGCACAACTTTTTGTCATGGCAATAGACCCCAGGGACGACGACGCCACACGCGCCCGTGTCAAAAAATATGTGGCCGATAACAAAGTGGGTGGCCTTATCTACAATGAGAGCACCCTACATGAGCAAGTGACCATCACCAACTACGCTCAGTCGCTTGCCCGCATCCCGCTGTTGCTGACCATGGACGGTGAGTGGGGCATTGCCATGCGTGTGGAGGGTATGCCCAAGTATCAGCGCAATCTCACGCTGGGCGCCATTACCGACGAGCGACTGCTCTATAATTATGGCCGCGAGGTGGCACGTCAGTGTGTGCGCCTGGGGCTGCGTGTGAACTTTGCCCCGGTGCTCGATGTGAACGACAACCCGCAGAATCCCGTCATCGGCACCCGTTCCTTCGGCGAGAGTCCAGAAATGGTGTCAACGCATGGTATTGCTTATGCCCGTGGTTTGGAAGACGGCGGTGTGATAGCTGTGGGTAAGCATTTCCCCGGCCACGGTTCGTCGACCGAGGATTCTCACAAGGTGCTTCCTACCATCAACAAGAAAATGGAGGAACTCAACACCTGCGAGTTGGTGCCTTTCAGGCGGTTTATCGATGCCGGTTTCTCGGGTATTCTGACTGCTCATCTTTATGTCCCCGCCATTGACCCTGCGCAAGGTCCCACTACCTTGTCGGTGCGGTGCGTTCGCAATTTGCTCAAGGAAAAGCTTCATTTCAAGGGGCTGGTCATCACCGATGCTTTGGGAATGAAAGGCGCCACACAGCTGCTCAAGGGATCGGTGTGTGTCAATGCTCTGCTGGCAGGCAATGATGTGTTGCTTATTCCGTCTCAGGTGGAGAGCGAGGTTGAAGCCATCAAGGCTGCCATTGCCGATGGCACACTCAAGCAAAAAGACATCGACGAGCGTTGCCACAAATTGTTGTGTTATAAATATGTGTTGGGACTGACTGTGCCTCAGCATGTCGACACAAATAATCTGGAGAGTGATTTGAAGTCGGCCGGCTCGGCTGTGCTTCACCGTCAGCTCACTGCCGGATCTATCACGGTGATAAAAAATGACGACAATATCCTCCCCATCCACAATCTGCAGAGTCGCCGCATCGCAGTGGTGACCGTAGGCGACGGTGAGGGATTGAAGTCGATGTTCTGCGACCGCGCCGACGACTATGCCGGGGTGACAGCCTTTGACTGCAAGCCTGGCGACGACGTGGAGGCCTTGTGCGACATGTTGAATGCGGGTCGCTTCAACACCATTATTTTGGAGGCTTATGGCAACGAGCCGTCGACACGCGCCAGCATTGACGCATTGTCGAAAAAGTGCAAAAACGTGGTGCTCGCCGTCCTTTGCAAGCCCTATGAGATTGCCAATTATGCCACTGCCATCGGACAGTCTGCCGTGAAGGGCGTAGTGGTGACCTATGAAACCGGTGAAGAGGCTCAGGACTATGCTGTGCAGACCATTTTCGGCGGTAATGCCGCCCAGGGTTGCCTGCCCATTTCTCTCTCCATCGATGGAAAGAAAAAGTATCCTGCAGGCCACGGTATTCACTATGAGGCCACACGTCTGGGCTATACTGTTCCTGCCGAGGTGGGGGTGAACAACCGCCTTCTTGAACAGGTCGATTCGGTGGCCCGTGTGGGCTTGCGTGAGCATGCGTTCCCCGGTTGCCAGGTAGTGATTGGCCGCCACGGTAAGGTGATATGTAAGCGTGCTTACGGTGAGACGGCTTATGGCACCGGTGTGCCTGTTGACGACAACACCCTCTTTGGCTTGGCCTCGGTGTCGAAAGCTACAGGCACCCTGAGCGCATTGATGAAAGTGTACGACGACGGCAAATTCCGCCTTGACGACAAGGCCAGCGACATCATCACCGACTTGCGCGGCACCGACAAGGAAGATATCACTTTCCGCGACCTGCTGTATCATGAAACCGGCATGCCGCCCTCACTGAGTATGTGGCAGATGATGATGGACACCGCCACCTACAGCGGTCCGCTGATTGTGGGCAAGCCCGATTCACAACATGATATTAAAATCATGAACGGTGCTTACGGACACAATGACGCCCGACTGCGCACCGACATTTTGTCGCGTGTCCAGACCGAGCAGTTCAACGTGGCCATTGCCGACGGCATCTGGGGCGGGCGAGTTACCTACGATTCCATCATGCAACGCATCTATCACGCCGAGTTGGGTAAGAAAAAGTATCTGTACAGTTGCTTGAACTTCTGCCTCCTGGCTGATGCCGTGCAGCGCATCACCCATGCTCCGCTCAATTATTTTGTGAATAGTTACATTTTTGCGCCCCTGGGTGCATATCACACGCTTTATCGGCCGCTATCGAAATTTGCGCGCGACCAAATTGCTTACACCGAGGTCGACACCTATCTTCGCCGTCAACACATTCATGGCTATGTCCATGATGAACTGGCGGCCTTCTCGGGCGGCGTACAGGGCAACGCTGGCTTGTTCTCTTCGGCCAACGACCTGGCGAAACTGCTGCAAATGTGGCTTAACGGAGGCACCTACGGCGACGTGCGCTTCTACAAGCCGTCAACCGTGGACGTGTTCACCACGCAGAAAAGCCCCAACAGTCACCGTGGCTTGGGTTATGACAAACCCGTTGTGGGCAATCCCGACGCATCGAACACCTGTGCCGAGGCCACGCCCGAAACCTATGGCCATACTGGCTTCACTGGAACATGTTTCTGGGTTGATCCCAAGAACGATATGTTCTACATCTTCCTGAGCAATCGTGTGAGCCCGTCGCGCAACAATCCGGCCTTCAGCCGCGTGAGCGCCCGCAGCCACATTCAGTCACTGATTTATCAAAACATAGAAAAATGAAACATCCCATTAGCCACCTGGTGCTTACAGGGCTGGTGGTGCTTTTGGCACTCACCGGCTGCAAGGAGAATTATTCCAATGGAGAAAAAGTGGGCACGCTCATCGAGTTTGCGCGCAAAGGCGTCATCTGGGATTCATGGGAAGGCCGCCTGAACATGACCCAGACCGGCATGAACACCGGCGGCGAGCCGTTCCAGTTCTCTTTTGACAACGACCGTACCGACCAGGATTCGCTGGTGAAGTTGCTTTATCAAGCTCAAATCGACGGTTGGAAAGTAAAAATCAAGTACCATGCCGTGTGGGGCTTTAAGAATTTCTTTATGAACCGTGGTGAAACCGATTATTTTGTCGACGATGTGACAGTGCTTGACCGTGACTTTGCCAATGTGATGAAGCACCTGAACGACGGCGACCGGGGTGGCCACGTAGTTGACACGGTGTGGGTGGTTATCGACAAATCCCAAATCAAGTAATAATCATGAAAAAAATCATTTATGCACTTATGACTCTGGTGCTGGCTGTTGCCTGCACAAGCCAGGGGCAATACAAAATCACAGTTACCTTTCCCGATGCGTCGTGCGACGGCGACACCATGTATCTTACTAACTACGACAGTGGCGACACAGTGGCGCATGCTCTCGTGGCCCATGCTTGTGCCGTGATAGAAGGCACGGTAGACGACTCGTTCATGGCACGTATGCTTGTGCATGGACAACGCATGGGCTTTGTTGTGGAGAAAGGCGAAATTGCCATCATTTGGCAAGACGGGCAGGCCACAGGCACTGTGTTGAATCAGGCGCTGAATGACCTGGACAAGCGTCTGGAGGAAATTGGCGACAACGATTCTCTGGCCATCGAGGCTTTCAAAGTGGCCTATCATGAAAATGTGGAGAACGCCATCGGCCCGTGGGCGCTGAACTATTATTTAATGTACAATGAGTTCACGGCTACGCAAATTGATTCTATCCTGTCGGCATTGCCTGCCCGTTATCGCGACTTGAAGCGCGTGCAAAAGGCCATTGCATTTGCACAACAGCATGAGCTTACGGCGCCCGGAAAGAAATACACTGATTTCTCTAATCCATCAGGTGAACGGCTGAGTGACCATTTGGCTGAGGGCAAGGTGAATATTGTGGATTTCTGGGCCAGTTGGTGCGGGCCTTGCCGTCGCGAAATACCCAATTTGCAGCAGATTGTGGGCAAGTATGGCGACAGGGTGAATGTGGTGGGCGTGGCCGTGTGGGACAAGCCCGACGACACCCATCAGGCCATGAAGGAACTCAATATCACTTGGCCTGTGATAGAGGGTGGCTCGAATTGGACTGCACCCACCGATTTGTATGGTGTGAGCGGTATCCCTCACATTCTGGTCATCGCGTCCGACACCATCGTGGCGCGTGGCTTGCAAGGTGACGACTTGGCTGCGCTCGTCGACAAACTTGTCGGTAACAAGCAATAGTTTTATTGTTTTCTTGTGGACATGAAGTTAAAACGAATCGTATGCATGTTGCTGGCTGCGGCTTGTTGCCTGACGTCGCTGACAGCGCAGGAAAAAGTGAACAAAGTAACAGAGTTCATGAACGGCCTGTCGAGCCGGTTTAAAATCAATGGTTACGCCTTGCTCGATTACACCTACAACAACCAAGCCTCGCCCAGCAATGAATTTAAGGTGAACAAGGTGATTGGCATGGCCGAGCTCACCATTTTGCCCAAGCTTAAAGCCTTTGCCATGTTCAGTTTCAACAGTCCGTCGCTGCTCGAAGCGTGGGGCAGTTATACGCCATGTGAGGGGTTTGGTGTGAAAATCGGGCAATTCAAAACACCCTTTTCAATAGAAAACCCGCTTTCTCCCACCGTGCTGGAGTTTATCAGCGAGAACGCGATGGTGACGCAATACATGGTCATGGGTAGCAATCCACTGATGATGCCCGGATCGGGTGGCCGCGACATTGGCTTGACGATATTTGGCAATTTGTTCCATTCTCATTTGTCGTACGACCTGGCTGTGATGAATGGAGCTGGCCGAAATCGTGGTGACATCAACAGCGCCAAGGATTTTGTGGCTCGGTTGATGGTGCACCCCGAAAGCCATTTGAGTTTTGGAGGCTCGATGATTCTGGGACGTGGTTATACCGAGGAAATGGGTAACTTCAAGCGAAATCGTTTTGCTGCCAGCGCCCTGCTTAAGACGAAACCCCTGGAGGTGCGCACCGAGTATATGTGGGGCCGTGACGGTGACGACGACAGCCAGGGATGCTATGTTACAGCAATCGCCAAGAGCTTGTTGCTGAACAATCTGGACTTGGTGGCAGGCTACGACCGTTTGGATTGCATCATCGGCATCACCAACCGCTATTCGGTGGGCCTGAATTACTGGTTCTATCCCAAATGCCGGGTGCGTTTGGGATACAATCATGCCAAAGTGCATGGCGCCGACAAAGGGTCAAACTCCATATTAACCCAATTGCAACTGGCATTCTGAGAATGAAAAAGTATCGTTTTGTTATTTTGGCATTTACTTCAGCGTTCTTGGCTCTTTGTAGCACCACGGGCGCTGCAGCCATGCAACCCGACGAAGAGGACTACGACGAGAGCATCCGTAAACCCATCCGCAGGTTGCACCCCGAGCGTGAGCGTGAGAAAGCCATCAAGAAGTGGGAAGAAGAACAAGCTCGAAAGGCAGCCGCACAGCAGCAGGGTGGGGTGACTACGCGCAGTGCCGACCCTTGGGGCGCGAGTGACGCCGCCGTGCCCGACGGTAAAGAAACTCTCTACGAGTTGCTCAACAAGGATTATTCGCTCAAGCAGTATGTGGCCGACGGCCCCAAACGCTTGGAGTGGGTCGATGAACCTGCGACAGGCTCTATGTCCGGGTTGCTGCCACATATTGACAAAAATGATGGCCGCTACACACCCCGTGGCACCTCGATGAAGCAAAGTGAAAACGCCATCTATTTTTATTTCGTGGACAACGGCCCGCTCAGGCTGCGTGTGCAGTATTTTGCCGACGACCCATTGAATTTCTCAGAAATGGTGTTCACAATCGATGGTTTTGAGTATCCCTATCGGCCGGCAAGAACACAACGTGGCCGGCAGGGAGCCCGCTTTTACTGGGAAACAAGTGATGAGGAGCTTGGAGCATCCGACCGCGACCTTGTGTATGCCCTGACCCATTGTCACTGGGCGCGTGTGAAGTTGTTGGGCGCTAATGGCATCGACCATGTGAAGATGTTCACAACCGGTCAGCTCGAGGATTTTGCACGGCTGTGGCAACTCTATCGCTTGAAGGGTGGCACCCTGTGAGCGAACGATTTACATT
>JAFUWD010000049.1 GCA_017483645.1 Muribaculaceae bacterium | reverse complement strand
GTCCAGCAGTCGATGCCACAGGGCGAAACGCTGCGCTACGCCCTCATCCTTTGCAATGTTTACAAGCGAGGAATACAAAAAGTGGAGTTCATAATCAAGAAGAAATAAAACAAACGTATGCAAGGGAGTTGTCATTATGTGATACTCCCCCTGCTTGTATCTACTCTACGAGGAATTATCTTAGTCACCTTGACACCCCTTGTTGGAACTTCTGTATGCGTCCATCGTATCTGCCATCGGCAATGTCGTGGACTTCATGGTCGGCACGTCTGAGTTCGTTGGCATTGAATTTGCCCAAAGTGCTTGCTAACCAGACAAACCAGTCCGCTACCTGCTTCAAGGTGGCACTGGCAAATTCGGCAAACATCTTCAGGTATTGTTTATCGGTGAAGAATTCATGTGGAATTGATGATGAGGGTTCCCTGTAAAAATATGAAATTTCCATGGGAAAAGAACATGTACATCAATAATTGCAATGTTTAGCTGAATTACTTTATTTAGGTCGCACATGCACCACAAAGGGAGGCCGGTTAGTCAGCTAACAACAATCATTGCGCGTTTTTTTTGAAAAAAACGGTGAAAAGATTTGCACAATCCAAAAATTCGCCTTACCTTTGCAGAGCAATTCGGTGATATCGTCTAGTGGTCTAGGACGCCGCCCTCTCACGGCGGAAACCAGGGTTCGAGTCCCTGTTTCACTACCAAGCAAGTCGCTTAACGATGGTTAAGCGACTTTTTTTATTGAAATATTTGCCTTATTCACCAAAAATCACTAAATTCGTAACGTAAAGTAAACATGTAATTAACTGAAACCATTAACTAATAAAACAAACAGCTTGATGAGCTATTTAAAATTTGATAAAAGCCTGATGATCAACCTGGAGCAGTCGCTCACAAAGGAGATGCTGCGAACCAATCAATCGGGCGCATATCACTGTACGACCGTGGTGGGTTGCAACACACGCAAGCAGCACGGATTGCTGGTGATTCCCATTCCGGAGCTTGATGACAGCAACCATGTGTTGTTGTCGTCGCTCGACGAGACTGTGATTCAGCACGGGGCTCCATTCAACCTGGGGCTTCACCGTTACAGCGGTAACACGTTCAGCCCCAACGGGCACAAGTACATCCGCGAATACGACTGCGAGCGCGTCCCCACTACGACCTACCGGGTGGGTGGCGTGATTCTGAAAAAAGAAAAAATCTTCATCACGCACGAGAACCGCATCCTCATCCGCTACACACTGGTGGACGCACATTCCAAGACCACGCTTCAATTCAGGCCGTTCTTGGCTTTCCGCAATGCCAACGACCTGTGTGTGGAGAACCCCGTGGCACGGCGCGACTACACCGAGGTGCACAATGGCATAGCCACCTGCATGTACGACGGCTACCCCACCCTGTTCATGCAGATGAACCACAAGCCACGCTTTGTCTTCGACCCGCACTGGTACAAAAATATTGAGTATCTCAAAGACCAGGAACGTGGCATCCCTTACACCGAGGATTTGTATGTTCCGGGATACTTTGAAATTGACATCAAGAAGGGAGAAAGCCTCATTTTCTCGGCCGGCATCGAAGAGGTGAACACACGCAATCTGGCCAAAATGTACGAGGACGAAATCAAGCCTCGCACACCACGCACCAGTTTCTACAACTGCATGAAGAACAGCGCCAAGCAGTTCTATATCACCAATGCCGACGGCCACTATCTACTGGCCGGCTACCCGTGGTTCAAGATTCGTGCGCGCGACGAGTTCATCGCCCTGCCGGGCTGTACGCTCTCGGTGCACCACCGCCCCGACTACGAAGCCATCATGGACACTGCCAAGCGGGCCTTGATGCAATGGATGGCCGATGGCACACGCGACAAGCATCTGGAAGACATCGACCAGCCCGATGTGCCGCTGTGGGCCATCTGGGGGTTGCAGCGCTACAGCCACGACCAAACCAACGATATCTGCCGTGAGCGCTACGGCGACTTGATTCGCGAGATGCTCAACTTTATCATTGACGGCCATCACCCCAATCTGGGCGTAGACCCCAACGGGCTGGTGCGCACCGATGGCACTATGCGGCCCATGTCGTGGATGGATGCAACCCGCCCCAATGGCACCCCCTTGATACCACGCACCGGCTATCTGGTGGAAATCAATGGCCTGTGGTACAATGCGCTGCGCATGGCATCCGAAATTTTCGAGGGTGTGGAAGAGGCACAAGCCGACGTGGCACGATGGAATGAGATTGCCGACAAGGCCAAAGTGGCTTTCGTCGACACATTCCTGAACGACTACGGATACCTCTATGACTATGTGAACGGCAGTTACACCGACTTGAGTGTGCGCCCCAACATGATTATCGCTGCCGGACTCGACTATTCACCTCTCGACCGTCGTCAACGCAAGAGTGTGCTCGATGTGGTTACACGCGAGCTGCTCACCCCCAAGGGATTGCGCACGCTCAGCCCTAACAGCTACGGTTACAACCCGTGGTACCTTGGCAACCCCGAAGAGCGGCAGATGGCCTATTTCTCCGGGTCGGCCCGGCCCTGGCTCATGGGCTTCTACTGCAACACATACATCAAGGTGTTTGGACTGAACGGCCTGCCGTTTATCGAGCGCATGATGATAGGATTTGAGGACGAAATGAAGGAAGGATGCATCGGCACACTGAGCGAGCTTTACGACGGCAATCCGCCGTTTATCGGACGTGGCGCCGTGAGCTACGCCCCCAACGTGGCCGGCGTGGTGCGTATCCTGCGCATTCTCAAAAATCTGAAAATCATTGAAATGTAAAACCCTATAAGCCAGATAAAACCACACTATTATGAAAGCATTAATGTTTGGCTGGGAATTTCCCCCGCACATTCTGGGCGGATTAGGCACAGCAAGTTACGGCCTGACCAAGGGCATGGCCGAAAATGGCGACATGGACATCACATTTGTCATCCCCAAGCCCTGGGGCGACGAGTCAAAAGACTTTGCACGCATCATCGGTGCCAACAGCACCCCGGTGGCTTGGCGCGATGTGAACTGGGATTATGTGCAAGCCCGCATTGGCAATGTGATGGATCCGCAACTCTATTACAACCTGCGCGATCACATCTATGGTGACTTCAACTACATGAACACCAACGACCTGGGTTGCATAGAATTTTCAGGACGCTATCCCGACAACTTGATTGAGGAAATCAACAACTACTCGATAGTGGCCGGAGTGATAGCCCGGACACTCGATTTCGACATCATTCACTCGCACGACTGGCTCACCTACCCTGCCGGCATCCATGCCAAGCAGGTGACCGGCAAGCCGTTGGTAATTCATGTGCACGCCACCGACTTTGACCGCTCGCGCGGCAATGTGAACCCCACGGTGTTCAGTATTGAGAAAGACGGCATGACGCATGCCGACCACATCATCACAGTGAGCAACCTCACCCGGCGCACCGTGATTGAGAAATACGGCATCGACCCTGCCAAGGTAACCACCGTGCACAACGCCGTGGAACCGCTGAGCGAAGAACTGCTCAACGTCACCGTGCCGCCCAAGCACGAAAAGGTGGTCACTTTCCTGGGACGCATCACTATGCAAAAAGGACCTGAATATTTTGTTGAGGCGGCGGCACAAGTGCTGCGCAAGGACAAGAACGTGCAGTTTGTCATGGCCGGCGGCGGCGACATGATGGAAAAGATGATCCGCCTTGCCGCGCGACGCAAAATTGCCGACCGCTTCCATTTTGCCGGCTTCCTGCGCGGCAAGGAAGTGTATGAAATGCTCAAGGCCAGCGATGTCTACATCATGCCCAGCGTGAGCGAGCCATTCGGCATCTCTCCGCTGGAAGCCATGCAGATGGGCGTGCCGTCCATCATCAGCAAGCAAAGCGGATGTGCCGAGATTTTGGAGAATGTCATCAAGGTGGACTACTGGGACACCAATGCCATTGCCGACGCCATCTACTCCATCATCAACTATCCGGCCATGTATAACCAGCTGCGCGAGCAAGGACTGGCCGAGGTGGACCAAATCAGATGGAACAAGGCCGGCGCTAAGGTCATCAACATCTACCGCTCACTCATTAAATAATATGCAATCCACGATTAACCAATAAAAACAACCCAATGCTATGAAAGCAATTTGTTTCTATTTTCAGATACACCAACCATTCAGGCTGAAAACCTACCGATTCTTTGACATCGGTAACGACCACTACTACTACGATGACTTTGCCAACGATGATATCATCACACGCATTGCCCACCGCAGCTACCTGCCCGCCAACGAAATGCTCAAGGAGATGATAGCGCAGTACGGCAAGAAATTCAAAGTGGCATTCTCAATCAGTGGCACCGCCCTGGAGCAGCTGGAACAATATGTGCCCGAGTTCATCGACTCGATGAAAGAACTCACCGCCACCGGCTGTGTGGAATTTCTGAGTGAGACCTATGCCCACTCACTGGCATCGCTGCAAGACCCCGAGGAATTTGTGGCACAAGTCAAGGCCCACGACGAAAAAATCTACCAGCTCTTCGGCCAAAAACCCAAAGTGTTCCGCAACACCGAGCTTATCTACGACGACGACATCGCCGCCATGGTGATGAGCATGGGATTCAAGGGCGCCATCACCGATGGAGCCAAGCACATCCTGGGATGGAAGTCGCCCAACTATGTTTACAACAGCGCCGCGGCACCCAAGCTGAAACTGTTGCTGAAGAATTCCAAACTGAGCGACGACATTTCTTTCCGTTTCAGCAACACTGAATGGGTGAACTACCCCCTGCGGGCCGACACCTACATCAACTGGATTGCCCAGCTGCCACAAGAAGAGCAAATCGTGAACCTTTTCATGAATTACGACACTTTCGGAGAGTTGCAACCTCGCGAGAGTGGCATTTTTGAATTCATGAAGGCTCTGCCGCGCTTTGCCGCCGACCACAATATCCAGTTCCTCACACCCAGCGAGGTAATTGCCAAGCTCAAACCCGTGGCCGAACTGAGCGTGCTGCATCCCATCTCATGGACCGACGAGGCACGCGACACCAGCGCCTGGCTGGGCAACACCCTGCAGAACGAAGCGGTGGAGAAACTCTATTCCATCGGTGAACGCGTGCGCCTGTGCCAAGACAAACGCATCAAACAAGACTGGAACTACCTGCAAGCAAGCGACCACTTCTTCTACATGTGTACCAAGCACAGCAGCGACGGGTCGGTACATTCGCACTACAGCCCCTACGACTCGCCGTACGCAGCGTTCACCAACTACATGAACGTTCTTTCGGATTTCATGACCCGTGTTGAGGCACAGTACCCCAGCGACATCGACAACGAAGAGCTGAACGCGCTGTTGCTCACCATCCGTAACCAAGAGCATGAAATCGAGGAACTGAACCGCGAGGTGGAGATGATGCGTAACAACATTGTGAAGGACACCACCGGCGACTTTGCTCCCGAGGAGCCAATTATGCCAGAACCCGAGCAGGAAAAGAAAATCGAGCCGAAAAAAAAGACCGTCGCTAAACCGGCAGCCAAAAAGCCTGCGGCAAAACAAGAACCTGCCAAGAAGAAAAAAATCACTAAGAAGGAGAAATAAAACGCTCCCCTCTTAAAAAATCTCGACCGGCTGTCCAGTAAAAACTGAATGGCCGGTCGAATCTTTTGGCTGGAGTCTCAATTTCGGTGTATCAATCTGGTAGTTCCTTATACTGATAACGACTACTTTGCCAATCATGCCTAATGGATCAGCACATAGACAGAACAGTGATGATGCGATGGGCGGCTTCCTGAAGACGTGAGAGCTGTGTGGCCAGGTTGATACGGATAAAGGGCTTGCCCGCATCTCCATACATCGACCCGGGATTCACCTGCACATGAGCCTTCTCCATGAGGAGTTGTGTCATTTGGTCACCATCCATTCCCAGCGCCGAGCAGTTCACCCACATCAAGTAAGTGCCATCGAGGGGAGTGATGCGCAACATGGGCAAATTGCGCAACAACTCGTCGCGAAGCCAGTTGAAATTGGACTGAATGTAATGGCAAAGCGCATCGAGCCACGGCTCTCCATGATTGTAGGCGGCAATAAATGCCTCCACCCCGAAAGGATTCAGGTCGCAAACCTCGTTGTCGTTGATGGCACGGTCAATCTTGACTTGCAACTGTGCGTCACTGCACACGATGATGGCTGCTTGCAGGCCGGCTGTATTGAACGACTTGCTTGGTGACACACAAGTGACCACTTGATTCTGTATCTCGGGCGAGAGCGCACCGAATGGCGTGTAACGATGGCCCGGCATCACCAGCTCACAGTGAATCTCATCACTGATAATGCGCACATTGTGCTTGATGCACAAGTTGCCAACTCGAGACAATTCCTCAGGAGACCACACTCTGCAAGCGGGATTGTGAGGATTACAGAAAAGCAGCACATGCACTGCAGGGTTGGCTAAATGACGTTCCAAATCCTCCCAGTCAATGGTATAGGTGGCATCGTCGTGATAAATGAGTGGTGACTCCTCGATTTCGCAGCCATTGTTGCGGATGCATGAGAAGAAACAATTATAAATGGGAGTTAGCATCAGCACCTTGTCGCCGGGTTGCGTGAGCGCCTTGATGACCACCGACACGGCAGGCACCACACCGGTGGTGTACTGAATCCATTCGCAATCAATGTCCCATCCATGGCGACGGTGAAACCAACTGATGGCTGCATTGTAGAACTCATCGGGCACAGCCACATATCCAAACACACCGTGAGCTGCACGGCGCTGCAGCGCTTCCACGACAGGGGGCGCCGTACGGAAGTCCATATCGGCCACCCACAGGGGAATCACGTCATTGTCCTCGGCCTCATGCCATTTATAGGACCATGTACCACGTCGCTCAACCGGCGCATCAAAGTCAAATTCTCTCATAATTCATTATCATTTTCAGGGTTTATGTCAAGCATTATTTAGTTAAGCAAAAAGAAAGTTCTCAGGCATCCTTGCCACGCTCCATGATCTTGCAGTCGGCCGGCCCCTTGATGTTGGCGTCAATAATCACTTCGCCTATCGAATCGGCAACAATCAAACCCGAAGCCGGGTTTTTAACGCTGCGAATGTGCCCATGAATATCGGCTTTGACAGTTGAATATTCAAAGGCAAGGTCACAATCATCGGCAAATGTGCAATTCTCCAGCACCAAGTCGTGGGCATAGCACAACGGCTGCTGGCCACCAATGTGGCAATTCACCAGTCGCAGATTGTGCGAGTGCCAACCGAGGAACTCGCCATCAAGCACCGAATCGTAGACCGTTACATTCTCCACTTCCCAAAATGCGTCCTTGGTGGTGATATGGGCATTGCGAATCACCACATTCTTCACATACTGGAACACATACTTGCTGTCGCTGGTCAGTCCGTCAATGTCGATATTGCTGCTGCCCATAAAGGGATAAGTGCCGTCGTGCAATTTCACATCACGCAATTTCAAACCATCAACATTCCAGAATGTTTCATCGGCATCGTTGAGTTGCACACGCTCAAGTGTGAGGTTTTTCATTTCGCGGAAAAACTTGGGCGCGTCAATCACGCAGTCGGTCATTTTCATATCGTCGGAGTACCAAATGGCCGAGCGTGACCCAGGCGCAAAATAACAGTTGGTGATAAGGGAACGCTTCACATGCCACAGCGGATATTTGCCTTCAAAGCGGCAATGGTCGGCTTCGATGTCACTGCATTCCTTGATGCCGCTTTCACCTTCGGTGATAGTCACCTGCTCCAAGCGCACGTTGTGCGATTCAAATAGTGGCCTTTCACCACCGAATGATTGATTCTTGATTATTTCCATAGTATAATAATATTTTGTCATTTTTTGTCAATTACCTTTATCCAACGGCCCGAAAACAAGCGAATGAGGAAAATGCTCCCACGGAAACAAAGCTCGATGCACATCGCCGTCCAAACGCCTAAGAGGCCCATTGAGCCCACAAGCACGGCAGCCAATGTGAGCCTGACTGCCCACATGCTGAACAAATTCATCCAGCAGGGTGTCATGGTGTCGCCGGCACCCACAAACACGCCGTAAGTCACTATCGCCGCCGCAAAGAGGGGCTCGGCAAACGCTTCGATACGCAACGCGCTTGCACCCAAATTCACCACTTCTTGAACAGGCGTCATGATGCCCATCATCACAGGAGCGCAAACGTAGAGCAACACGCCCATCACGCCCATGATAATCATACCCAGCGTTACTGTGATGTGGGCAAATTGGCGAGTTAAGTCACGGCGGCCCGCGCCCACACTCTGCCCCACCAGCGTAGTGGCAGCGTCGGCAATGCCATAACCTGGCATATAGCACAAACTCTCGGCCGTTATTCCAAATGAATTGGCTGCGATGGCAATACTTCCCAACGGGGCCACAATGGCCGTAATGGCCACTTGCGCACTGCACATGAGCACATGTTGCAAGCCCATGGGCATACCGATGTGATAGGCTTTTCTAAGGCACTGCCCGGTGGGAACAAAACGACCTTTATCTTGAGAAAGGTGCATCTCAGGCGACCGAAAGAGTAAATAATACATCAATAGCAGGCACCCCACCCCCTCGGCCAGCACTGTGCCCAGGGCAGCCCCTGGCACTCCCAGTCCCGCTCCGGGCAGCATCCAAGTGTGTGTCCCTATAGTGACACTGTGCGACGGAAAGATGAAGAAAAAGTTAAACACCACGTCGAGCACACACATCAGCACATTGATGATGCTTGGCACACGCATATTGCCACTGCAACGCAGCATACCACTTCCCAGAAAGTTGAACACAAGAAGTGGAATGGCCAGGGTGAAAATCAGGAAATAACTCGACGCTTTTCCGGTTATGGCCGGATGCCCACCCAACCACACAGGCACATAGGCACTCACCGACACACCCAAGGCAGACAGAGCTAAAGCAAACACCAGGCACGAGACCAACGACTGCCGCAATACACTGCGCGCGTCGCGAGATTTTCCAGCACCCAGCAGATGGGCAACCTGCACTGAAAATCCCGTGGTGACAGCGCTACACACTCCACCCAGAAGCCACAGCGATGTGGACACCAATCCTATGGATGCCGCATCATCGGCTCCCAAGCTTCCCACCATAGATGCGTCAATATATTGCATCACTATGGATGTGAGCTGAGCCAAAATGGCAGGAATGCTTAACTGCGCCGTCAACAATAACTGTTGACGTAGCGTCATTGGCCGGCCATCCCGAATCAGTTGCAGCAAACTGTCTTTGCTTTCTTGCGCCATCAGAGGATATCTCTACTCTAATTGAATATGCAAATATAACACAAAAAAAGCGCCCCGCAAAGCGAGGCGCCTATCTTTTACCTATTCGGTATAGATTATTTCTTACGCTCGATGGTCACGCAGCGGCCCAGAGGAGCAGTTGCAATCTTACCCTCGACAACGTAACCCGGACGGTTCAGGTCGCTGATCTGGGTAGCCAGACGGTTCTCAGCGATACCCTTAGCCACGAGGGCTTTCTTCACACCCTCAACACGACCCTTGCGCAGGCGGGTGTTGATCTTGTCGTTACCAGTCAGGTTATCGGCCCAGCCAGTGAGCTGATAGTTCGAGCTCTCGTTAGCCATCACCTCCGAAACAGCCTCAACAACGTCTTTCTGGACGCCGAGGATCTCGGTGCGGTTGATAGGATAATAAACGGTTGCCAGAGGAGCGTCGGCAGCGGGCTTAACAGGATCAATAACGGGCTTGTTGTCCAAGCACTTCTTCAGTTGAGCCTCGAGGTCAGCAATCTTGCGGTTGGCATCAGCCAGACGAGCAACCAGAGCATCACCCTCAGCATCGGTGTACTTGTAGG
This sequence comes from Muribaculaceae bacterium, assembly GCA_017483645.1. GTDB lineage: Bacteria > Bacteroidota > Bacteroidia > Bacteroidales > Muribaculaceae > Sodaliphilus. The sequence goes on along the minus strand of JAFUWD010000049.1, from coordinate 648 downwards.
TGGGGCAAACGGGCACCACAGGTGCACCCCACTCGCGCTTGTTGAACTTGTAGCTCAAACCGAGCAGAGCACCGGGATACTCAACCCAAGTGCGGTTGCCAGCACCATCAACGTGCTCCTGGAGCATGTCGAAACGGAGGTCGAGCAACAGGTCAAGTGACTTGCACAGAGCGAAGCTGTTGAGCAAACCGGCACGCACCGAGAGGTTACGGTTGTGCTTGTGGTCGCCACCACCGCCGTAACGCCAGTCGCCATTACCTTGGTTGTTGGCATAGAGGTCACGGGCATACACCCAGTGCACAGATGCACCAGCATAAAGAGTAGCGTTGTAGAAACGGCCAGGCTTGTAGCCACAGATCCAGTTGGTCAGGTTGAACAGAACGTCACCAGCGATACCAATGTTGTTGAACTCTTGGTTGTACAGGTTGTACTTCGCATTGTACTCACGGACCGGCCAGGGGCGTGCGCCGATGCCTTTGTAACCTTGGGTCAAACCTTTCATCTGGTTGAACTCACCACCCAAACGGAAACCGAACAGCGGCGAGAACCATTTACCGACGAACAAGTTAGCCTTGGCACCCAGACGGTGTCCGAACTTAGCCTTTGAATCCCACATCGACATCATCACGCCGACACCACCTTCACCCT
>JAFUWD010000048.1 GCA_017483645.1 Muribaculaceae bacterium | reverse complement strand
TGTGGCCGTGCTCGCCGGAGAGGTGGAGCACGATGCCGGAACCATCAACCTGCCGCTCAGGCCCGATGTCGACGACCGTCCCCGGCAAATGGTGGACCCCATCGATGGCCGCGAGGCCGTGACACGCTACCGTGTGCTCCAGCGCTCTGCCGGGCGCACACGCGTCGACCTGCAGCCCTTGACGGGACGCACTCACCAGCTGCGCATTCACGCCGCCCACCCACAAGGCCTCAACGCCCCCATCGAGGGCGACATGCTTTACGGCACTGCCGCCCAGCGCCTCATGCTGCACGCCCAGCGGCTCACCTTCACCCATCCTGTCACCGGACGGGTCATCGACCTCGTGGCAAAAGCGCCATTTTAACACTTGGCCATTATAAATGCCCCCTGTGGCTCTTTCAAACCAAAATTATTTTTGTATTTTTGCATCGGCATAAACCTAAAATATTTATCAACGATGAGAAAATCACTGACTCTGCTATTAGCGGCTTTGCTTGCAACGGCAGTCAACGTGCGGGCCGATGAAGGGCTCAAGCGCGAGATGCGTACCGTGTGGATTGCCACTGTGAGCAATATCGACTGGCCACAAACCCGAGGCACATCGGCCTCAGTCCAGCAAAAACAAAAGAAACAGCTCACCGATTTGCTCGATGGCTTTGTCAACACCAACATGAACGCCGTGTGCCTGCAAGTGCGCCCCATGGCCGACGCCCTGTATCGCTCCAGCTACGAGCCTTGGTCGAGCTACGTGAGCGGCACCCGCGGTGTGGACCCGGGATGGGACCCCTTGCAGTTTGCCGTGGAAGAGTGTCACAAGCGCGGTCTTGAAATCCACGCTTGGGTGAATCCCTACCGTTTCAGCAACAGCAGCGGCAACGATTGCACCACCGCCCAAGACCAGGCCATGAAAGAGTCGGGCCTGCTGATGCAGGTGGGGTCGCGCATCGTGTTCAACCCCGGCCTGGAGGCGTCGCGCCAGCATGTCATCAAGGTGTGCCGTGAAATGATTCTCAATTACGATATCGACGGCATCATCTTCGACGACTATTTCTATCCCGGCGACGGCACCCCGACCAACAGCACCGCCCCCGACTATCAGTTGTGGCAACAAAGCGGCACCTCAATGAACATCTCGGACTGGCGCCGAGCCAACGTGAACCTGATGGTGCGTGAGTTCTACGACATGGTGCAGGAAACAAAGCCCTATGTGAAATTCGGCATCGGACCCGCCGGCGTAGCCGGAACGGCATCGACCAGCGCCAGCAAGCACGGCGTGGACCCCTGCCCCACCGGCAGCGACTGGCAATACAGCCAAATCTATAGCGACCCGCTGGCTTGGCTCGAAGAAGGAACCATCGACTACATCTCGCCACAATTGTATTGGAAAACGACCCACTCGACCAACCCCTTCGGGCCGCTCACCAAGTGGTGGAGCTACATCGCCCAGCACTTTGGCCGTCATCACTACGCCAGCCACAACATCTACTTCATGGCCAGCACCAACACCCTCGACGACTGGAAAGAAGTGGAGAAACAAATCAACTACAGCCGTGAGTACAACCTCGACGGCGCTCCCGGCGTGAACTTCTACAGTGCCAAGTACCTCAACGGCCCCACCTGCACGGGACTTGGCAACTATCTGGCTCAAAACGTGTTCACCACCAAGTCGCTCACTCCGGCCATGACGTGGAAGCCCAAGACGGAATATGCCGCGCCTGCCGATGCGCGCCTGGCCAGCGGCGCACTCAAGTGGACGGGCGTTGATGTGGCGTTGGTCAAGTACAGCGTCTATGCAATCCCCACAGGTGTGTCGATGGACAATGCCCGCAGCGCCACCTACGGCGGTTTCAAGAGCGACTACCTGCTGGGAGTCACCTACGAGCCTTCTTACACCCTGCCAACCGACAAACGCAGCGGCTACTGGTACGCCGTGTGCGTGGTCGACGGCTGGGGCAACGAATTTGAGCCGGCACTGGTCAACGCCCCGTCGGGCTATGCCGACGAGGTGACACTCATCGCACCGGTGCAGGGTGCCACCGTCGAATGGCAGCAGCCCTTTGAATGGACCGAGGCCGAAGGCGCCACCTATCGCCTGACCATCGCCACCGATGCCAACTTCAACCAAGTGGTGCTCGACCAGGAAGGCATCACCACTTGCAATCCCACCATCGACTTGTCGGCACTGGATTCACACAAGCTTTATTACTGGCGTGTGACCACCTCACAGAACGGACGCTTCGACAAACAAAGCACGGTAGAGTCGTTCACCACGGGCGCGCGTCCGCTGGCACCCACCGTGACACTCGTCAGCCCAGCCAACGACGCCGAAGTGGACGACACGTTTGCCTTTGTGTGCACCAGCGCCGCATCGGCGACCAGTTACCGGGTGCAAATCGCCACCGACCCCAACTTTGAACAAGTGAAACTCACGACCGGCGAGATGGGCTCGCGCGCCGGAGGCTCGCTCAGAACCCTCGACTTCAATCCCGCTCTGGTGGGCAAAGGCTCCTTCTATTGGCGTGTGCTCACCCAGGCCCCCGGATGCGACGACAACGCATCGGAAGCATGGATTTTCACCGTCACCAACGTGCCCACCGGCAACTACGAGCCGGGTTATGCGCAACTGCGCGACATCGACACCTATGACGACATGGACGGGCTGCGACTCGTCAGCAAGTGGATTCGCTCCACCAAAATCGAATATGAGAACATGGACTTCACCAACGGCGGACTCGACAACCGCGGCATCGCTGCCGATGCCGACCGCGTCTACCAGATTGGGCGCAGTGAAGGCTCCAACAGCGCCGATGTCTACATCAACCATTACAGCGCCGAAACGGGCGAGCTGATGAAGACCGTGCCCGTGTCGTCGGAGGTGCAGTGCAACTATTACCCTGGAAACGACATCTTCACCGACGATGCCGGCCACTTCCTCATCTCGAATCTGCTGCTCAACATCACCAATCAGCCGCTCAACATCTACCAAGTGGATGTGGAAACCGGCAACGTGAAACAAGTGTGCGCCCTCTCCACTACAGCCACCACCACCGGCAACCGCATCGACCACTGCGACGTGGTGGGCGATGTATCGACGGGCAACTTCACGGTGTTTGCCGCCATTGCCAACGGCAGCGAGGTGGTGCGCTGGACGGTCACCGGCAACGGCACGCCCAGTGTGAGCGTGATGAAGGCGCAGAACTTCTGCCCCGCCAACGCCTCGGGAACCGGCATCGCTCCGCGTGTGGTGGGACTGAGCAACGACCAGGTGGTGGTCACTGGCGGTAACACGCACCCCACCCTCTACAATTTCGCCACCGGGCGCATTGCCGACAGTTTCCTGAACAACACAGGCATCATGCCCAGCGGCACCGAGGCCAACGGCTTCGCCACCTTCACCTATCTGGGCAAGCACTTCATGCTGTATCCCTACAGCGACTTCCGCAACAGTCTTGGCCACACCTTCATGCTGGCACGCAACGACAACGGCACCGACTACGCCGGCTACAAAGCCATGTGGCGCTTCCCCGAGAGCGGCTTGGGCGGAAACAACAGCAGCACGTGGGATGCTCCCTGTACGGCAGTGCCGGCAGGTGGCAAGATGCACCTCTACGTCTACTCACCGGCCAACGGACTGGCAGCCTATGTGTTGCAGCCTAACATGCTGCGGGGCGACGTGAATGGCGACGGTGAGGTCAATGTGGCCGATGTCACCGCACTGGTGAATCTGGTGCTTAATGAAAGCGAGAATGAGCGCAGCGATGTGAATGGCGACGGTGAAACCGGCGTTGCCGATGTCACGGCGCTCGTCAACATCATCATGGAACAATAACGCCATCAAATGAAGACAATGAGGGTGCGCCCGATTCTTTGGACGCACCCTCATTTGTTTTTGCCTTGCTGTATTCTGCAAGCATCAGCGCACAATCACTTTCTTTCCCTGGTGGATATAGATTCCGGCAGACGGATTGGCCACAGGCTGGCCCATCAGGTTGTAATAACGGCTATCGGTATTGGTGGCGGCTTTCACCTCGTCGATGCCGGTTTCCTGCGAGAAGATGACCTCGCCCAGCGTCTCATCATCGGGCTGGTGGTAAATCACATCCTCGATGGCGTCAAGATCCTCTTGGTCGGCCACGTTCCAGGTGTTGCCCACAGCATAGATGGTGCTTCCGCTGTTGTTGTACAGGTCATAAAGATTGCCGGCCTCAGTCGAATAGTTGGTGCCGTCGGTGCCATTGTCCTTGAAGGTGTTCAAGCCAGGGTCGGTGGCCGTTCCCAGGTCGACATCGATAAACGGGCTTGTCGAACCCTCTTTAGGGCCAATCAGGGTGATTCCCCACATATTGCCCTCAATTTCATTGCCGCGGATGCGGGCAATGGCGCCGCCGGTGTTGGCGGTGATGTTGATGCCACTGCCGCCATTCATGGCACTGGCAATGTAACGGTTGTTCTTCACCACATTGTTCTCGATGATGACTTTGCCGGGGCCGGTGAGCGTGATGCCATAGGAATTGTCGGTCACGGTGTTGCCCTTGATGGTGACGGTGCCGGTGAACTCACCACCCAGCAGATGGCTCACGGCGATGCCACCGGTGCGAGTCACCACAGCGCGGCCGGTCACCACATTGTTCTCAATGTTGATGTCATAAGCACCGTAGAGTCCCATGTTGATGGCAGGCGTCAGGCGACCGCTCACACCGTTCTTGTCCATCACGCAATTGGTGATGTCGATGCCGCAGGGCACATTCGAGCCACAGGCCACGCAAGCCACCTGGCCATTGGTGAAAGTGCAATTGTTCACCACATTGCCATGACTTTCCGACGTGAAGTTGATGTTGGATGTGCCCAGCTTGCTGTTGTAGGAATCAAACGTGCAGCCGTCGGCCACCAGGTTACCCTCGCCACCGTCAGGGCCAAAGGTGATACCCACATACTTCATGGTCACATTTTTGAGCACGGCCTTCGATTGCGAACCGTACAGCCTGATTCCCAACGCCGTACCTGTGGCATCGTCGGTGGCAGTGATAGTGGCTTCCTGCACATCAGCCTCAAGCAGGCCGTTCATGACGATACGCGCCTTGTCACCAAACTTGATTACATCGCCCTCATTGATTTTCAGGCCATTGCCATCGGCCAGCGTGAGGTCGCTCTTGCTCACGATGATGCCGCCACCGTCGAGGGTCAAAGCCTCGGTGAGGCTGGAGCTCATGGTCAGCACATAGGCACCATCCGAGGCCACTGCCACACCCGAGCCCTCAATCTGGCTCAAATCGGCAAAGGTGTACACTTTGGCTTGCAGCGTGCATGCGGCTGCAGCCAGCAAAATGAAAGTAAAAACTTTTTTCATAAGCATTTATAATTTGGGGTTAACTAAAATGCAAATTTAGCAATTTGACGACAATAATTGCACAACTAATACAAACCAATTTGTTAAACATTGAAAAATATTGTATCAAATTCAAAAAAATCTAAAATACGCGAAAATTTAGTGTTAAAAAATGCGCCGTTTTGAGAGATTTTAAGTAAGTTTGTAGACTATTATGTGCGAGAGTCGCATAAAGAAAACCGAAAACCAAGAAAACTAACAACATAAACTATAACCAAAAATAATCGTCATGAGAAAACAGTTACTGCTTCTGTTATTTTCCATCTTAGCGGTGTTGGGCTATGCCCGCACGGTGACCGGTGTGGTGACGCAAGCATCCGACGGAGAGCCTATCATCGGCGCTTCGGTACAGGTTCACGGCACCACACGCGGCACTGCCACCGACCTCGACGGAAAATACTCCATCGACGTCAACGACGGCGATGTGCTCGACATTTCCTATGTGGGAATGAATCCTGTTTCGATTAAAGTGACCAGCGGAAAATCGGTCATCAACGTCGAACTCAAAGAAAATGCTCAAGTGCTGAGCGAGGTGGTGGTCACCGCCATGGGCCAGACACAAGAGAAAAAGAAACTGAACTTTGCCGTGCAGTCGCTCGACAGCGACCAGGTGACCGCGGGTGGAGCGTCCAACTTCGCCAACACGCTGCAGGGCAAGGTGGCCGGTCTGCAAGTGGCCACCGGCGGCGGCTCACCTAACTCGTCGACACAGATTATCGTGCGCGCCATCTCGTCGGTCAACAACTCGCAGAGCAACCAGCCGCTCGTCATTGTCGACGGTGTGGCCATCCGAGGCAGTGGCGACTCGCTGGGCGACCTCAACCCCAACGACATCGAGAACATGTCGGTGCTGAAAGGTGCGGCCGCCTCGGCACTCTACGGCCAGGAGGCCTCCAACGGTGTGATCATGATCACCACCAAGAGCGGTAACCGCGACGGCTCGGTCAAGGTCACCGGCAGCGCCACCGTTGAAATCAGCCAGGCCATGCGCGTGCCCAAGGTGCAGAGCATGTACATGCCGGGAACCAAGGGCATGTACAAGGAGAACTCGGCCAGTGGTGGCTGGGGTCCCTATGTGCCCAAAGACGCCACGATTTACGACAACGTGGGCAACTTCCTGAAGACCGGCTTGCTGCAAAAGTACGATGTGTCGGTTTCGGGCGGCACCGAGAAGTTCAACGCTTACGCCTCGGTAGCCTACATGGACAATCAGGGTATCGTTCCCAAAGACTACAAGAAGCAAATCACCGCCTTCCTCAAGAGCTCGTTCAAGCCCTCAAAACAGGTGACGTTCCAGTTCTCGATGAACTTCAAGAACAGCACGGCACGCGGCTTTGGCAACTACATGAGCACCATCTACGCATGGGCCATCGACAAGGACATGAGCGACTACCAGACCAAGGAAGGCCATGTGAACTGGGCCAACCGCTACGACCACTGGGAGCTGCTGCTCGACACCGAGCGCCTGAACGCCGGCGTGTCGCCCTACTTTGGCCGCTATCGCGACAAGTCACAGACCGAGAGCACGCGTATCATGCTCAACGGACAAGTCACCTACGAGCCCATCACCGACCTGCAATTTACAGGCAAAATTTCTTACGACAAGGGCTACAGCACCTACGACAGCTACTCCATTCCGCGCTTCTACGACGGCGACCTGAACAATCCCAACGACGAAGAAGTGCAGCAAATCCTCAAGAGCAACCAGGGAGTTTACGGCTCCTACAGCTTCCAGCCCTCACGCGGCGAGCTGGTGAACTACCAGGGACTGGCCACCTACAAAAAGACCTTTGCCGAGGACTTCACGTTCAACGTGCTGTTCGGTGCCGAGTACAAAAAGTACAAAGGCTACGAGGCATCCATCTACAACCAGCACTTTATGCTGGGCGGCGAGTACTACAGCTTCAACAACACCAACTTCACCGACGGCGACCTGCTGATTGCCAACAAGCCGACCCTTTACCACTCGGAATACGACAAATACGGCTACTTCGGTGAGTTGCGCTTCGACTACAAGGGAGTGGCACAACTCTCGGCCACCTATCGTCACGACGGCTCCTCGCGCTTCAAACAAGCGTCGCAGACGTCCTACTACTACCCCTCGGTGACCGCCGGTGTGATTTTCAGCGAGCTGTTCCACCTGCAGAACAAGTGGTTCTCCTACGGTAAAATCCGCGGCAACTGGGCCAAGGTGGGCAAGGACGGACCGAGCTACCTGTTCACCGACACCTACAAGGAGTGGACCCTCTTCCCCGACGGCGGCTACGGTGTGAACCCCACCGTCAGCCGCGCCATCACGCTTGAGCCCGAGATGACCAGTTCGTGGGAAATCGGCGCCGACCTGCGCTTCTTCAACAGCCGCACCCGCCTCGACGTGGCCTACTACTCGACCACCGTCGACAACCAGATTGTGAGCGTGCGTGTGTCGCCCGCCTCGGGCACCATCCTGCAGACCCGCAACGAGGGTGAAATCGAAAACTACGGTGTGGAATTGACCCTGGCCCAGGACATCATCAAGAGCACCGACTTCGACTGGACCGCCACGGCCAACTTCTCGTTCAACCGCGGCCGCGTGAAGTCGCTGCCCGACGATGTCATTGAAATCCAGGGCACACAGTACGGCGACATCTTCCCGGTGGCACGCCTCAACGGCTCGTCGACGGGCTTGTCGGGCAAGGACTATGAGCGCGACCCCGAGGGCAACGTCATCTGCGACGAGAACGGCTACCCCATCATCAGCCCGCAGAAGGGCATCTACATCGGCAACCGCGAGCCCGACTTCCTGCTGGGCCTCGGCTCGAACTTCCGCTGGAAAAACGCCACACTGTCGTTCCTGCTTGATGGACGATGCGGCGGCGACGTGGCCAATGTGACCGGCCGCAGCCTCATCACCAACGGCATGAACCACCTCTACGACAACTACCGCAACCGCGAAATCATCTTCAACGGCGTGCAGGCAGTTGCCGGCCCCGACGGCACCACCACCTATGTGAAAAACACCACGCCTGTGGTGCTCGACGCCAACTTCATCAGCAAGTATTTCTCCACCGTGTCGAGCAACTTCATCGAGGATGGCTCCTACATCCGCCTGAGTTATGTGACGCTGGGCTACGACTTCACCCCGCTGTTCAAGAAAAACTGCCCCGTGAAGAACCTGAGCCTGTCGTTCACGGCACGCAACCTGTTCCTGCTCACCAAGTACACCGGCAACGACCCCGCCATCCTGGCAGCCGTGAGCGGTGGTACCGGCGGCATGGGCATCGACAACTACAACGTGCCCAGCACCCGCAGTTTCAATTTCACGCTTAAAGCCACATTCTAAGGAGGGAATCACACTATGAACAAGATAAAACTGATAGCTTTACTGCTCCTCACCAGCCTGCTCACCGTGAGCTGCGAGGACACGCTGGGCGACAACGTCGACCCCGACCGCGCGCACGTAATTGACGCCAAGGCCGGACTGCCTGTGCTGGTGTACTACGCGCAGCAGGTGGTCTACGACCACTCGGAGTATTACGCCTATTTCTCACAGATGCTCACCACCGGCGGCAAGAGCTCGGTGGGCGCCTACTCCTACAAGTGCGAGTGGGAGATGCTGACCATGAACCGCCACCCCATGTGGCGCCGCCACTTCTACGACATCGGCAAGAACGCCGTGAACCTGGTGAACAACTCCAGGGCCATCAACTCGCCCAACTATGAGCTGATAGCCCGCACCATCAAACTGATGTCGACACAGCTCACCACCGATGCATTCGGCGACATTCCCAACTCGCAGGCCTACCTGTCGAACGCTCCGGCCTACGACCCGCAGTCCATGGTCTACGACTGGATGATGAAAGAGGCCGACGAGCTGATAGCCATGTATGAGAACCCCGACATTGTCAACAACCCCAACAACGAGAACATCACCATCAAGGAGGACCGCGTCTACGGCGGCGACCTGGAGAAGTGGAAAGGCCTTGTGCTGGCCGTGAAGGCACGCCTGCTGCTGCGCAACATCCCCAACGTGGACCGCAGCGCAGCCATGTGCCAAAAGATTGTTGACGCAGCCGACGCCGCCATCAACCAGTGGCGCAAGGGCGACCTGCTCTACGGCAGCTGGTTCGGCAACGAGCCCCGCTACAAGTGGGACGGCGGCACCGGCACACAGAGCGCCGTGTGGAGCGTGGCACAGCCCATCATCAACTCGTGGGAGTCGCGCGGCAACCTGCTGGGCAGCGCCATCCCCTCGAAGTTCTTCATGATTGACCTGCTGGGACTCGTTCATCCTGAGGATGAGAAGACCACCGGCTTCTTCAACACCTCCACCGGCTTTGCCAACGACCCGCGCTGCTCGCTGCTGATGATTGCCCGCACAGGCCCCATGACGGCATCAAACACCAATGCACGAATCAAGATGCGCTATCTGGAGAACAACATCGGCATGGGAACATCGTTCAAGATTGCCAACTATCCCAACCTTTACATGGGCGCCTATGCCGGCGACGCCACCTGCTACAACCCCATCTTCACCATGGAGGAGCTGTACTTCATCAAGGCCGAGGCCCTCTACTGGATGGGACAGAAAACGCAGGCTTGCGCACTGGCCAAGGAAGCCACACAGTGGAACATCCAGCGCCACCTCGACTTCTTCCTGGAGCATTATCCCAATGCCAATTACAAAGAGGATGAGGACAACAAGTATCCCGGCAACTCCACCACCGACGGCAAGCCCGGCTTTGTGGGCGCCAAGTACTGGAACGGCTGGGTGAAAGCCTTCCTGGACAACGTGGATGTCATTGAAGTCGACTCTACCTACAACCAGCGCACCGGCAAGTGGCGCTACACCACCTATGAATATGCTTACAAGGTGGACGGCCGCGGCAACGAGCACTGGTTCTTCAACCCCTCGGAGTACACACTGAGCGACCTCATGCAGCAGAAGTACATCGCCATGTACCTGCAGCCCGAGCAGTGGACCGACATGCGCCGCTATCACTACAGCAACAACCGCAACAACTATGGCATCGGCGACAACAACGAGATTATCTATCCCACACTGCGCAGGCCCTACAACCTGTATGCCGCCTACTGGATCGACGGCCTCACCGAGACCGAGAAGGAAAACACCTGGATTCAGCGCCTGAACTACGACCCCGAGACCGAGGAGAAGTACAACCGCGCCGAGTTGCAACGACTGGGAGCCTACAAGAACTACAAGTGGCTGCAAGAGCCCATGATTTGGGCACACCGCTATGGAGAGGTCACCTCGCTGACTGCCACGCAGACTCCCGCTGCCCAGTGACAATAAGTTATTAACGTGAAATCTAACATTATTATGAAAATATATCAATTTTTAGCCGCAATCGGGTTCAGTGCCTTGCTCATGACATCGTGCGCCGTGCACGACCCCTTTGCCGACCGTATGGAGATTGGTCAGGTGCTTCCCACCGTCGACTGGCAGCAAAACTCCACGCTGGTCAAGGCCGGTGCCTACGCCACGTTCAAGGCCCAGTACTACACCAGCGAGGAACGCACACTCGACCACAGCGAGGTGTGGGCATTGATCAAGCGCGAGCAGTCAAGCGCCGCCACCAGCAAGCTCACCACCGGACTGTCCTACACCAAAACCTTTGCACTCACCGACACCGTGCGCAGCGCGCAAAAACTGGCCTCCTACCCCCACAGCCTGGCCGAATGGGATGGTCATGAATACACCCTGAACGACTCGTTCCCCACCTCGCGCACCCTGGCACCCGTGATGTGGAACAATCCCGAGACCTGGGACCAGGAGAAATTCGACTCCTACTACCCCGCCGAGTTCGCACAGGAATTTGTCGACCACATGGTGAACGTGCTCACCAAGGACAGCCTCTACTACAACGACTTGCGCAACATCTACATCAACTATGCGTTCACCGCCGAGCAATTCCAGGCCATGAACGCCAAGTTCGGTGTGGAATTCCCAATTGAGACCGAAACGGGCAAGAAGAGTGACGCCTGGTTCGCAGGTGATGAGGTGGACCACTATTACTACACCACCGTCACAACCGACGGCGTGCTGGTCTACCACGAAATCAATGCCGAGACCGACGCACCGCAGGGTGTGAACGTCTACCCGGTCTACAAGTCTTCGCCCTGGCTCTTCAGCCGCTACAGCGACGACACCGGCGGCAAAATCACCACCGTGCGCAACAAGTACATGCCCTACTGGAAAGAACTTATCTCACAGATTCCTTTCACCGACTGGATTTACAACACAGCCGACAAGAACTACGCTGTGTCGTTCAACCGTCAGTACTATCTTGAGCCCGACTTCCGTGTCTACGACACCGAGGGCAAAGTGGGTATCACCAGCGATAATAAAGAAGTTACGTTGAACTAACCCAAAGGACATTGACAACTATGAAGACAATCAATAAAATTGGACTACTGGCGATGCTGCTGCTCACCATGGCAGCATGCGTCGAGAAAGAGCCGGCCTATGGCAATTTCCCCGGCAAGGACGTCGACTTCACCTATAACGTCGACGGCGACCAATACAAGCTCGACTTCTATGTGGTGTCGACTATTCAGTTCAACAACACCTCGGCCAAGACCGGCGCGGTGACTTGGGACTTCGGCGATGGAACCACCTCCACCGAGGCCAATCCGCTGCACAAGTACGCCAAGTCGGGTGTCTACAAAGTGACGCTCAACGTGGAGGGTGCCGGCAAATGCACCTACCCGCTGCTCATCTACGACATCGCTCCTGTGCTCAGCGTCACTGAGCAGAGCGCCAAGCCGGTGGTCATCAACGACGTGAGCGTGAAACTCGGCATCGAGCTTCCCAACCCCGAAAACCTGATTTGCAAGTATGTGTGGATGTTCCCCGAAGGCACCAAGACGGCCGACGGCAACGAAATCACCACTTTTGAGGGCTATTCGCATGAAGACGGCACCATCGACAATCCCGGCAACCTCACCTTCAAGCACATCGGCTCTCAGAAAATCGAGTTACAGACGTGGTTCGACATCAACGGTGAGAACCGCCGCCTTGAAGACTCCTATGTCAATGTGCAGGTGGGCTCGTCGATTCCGGCACCCACGCTCTATTATGCCACCTATGGCGGCAACATCAAGGCCTACAAACTGGTTGACCTTGCTCAACTGCCGGCCGGCACCAAGAACATGCCCTTCGACATGGGTGTGAACTCGGGCAACATGCCCACCACGCTGGTCTTCGCCACACAGAAAGGTGGTGTGGCCAGCGGTGGCGAAGAAGGTGAAGGCGAAGGCGAAGAGGAAGAAGGCAGCTCGTCGGTTGCCGAGCAGGACAATGTCTACATTCTGGACTGCGGCAAGCAGTACTACTATGTGAACGATGAGAACAGCAACCTGGGCGACGGCAAAATCACTGTCATGAGCGCCGATGGCGGCACCGTGAACGTGATGATCACCAACGTGGGCGGACAAGCCTTCAACGACCCGTTCCAGGGCTGCACCGACGGCACCTATCTCTACTACACCGACCGAAACACCGGCATCCGCCGCATCCCGCTCACCACACGCAGCGAGGTGGAAAGCACCAACTTCAACAGCACCACCGGCTACTTTGTGGTGAACAACCAACTCAAGTACTACGGCAACGGTATCGCCTACGGCGCCATCCACACCGGACTGTATCTTGACAATGACGGCGTGTTCTGGTGGGGCAAGAACTACTCGGGCTACGGTATCTACCGCTTCCGCCCCAGCGACATCGGCAAAACCGGTGCCGGCGACAAGATTCCCTTCCCCATCGTGCTTGAGACCACGCAGCCGCGTGCTTTCACCATCGACGAGGAACTGGGCTACCTGTATGTGTGGATGACCAAGGGCACCACGCCGGGCGTGGGCTTCACGCAGTATTTGCTGCCGGGAGCCACGGTAGGAACCGACTACAACGACTATGTGGCCTTTGTGCAAATGGATGCCGACCCCATCAACACCACCGATGCCGAGGGTGTCTACACCACACAGATGGCTGTCGACAAGCAGACGCACTACGTCTACTTCGGCTTCCGTGCCGCCAGCACCGAGAAGAACTACACCACCGGTCTGAGCTACTTCGACCCGGCCACGGGCAAAGTGGAGAAATACAACGGAAACACCGACCCCATCCTGGGCGTGTGCATCAATCCGCGTCTCACCAATTTGTTCTGACAAAGCGACTGAGTTCCATTATAAGAGGGTGTGTCACAGCACCCTCTTTTTTCCTTTGTTTTGGTACTGCTATGAAAAAAATCATTCTAATTCTCTGCCTGGCGGCCATCGCCACAGCCGCGTGGGCCGACGCACCGGTCAAGCGTGAGCACAGGGCGGTGTGGATGTCGGCCTACGTCAACGACTGGCCGTCGGGGGCCATCACGGCCAGCAACGAAGCCGTGATGCGCACCAGCTGCAACAAGATGCTCGACACACTGCGGGCCAACAACATGAACGTGGTCTACTACCATGTGCGCGCCATGGCCGATGCCATGTACGACTCCAAGTATGAGCCGTGGTCGAGCTATGTGAGTGGCACGCGAGGCGTGGCTCCGGCCTTCGACCCGCTCGACCACATCGTCACGCAGGCGCACAAACGCGGTCTGGAACTTTACGCATGGGTCAATCCCTACCGTTATGCCCCCAAGAACAACATGTGGGGACAAAGCGAGCTCGACTATGTGCACACACATCCCGAGTGGCTGCTCACCACCGACTACGAGACCGTGCTCAACCCCGGCATTCCCGAGGTGAGGCAACGCGTGGTGGACGTGTGTCGCGACATCATCGAGAAATACGACGTGGACGGCATCGTCTTCGACGACTATTTCTATCCGCAGGGCGGCACACCGCTGGAGGCCGACTCGGCCCTGTATAACGCCTATGTGCGACAGGGTGGCACGCTGCCGCAGGCCGAATGGCGCCGCGAGAATGTGAACATGATGGTGCGCGACGTGAACAACATGATCAAGAGCACCAAACCCTGGGTGCGCTTCGGCATCGGGCCCGCCGGCGTGGCTTGCGGTTCGGCCGACGTGGCGGCCAAATACGGTGTGGACCCCTGCCCCGGCAACGACTGGCAATACGGCCAAATCCATAGCGACCCCATGGCATGGCTCACCCGAGGCACCATCGACTTCATGTCGCCGCAGGTCTACCGCTCGCTCACCCAGAGTTTTGAGCCCATCACACGCTGGTGGGGACGCATGGGCGACCGCTTCAACCGTCACGTCTACATCAGCCAGACGGTGAACAGCACCGCCAGCACGGGCTGGGAACTGCCCGACTACCTGCAGCAGGTGCGCATCATTCGCGATGCGAGCACCGACGGCAATCCGGGCCTGGTTTTCTTCAAATATTCCACCTGGCGCCAACTCAACGGCCGCATCGACGGCCATGTGAAGGGATTGCGCATCTACTTGCGCGACAGCGTGTATAACTCCGTGGCATTGAGTCCCGCCGTGACATGGGTGCGTCCCGACAAGTCCTATACCACCGTCACCGATGTGACGCTGGCCGACGGCACGCTCTCCTGGCAGCCTGAGGACAACGTGCGCTATGTTGTTTATGCCTACCCCGACACCCTGGCCGACACCGATTTCCATTGTCAGCCGCAGTACATAGCCGGCATCTCCTACGAGCCCTCTTTTGATCTGCCCGAGAACCGTCTGAGCGGCTATAAATACGCCGTGACCATACTCGACAGGCTGGAGAATGAATACGCCCCGGTGACGGTAGGCGCCACCCCGTCGGCCGCTCCCGCGCCACAGCTGGTGGCACCTGCCGACGGAGCCACCGTGTCGCTGCTGGGCAAGCTGCAATGGCAATCGTCGCTGCCCATGCACACCGTGCAGATTTTCACCGACCCCGAGATGACCGACATGGTGGCCAACTTTGCCGTCGACTCACTGTCGGTGCCGCTCGACCGCGTGCCCGGCATCGGTCTGGGAACATATTATTGGCGCGTAGTGGGCCGCGGCCTCAACCTGTACGACACAGCCAGTGAGCTCCGCACTTTCACAGTGGAGGAGTTCAGGGTCACATCACCACAAAACAATGCCGTGGATGTGTCGCTCACTCCCACCATTGCCTGGAACAGCGACCAGCCTGACGTGCCCTGTGTGGTGGAAATCGCCACAACGGCCGCCATGAGCAACATTGTGCGCACCGACACGGTGACCGGAGTCTCGCACTTCGATGTGCCGCACTACGCACTGTCGGGTGCCCGCGACTATTATGTTCGGGTTAGCGCACTGCGCGGGGCAACTTCAGTGACAACACCCGTGTCCCATTTCCGCACCCTGGAGGTCATTCCGCCGGTGCCCACCATCATCTATCCCGAACACGATGGCACCACGCTCTACCCCACCTCGCAAATCAAGGTGGCACCTGTCGACGGCATCACGTCGCTCCGCCTTGAGGTGAGCGCCAAGGAAACATTCCCCGCACGCTCGTCCTATCGGGGCACCATCAGCAACTGGTCGTTCTGCTCTCCCGTGCTCGACGACATGGGCACGGTCACGTTCAAGGACGGCAACACGTTCTATGTGCGGGCGCGGTTTGCCTACTACACACTGGCCACCGGCACCACCACACAATACACCGACTATTCCCCCACATTAAGTTTCATTTACCGTGAATCGCTCAATGGCGACGTGAACGGCGACGGCGAACTGTCGATTGCCGACGTCACGGCCTTGGTGGACTTGGTGATGTGCGACACCGACAACGAACGCAGCGATGTGAACGGTGATGGCGAAACCAGCGTGGCCGACATCACGTCACTGGTGACGCTGCTCATGGGCCTTTAATAAGCGTTTGGTGTTGTTTACAAATTTTTGCAATAAAAAAGTAAGCAATAATTTTGCCACGTGCAAAATTATTGCTTACTTTGCTTGGAGATAGACCGCTCATTGAATTATCACTACATAAACCAATAAAAACTGTTACAAAATGAAGAAATTTTTACTTTTTGCAACCATGGCTGTCATGTCGGCCACATCGGCTCTTGCAGCTACCGACAAACAGACCTATGAGCCTGTGGGTGAACTGAAAATCGCCAACCAGTGGGTTCTGGACCGTGTCCACACGCCCGATGTTTTCACCAAAATGGATGTTTGCAACACCCGCGCGCGCACAGCCACGCTGTTCAACGACATCGTCTACGTGGCTCACAGCGAGGCACGCACCGTTGTTCCCGCTCCGGGCGACACGGTGGTGGCTGCCGTCATCTACCGCTTCGATGCTAAAACCGGCGAGCAACTGCCCGACCTGGACGTGACGCTCGACGGCCGTCCCTACGGCGTGTTCCTGGGTGTGAACCAAATTGGCGTCGACGACTTCGGGCACATGTGGGTGATGCCCTACACCAGCGAGACGGCCACTACCGTCAAGCTGTACCAACTTGACCCCGAGACGGGTGAGCTCACCCTGATTCAGGAACTGGAAAAAGGCGACGACATCAAGCGCACCGACTTCTATGACCTGATGGGCGACCTGCTGCGCGAGGAGGCCACTTGTACCATCATGGCGGCCGGCTCAACCGAGGGCTCAACCGTCTATCGCTGGTTTGCCGATTACGAAGACGACTTTGTGGGCGGCTTCCGCGGCCAGCCTTCGCTTGCCATCACCGACATCTATCCCGAATCTATTTCGGCTTGGTCCTATGGCCCCACCGTGAAGATGGTCTACGGCGACGACCCCGAGGATTACGATGAATACTATGCCGGCAACACGTTCTATGTGGACGGTTTCAACTCATCGCCCCTCAAATACAACAACAAGGGCAACCTCATCGCATCGTTTGAGAACGTGGAGACCGACCTGCTGCCCGCTGAGGTGGGTGCTAACGGCTGTGCCGAGTTCATCTACGACGACGAGCTCTACTTTGCCTATGTCTATGCCCAGTACTCAGGCTTGGATGAGAAAACCGGCAAAGACCGCTCCTGCCAAGTCAATCTGGTGAAGTTCGGCGACGAGGGCGAGCTTGGCGAGGACATCCAGTTCTTGTGGCAAGTGCCGGCCGACGGTATGGGAACCACTTCCGACGGTGGCAACCGTGTGCAGAGCATCTGCATCGTTCCCGGAACCGACGAGGAGGGCAACGAAGAGCTCACCATGCTCACCTACAAAAGCTACAACGGTATCGGCGTCTACAAAATTGGCTACAATGTTAAGCCCAACGAAGTCACGCCCTTTGAGAACGGCGACGTGAACGGCGACGGTGAGATCAGCATTGCCGACGTCACCATGCTGGTGGCGCTTGTCGTGGACCAATCGAGCAACGAGCGCAGCGACGTGAACGGCGACGGTGAAACCGGTATTGCCGATGTCACCACGCTCGTCAACATGCTGATGCAATAATTGTCCGGCATTTGACCGATAACACACTGGCGGCCCGCCCCCGAAATTCACGGGGCGGGCCGCCAAGTTTTTTTAATGTTCAAAAAGTTAATCGGCCTGTTTCCCAATCAGGAATTGCAAGGGATGGCTCAGTCGACTTGCCCATGCAGTCTCGGAGTGCTCTTGCTGCTTAAAAACGAGGCTCTTGTAGTGGCTCTCGTCCCACCCTTTCGCCATGAACACGCTGTCCACCGTCTCCTGACAGGGGCCGTATTCGGCATCAAGCGTCGCGGTGCCGTGATCCATGTAGACCAGGGCGCTGTTGGCTGCCGGCAAACGGTGATTCAGGTATTCAACAAAGGCATGCAACCACTGCTCCTGGCTGGCCTTGCGGTCAAGATGGGAGAACGACAGATGCGACGACAAGCAAGCCACGCCACCAAACACATCGGGATATTGGCACAGCGCATACAGCGAGATGAGACCGCCCATACTTGAGCCTATCATAAACGTGTTGGCCCGGTCGGTGAGCGGCCGATAATGCTCGTCGACAAAGGGTTTCACCTCTTCCACAACAAATTTCAAATAATTGTCGCCACGCGGGTCGGCCGCTTTGGGGTCGTTTCGCAACGACGGCGGCAGGAAAGCGGCGGCACCCGACGGAAAATACTCATGCAGACGCACTTCGCTGTTGTCGATTCCCACCACGATGCAGGGACGCACCTGCCCGGCACCCATCATGCGGCACAACGTTTCATCCACTTCCCATTCCTGATGATTCCACGTGGTGGCAGCATCAAAGAGCATTTGGCCGTCGTGCATATAAATCACCGCGCACGAGTCGCCCACACGATAGCCCTCCGGCAGCCAAACGGTTACGGTTCGCTTGCTCACATAGTGTGAAGCAAAGGACTCATGTCGTTCAAGCGTGCCGCACGACGCACACGGGATGTGCCGCGAGGGTGTCATCCACCACCACACCGCAGCCACAGCGGCCACAAGAATCAGCATCACAGCCCAAACGGTTTTACGTTTTTTAGGTTTCATACAAATCAACAATTTTTGGTTCTTGCCACAAATTTACCCATTATCCGGCAGCTTTGCAAAGAGTTTTTTCGCAATCGGGTTGGTAAACCCGCTTTTTATTTGTAACTTTACGGCAAATACACATTAACATTCACCTAAAAAACCTACAAATGAAAAAAACTCTACTCACACTGGCGCTTATGGCCTTGAGTTGTGCCTGCGCATGGGCTGTTGTCACCGACGGCCAAACTTATCAAGAAGTCGACGGCGTGAAAATTGCCAACCAATGGATGTTTGACCGCGTTCATGCCGGCAAGGCTTATGTGAATCACCCCGTAGCCAACACCAAGGCACGCACCGCCACCCTTTGCGATGGCATCGTGTATGTGGCCCACAGCGAGGCCAAGCTGGTTGTAGTCGCACCGGGCGACACTGCGATGGGAGCCGTGATTTACCGCTTCGATGCCAAGACGGGCGAAGAAATGGAACCGCTCGACCTCACCCTCAACGGCCGTCCCTACGACCGCTTCCTGGGAGCCACCAGCATTGGCAGCGACAACTTTGGCCACATCTGGCTGGCACCCATGACCAGCGACCTGCAGCCCATCATTCCCTTCTATCAGGTGGACAAAGAATCTGGTGAGCTCACCCTTCTGGCCGAGCTCGACAAGGGCGACGCCATCCACCGCACCGACTATCTGGACGTGATGGGCGACATCACCCGCTACGACGCCACCTGCACGGTGATGACTGTGGCTTATGCCACCGCCGACCCCGGCCACACCACCCTCTACCGCTGGTGGGCCGACTATGAGGATGACTTCAATGGCGGCTTCCGCGGCCAGCCCAGCATCGAGGTGACCGAGTTCTATCCTGAGACAAAGGCCGGATTCAGCCTGGCGCCCATCATCAAGATGGTGCTGGGCGATGATCCCGAGGACATCGATGAATACTATGCCGGCAACAACTTCTACATCGACTGCTTCGACACCGCGCCCGTGCTCTACAGTTCCAAGGGCAACATCCTCGACACCTTCGAGGAAGTGGACCGCGACCTCTGGCCGCAGAACCAGCCCAACGGCTGCACCGAGTTCATCCTTGACGGCGAGCGCTACTTCACCTACGTCATTGCCGACATGAACGGCAACGGACACGGCTGCCAGGCCAACGTCTGCAAGTTCGACGTGCCCGAGGACGAAGATCCCGTGTTCGCCTCAATGAAAAAATGCTGGCAACTGCCCGCCGACAGCGTCGGTAAAGTGAACGACACCGGACTGCGCGTGCACTGCTTTGGCGTGGAATACGGCATCGACGATGAGGGCTATGAGGAGGTTACGCTGCTCACCTTCAAGGCCTACAATGGATTTGGCGTGTATAAGATTGGACGCAACGTCAAGTCGAGCGAGCCGGGTCCTGGCCCCGCCATCGTGGGCGATGTGAACGGCGACGGAGAGGTTTCGATTGCCGACCTCACCATGCTGGCAAGCCTCGTGGCTTCGGAAACCGAGAACGAACGAAGTGACGTGAATACAGACGGAGAGACCTCAGTGGCCGACATCACAGCCTTGGTCAACTTGCTGATGCAGCAATAACCTTCTCTTTACGAAAACCTGAAAATGAAAACCCGATTAGTATTATTCATAGCGTTCTTGGCCGTCATTTCGGCGACGGCCAAGAACCAATGGAATTTGGGCGGACACTACTATGATGTGGACACCATCATCTTTCCGCATCAAGCAGGACCTGGCGTGTATTGCGCCAAGTACGACCTGCCCGACATGCCGCTCAAAGTGAGCGTGATGGAAATGGACCTCACTTGCCCCTACATTGACTTGGAAATGTGCATGGGACAGGACAAGTCAATCGGTTGTGAAACGCCTGCCAACATGATTGCACGCAACAACTGGGCCGGGCACGAGGTGGTGGGCGCCACCAACGGCGACTTCTTCGCCACATCGCCCACCTCACAGGTGGGCATCCCCACCAGCGGACAAATCACCAATGAGCGGGTTTACATCAGTCCTAACAACCGTGCCAGTTTCGTGCTCGACAACGAGCGCCATCCGTTCATCGACCGCGTGAAATTCAGCGGCACGGTGAAGGTGGCCGGCAAGTCCATCACCATCAACCGCGTGAACGACCCGCGCTACAGCACGGTGCTCTACACACGCAACTTCGGACCCTCGACATACCCTGCCACCGAAGGCAAGCTGGTGCTCATTGCACCCACCGGCGACCAGCCGTTTGCCTGGAAGCCTAACGGCACCGAGCACGGCGTGATTGAGGAAATCATCGATGCCAACGGCACCGTGGTCATCCCCGATGACAAGGCCTACCTCTGGCTGCACGACGGCCAGGAGAGCCAGGCCGAAGGGTTGGCTGTGGGCGATGAGGTGACCATCGACTTCAAAACATGGCTCGCATCGGAACCCAACCGCGACATCACCATCACGCAGCAGATTGGCGGCAGCAACCACATCATCATGCTCAATGATGAGTTCCGCGAGGATTGGCCCGAGCGCCATCCGCGCACGTGCATCGGCTTTAACGCCGACAGCACCCGCCTCTATTTTGTTGTCATCGACGGACGCAGCACCACCTCGGTGGGTGTGACGCTCATCGAGGCCATGGGAGTGTTCCAGGGCATCGGAGCCACCAACGCGGTGAATCTGGACGGCGGCGGCTCGTCGTGCATGATTGTCAACGACGAGGTGCTCAACAAGCCCAGCGACGGCTCCATGCGCGCTGTGGGCAATGGCTGCCTGCTCATCTCCAACGCACCGCAAAGCGATGCCATCAACCAGATTGCCTTTGAGCCACGGTGCTACAACATCTCGGTGGCTGCACGCACCCGTTTCAGCATCTGGGGCTATAACGAATACGGACTGCTCAAGACGCGTGAACTGGAGGGCTGCACTTTTGACTGTGACCCGCAAGTGGGAGAATTCACTGCCGACGGAGAGTTCCACAGCGCCACCGTCAACGCCAACGGCTTCCTCTACGCTTACTATGAGGACCGGCTGGTGGCCAAGCAACCCGTTTCCATTCTCACAGCCACCATGCTGATGCGCGACGACAGCGTCACCATCGACCGTTTTCACCCCTACGACGTGGCCGTGCAGGCCGTCAGTGGCTATGCCACCGACATGGTGAACAACTCCAACTTCACCTGGCGCTCGACCGATGAAGCCGTGTGCACCGTCGATGCCAATGGCATCGTCACCGCCGTGGCCGACGGACGCGCCTATGTGGTGGCCGAGAACGGAGCGTTCAAGGATTCGGTGCTGGTGCTGGTGCAGAACCCCACGGCACGCATCACCACCGTGGAGAACGGGCCCATGGACCCCGACACTTGGTCGCTCACGCAAAGCGGTGGAAAAAATCGCACGCTCACCAGCCTTGATAACGGATTTCGCATCACGTTCACCGGCTCCACGAGCCGCGCGCCCTACATCAGCCTCGACAAGGACGTGGTGATGTGGGGATTGCCCGACACGCTGCGCCTGCGTTTCGTCCCGGGTGAACTGCCCGTGGAAAGCATCACTGTGACCACAACCCTGACCGACAACAAGATAGTCAACACCACCAAACCGGTGACTATGGAAGAGGGCAAGCAGCAGTATGTGGTGGATTTCCCTATGGATGAGTGGGTCGATACCACACGCCTGGCCAACTACCCACTCAAACTCCTCACAGTGATGTTCTCAACCGAGAAGCCCAACAAGAATCAGGAGTACACCTTCGACGTGCCGGGATTGGAGCTGGTCTACAAGCACATGCCGGCCGAGGAGCAGCCTCAGCTTGTGGGTGATGTGAATGGTGATGGAGAGATTTCTATTGCCGACGTAACCGCGCTCGTCGACCTGGTGATTCGTCAAGACGCCAACGCCCGCAGCGATGTCAACAGCGACGGGGAAACCTCGGTGGCCGATGTCACCGCGCTCATCGGGCTGCTCATGGCGTTATAGCACGCCCAGCGATTGCAGCACAGTCACAATCTCATCGGGACGGCACCAGTGAATGGTGTCGTCCTTTTTATGCCATGTGAGCTGTTTTTTTGCATAGACACGGGTGTTTTTCTTGATTCGCTCAATGGCCACCGAGCGCTCCATCACACCGTCAAAACAGGCAAACAACTCTTTGTAGCCCACGGTATTGAGCGCATTCAGGTGCCGCAACGGATAGACGGCGCGCGCCTCGTCTTCAAGGCCGGCGGCCACCATGTGGTTCACGCGTCGGTTGATGCGGTCATAGAGTTCGTCGCGCTCCACGTTCAGGCACACCTTCACCACATCGAATGGCCGTATCTTGGCCTGTCCTGTTCGCAGCGAGGAATAAGGACGGCCCGTCTGCCTGCACAGCTCCACGGCATGAAGCACCCGGGCCGGATTTTTCAGGTCTGCCACGCCGTAGTAGTCAGGGTCCTTCACCCGCAGTTCTTCTTGCAGCGCCTCAAGCCCTTGGGCACGATACTGCTCTTTCACTGCCCGGCGCACCAGCGGGTCAACATCGGGCATCACGTCAATGCCACGGCACACGGCATCCACATAGAGCATCGACCCGCCGCACATCACCACACGGTCGGATTGCAGCCACAAGCGGGGCAGCAATGCCATCACATCGCTCTCGAAGTGCGCGGCGCTGTAAGGCTCGGTAATGTCCTTGGTACCCACAAAATGATGATGCGCCATCGCCTGCTCCTGGGCCGTGGGTGCCGCCGTGCCGATGGGCAGTTGGCGGTACACCTGGCGCGAGTCGGCATTGATAATGTCGCTGCCCACAAGCCGCGCCACCTCGATGGCCGCAGCCGTCTTCCCCACCCCGGTGGGGCCGGTGATGACGATGAGCGTGCGGTCACTCATTGCTTTGATATGTATCAGCCACCGGTTTTTGAAGGCGGACCTTGCGCTCCAGCCTGCGATGTTTCTTCCTCAGTTTGTTGCGATAGTTGCTGTGTTTGTACAGCGGGTTAGGCTCATTGAGCACAAACTCACAATAATAAGAGATGATGAGTGTGGTGAGCGGCAGAGCGATAATCAAGCCGATGAAGCCCAGCACATATCCCCACAACGAGAGTGCCAGGAAGATAATGGCGGGGTTCAGCCCCATCTGCTCTTTCATGATGGCGGGAATCAGCACCAAGTCTTGTATTACCTGGCAAATACAGTAGGCCGCAAAAGTCCACCCAAACAGCACCCAAAAACTGCCACCCGTGGCCACCGACGCCACCACACACAGGAATGCGGCGACAGGCAGCGACAGCAGTTGCAGATAGGGAACCATGTTGAGCACACCGATAAACAGGCCGAACACAATGGCCATAGGCAACCCGATGATGTAGAACTCAATAGCGAAGATGATACCCACAAAGAGCGACACCAGCGCCTGTCCACGGAAATAGCGGCTCATCGTCTCCTCCACATCGTCAAGCACCTTGAACGCCATCTTCCGATAGCGCTTGGGAATGGCGCTCTTGAAGGTGCGCGAGAGTTTGTCGTAATCGAGCAGCACAAAGAACATATACAGCAACACGACCAGCCAGGACACCACATTTAAAATCACACTCATCGTGCCGCCCACAAACGACCATGTGCCTGTGGCCACCTGGTTCACCACCTTCATCCACTGCTCCTTGCTCAGCATGTTGGCAATTTGCTCCACGTCGAGGTACTGGCGCACATAATCATGCACCACTGCGGGAATGTAGGGGATGTGGAACGACGCTTTGGCGTAGGCCGTGAGCATCTTGGTCATGCCGGCGATTTCCTCGATTACATAAGGAATCACCAGCCAGCCAACCAGCACCAACGCACCGAACACCAGTATCAGCGTGAGCACCACCAGCACCATTCGGTTCTTAATGTGCGTCAACCGCTGCACAAAATCCACTGCCGGCTCAAGCACATAGGCCAAAATGAATCCCATCAAGAACGGGAACAACACTGGGGTCAAGTAATCCACCACCAGCACGGCGGCCACAACGCCCCCCACCGTTAGCACCATTCGCACCACGCGGTCCAGGTCGTATTTCTTATTTTCAGCAATTTGTTCCATCACATCAAATTTTTCAGCAAAATTAGCGCAAACATAGCGAAAAACATCAAACTTGATTGAATGTTTTGCCGAGGTGCCGCCTAATTTCGTCTTTTCCAAAGACAAAATTAGTGCAAGGTGAGTGAAATGCCAAATTTATTTGAGCATTTCCGAACCGCAGCCTAATTTCGAGGGCGACAGCCCTCAACATAGTGCAAGGTGAGTGAAAAACCAAAGGTTGCTTTGAGTTTTTCCGAACCGCAGCCTAATTTCGAGGGCGCATGCAGAGAGGAACTGTCAACGGTGAACGCACAGGAAACAAGAAAAAAACAAAAAAAATTGTATTTTTGTGGTGGAGAGTGCAACTTTTTGCCATCTTCCGTGCGTCTAATGCACAAACAACCGAATAACAACATTAAAACATAGCAAAATGAAACAGAAAATTCTTACAATTGTCATCCTTCTTGCCGCCGCTCTGGCTCCGGCTTGTGGATGGGGCGCAAAGGTGATCAGCACAGAGGCCGACACCATGACGGTGACCGATGGCACCGACACACTGCGCATTGTCAGCAACCATTTGGGTGAGCTGAGCGACCGCATCGCCCGCGCGCTCGACGACACCGTTATCAACCGAGCCGCCATCGACTCGACAGTAGCCAATGACGTCTATTCATGGCCTAACAACAACATCATGGAGCTGAACCGCATCTGGAGCCGTGTGGCACATCAGGCCATCAATGCCTTCTGGATTGCGCTCGCAGCCATCATCTTCATCTGCTTGCTGTTTGGCTATTTGCGGCGGCAACGCAAGTACCGCGTCATAGAGAAAGCCATCGAGAACAATTATCCCCTGGCTGAAGGCATCTTTGACAACAAACCACACTCTCAAACGGTCTATGTGCAGCAACCCGCGCCTGCACCCACACCCCGACCTGTGGCACCGCCGCCCGCACAAGCATGGGCACGCCCCGCCAACGGGCCGCAAGCCGCCAACGCCGCAAGTGGAAACGCACAGCCGCAGCCATCGGCCATGCCCAATGCCAGCTTTCCCGCAGGAATGCCTGTGAACTGGCGCGCCCTGTGGCCTGCATTCAAGTGGATTGTCGCCGGATTGTCGGGCATGTTGTTCTTTGCCTTGGCTGGCGGAGCATGGCCCATGGTAGGCTTGTGCACCATCCCGCTGCTCATCGGCCTAGGCAAGGCGTTTATCCTCTATCAGGACCAAGTGTATGTGTATCAGATGACGCCTTATCAGCCAGCGCCCGAGGAGCCCACACCCGCCGATAACGAGGCAACCCCGACACCGCCCGAGTTCAACAAACCTGAACAGAACGCATAACACCACCGCCGAAGTACCGCCATGCTCACCCGTGTGGAAGAATTACGACTCATCGCTCAATGCGTCCTTGCCGACGACAGGGACGCATTCGGGCGGCTCGTCGAGGCCTACCAGCCCCGCGTGCGTCGATTCTTCCTCAACCTCACCGGTGGCGACGCCATGCTCACCGACGACCTGGCGCAGGAAACGTTCATCAAGGCCTATGTGAACCTGCGCAGTTTCCGTGGCATGGCGGGGTTTGGTACTTGGCTGCTGCGCATCGCCTACAATGAGTTCTACAGCCACACGCGCAAGCGGCAGGAACTGCCCGAGGAAGTGGCATCCGCCGTAGTGCCCGCCGACGACACCAGCGCGCAGGAAGCGGCGCTCACAGTGCAGCAGGCGTTGGCCAGGCTGGGCCACACCGAACGGACGGCCGTCACTCTCTACTACATTGAGGACCAGCCTATCAAAAAAATTGCACGCATCATGCAACTGCCCGAGAACACCGTCAAGAGCCACCTGCGTCGCGGCAAGCAGCATCTGGCGGCACTGATTGGAGAACGATGATCTTGATTTAAAAAAAACATCAATCGCAATGAAAAGAACCGACGAAGATAAGAAACTGGGAGCACTGCTCAAGCAAGAGGCCCATCAGGCACCCGCCAACGAATGGTTCACGCCACGCGTGCTCAACCGCCTGCCCCGTCGGGGCAACGCGGTGCGCATCATGGTGCGTGCCATCTACGCCGTGGCGTTTGTCATCTGCGTCATGTGCTGGGTGACGATGATTGGCAACCAGGACTTTAATGCCGTGACGCTGCGCGACTTGCTGCGCTACGCGGTGATGACCGTGGTGACGCTGGCGCTCGTGGCCCAGTCCTTCATCACGCTGCTGCAGCACGACTGAGGAAACTCTCACACAAAAGCATATTTGTTTACAAGCTTCAAACGAAAGTCGACAATAACGGCGACAACCGGTTCGGGAGAATCAGTTGCCGCCCTTTATGCATCATTGCGCCAGGGGCTTCTTCCAGGCCGTCACAATACTGTGCAGCCATGCCCGGTCGTCGGCATCGGGCAGACTGTCGATTTGGGCTTTGACCACACTGCGGTCGAGGAACACGTTGTCATTCATGAAATGCGGCAGCAGGTGATTGTCGGCTCCGCGGTGGGCCGCCATCCAGCGCAAGAAACGCTGAGGATTGAGTTCAAACCAGCTGCTCATTTCCATTCGGATATACCCCATTTCCACGGCCTTGCCGCGCCCACCATATTCCTGCTCTGAATCGGGCACGAAGCGGTTCCAGGCATCCATCACGCCACCGTCGATGCGCGACTGCACGCTCATGCCCGTCAAGCGCATATTGGCCAGCACAATGGCATCCACGTCGGCCACACTGCCACTACGGCCATCTTCCTTGATTTCCTTGAAAATGAACACCCCGTCGGCATTGATGTCGTAATCCTGATGCCAGCGCACCGCCCAATGTTCGTTGTCCATGTGGTCGAGCTCACACTCGCGCAGCACGCTGTGGATGGAAAAGTGGTGGTCACCGGCAAACTGCAATGTCCTGTTGTACTCGCGCACCAGGCCACCCTCAAGGGTCTCGGGATTGACCGGCCACACATTTTTATCCTCAAAATTCATGGCATCGCAGGGACGGCCGTCATGGTCGTAGGTGGCAATCAGCAGCCTGCCACCGGTCCCGTTGGTCTGCCTATAAACCACCACGGCATGGTCGTCGCCCACGGGATGCACGGCAAGGATGCCCGTGTCGCCCATGTCTTCCTCATAATCGGTGCCCAACGGCTTCACCAGCACTTCGTATTGCGGCCGGGTGAGCCACAGCGGCTGGCCGGCTGCATCGGCCGCGGCGATTGAGTCCATGTCGATTCCCGCTTGCCGCAAGAAGGCGAAGTCGTTCACCTTGGCTTCCACATGATTGCCGTCGCGAGAAGTGGCGTTGTTTCCCGCGCATGCCGCCAGGCACACAACGAGCACAGGCAGCACATTATTTATCCATTTCAGCATAATAATCGGTTTTTCAGTGTCATCTACTCCCAATACTTCACAATGTCGCCGACATATTTACGAGCCGCGGCATCCTTCATCTTTGCGACCTCGCGGCGCACCACATCGCCTTCAATCAAGTCCTCACACCCGGCAAAATAGGCAGCCAGGCGGTCGTTAGGGCCATGATGGGCGCCCACCCATTGCAACAGCCGCTGCGGATTGAGGTGGTAGAGGTGTGTCAAACCCACACTGCTGGCGATACCGCCGGCTTCAAAGGCTTGCCGTCCGCCATAGGCCTGCTCGGCCTGCGGAAGAAATGCCTCCCAGGCGGTCAACGCGCTGTCGTCGCGCTGCGACACCAGGCACATGGTGAACACGCGCATGTGGGTCAGCACCACTTCGTCGTAGGGCGGTGTGCCCTCGCTCTCTTCGGCCGTCATGCGCTCGTCCTCGGCCACATCGGTGAGCACAAAACGCCCATTTTCATCGATGGTGTAGGACTGATGCCAGCGTACATTCCACGACGGCTCATCGTAGTGTCCTTTCACATACTGTCGCAAAGAACAATTCACCGTAAACCGGCTAAGGGAAGTGAAGTTGAGTTCCTGGTTCAAAGCGCGCATGATGCCGTCGCCGGTGCCGGGATTCAGTTCCCACTCATCGCTCCACTCGTAGGCGCACATGGCGTCGCAAATGCGACCCCGCGCATCATAGGTGATGAATATCATGTGATACCTTTCACCGCCGTATTGGTCGTAAACGGCCAGCGTTTGACCGCCATCGGTGGGACGAAGGCATAGCAAATCGGTAACTTCCTGATCGTTGACGAAAAGCGGGCCTGCAGGCGCCACAAGGCGCTGAAACTGCTCAGTGGTCAAATTAAAACATTCTTCGGTCACCTCGGCGGGCACTTGGTCGACGGGCAGCCCCATCTTCCGCAAGAAACTCATGTCGGACGCGGCACTTGCCGGTGTCCAAAGCGCCGCGACGATGGCGAGCGCACAAAAAAACGTTTTCAGCATAGCAAAATCAGAATCAATATTAGACAATAATCAGCCCTCGGCATCCTCGGGTCCCCACTGAGCCGTGAGGCGCTCCATCTTGGCGCGCGCCTTGGCATCGGGCATCATGCCGATGTGCTTCACCAAGCCCGATTTTTTCACCAGATCCTCGCGAAACATTTGTTCGAAATAAGGCAGCAAGTGGTTCGACGGGCCGTCATGAGCCGCCATCCACGACAGCAACTGTTGCGGCAGCTTCTCGTAGAAATCGCCCAGCTGCGTGATAATCAAGTATTCGGCGCGGCCGTTTTCCCCTTCTTTGAGGTCGGCCAGCACGTCGTCGCGCACGGCCAGGTCGTTCAGCCGATCGATGCGGGTGACAT
Organism: Muribaculaceae bacterium; assembly: GCA_017483645.1. GTDB lineage: Bacteria > Bacteroidota > Bacteroidia > Bacteroidales > Muribaculaceae > Sodaliphilus. The sequence goes on along the minus strand of JAFUWD010000048.1, from coordinate 11,820 downwards.
CGCTCATGGGTTGGCGCTGGATGTTCTCAAAGTCGCTCTGCATGACCGACGGCTCCTGCGCGCCCTGTCCTTTGGTCTGGCTCTTGGTGTCGACGTAGAGAATGTGCCCCACATCGTCCACGGTGTACTGATAGCGCGTGGTCACCTGCCAGAAGGCCTCGCCGCGCGGCTGGCACACATAGTCCACTTCCTCATAACCGATATAGCTCAAGGTATTGGTCACCTCAAAGGAATTGGTGCCGGTGATTTGCATCTTGCCTTGCTGGTAGTGCATCTTGCCGGTATGGTCTTCGTCGGGCTTTCCCCAGGCAAACCATTCGCCGGCGTAAAGATAGTCGGTCATCTTGCCATTGCCGTCGTACACGGCAATATGCTCCAAGCCAATGTCGCCAAAGGAGTCGTTGTAGACCACCAGCGTGTATCCGCCGGGCAGCGGGCGCACACCCAGCAGCGAGAAATAGCCCTCGTGCTCACTGACACCCACGTCGTAATGCAAGGCACCGTTGAGCAGGTTTTTTTGCTGATCTTCGTTCAGGTCAATCATCGTATCCAGGATGCTCCTCATGTTTTCAATGGGTGCGATGGGCATGACAAACAACTGGGTGGTGTCGACGCCCGCACGTGCCAAAAACGAGAAATTGGTGGAAACCTGAACGGCGGTCGAGTCATCGGCCGCCTGCGCTGCCGCACCATCTGCCGCATTGCCGTTGCAAGCTGCAATCGACAATGTCAGGCCTATCAGAACTAATTGCGTGATTTTTTTCATTTTAAGTATGGTTTAAATGGTAAAGCAATCTTTTTTCAGCCCACGGCATCGGCAGGTCCCCATTGTCCGGTGATGCGCTCCATGTAGGACCGGGCCGAGGGGTCGGTCATTCGCTGCATTTCGTCGATGAGTTCTTCCTTGCGCACCCAACTGTTCGAGAACAGTCGCTCGAAAACCGTCAGCAGGCAGTTGTCACGGCCGCGGTGGCTGGCCATCCAGTTGAGCACCTGCTGCGGATTCTGCCTGTAGTAAATGTACATCACCTGCTCCATCAGGAAGCCGGCCGTCGCATCGGGGTCGGCCATCAGGCGCTTCACGTCGTGGTCCATCGCCTTGGTGTTCATGAAGTCGAGCCGGGAATCTTGCGAGCGGGGATAGAACTGTAGCATGCGGATGTCTTGCTCCTGTACCAGGCGGGGTTCGGCCGAGCCATCGGTGGCCGAGTCGATGCGCTGCAACGACAGATGGCCGGCGGTGTCAACACGATAGTGGTACGTTTTCTCTATGGTCCAATGGGTAGCAACGGCTTCCCGCTTCCACTCGCCGCGGTTCACCCAGTCGACCAGGGCCAGGCGCTTGGTGATGTGAAACTCGGTGTCACTGTCGAATTGCATCATGCCCGTGGTGTTGTAGGCTGTGCCGGCGGTGTAATCCTCGTTGGCATCGGTGTTGTCCATCGAGGCCCAAGTGTCGCCGTCGAGGTAGTCGATGAGGTGTCCCTGGCGGTCGAAGACGGCTATATCATTGTCCGCACAGTCGCCCAACTCCACCAGCACCACCACCAGCGTGTTGCCGCCGGGCAATGCTCTCACGCCGGTGATGAAAAAGTTGCCCTCCATTTCCTCCAATTCCTCACGGCTGAATTGCTTGAAGCGATACACATCGTTCAGCAGGGGGATGTATTGCTCGGTAGTCAACGACGCACCGTGGGCGTCGTCACCGCCGTTAAAGGGCGCATCGGTGAGCACCGCCACGCGATTCATGTCTACGCCCAGCGCACGCAGGAAGGCGAAGTCGCCCGACGTCGCGGCATGGCAAGCGCCGGAGGCAACCAGCACCATTGCCGCCAGCACGAGATAATGTTTCCAAAGTTTCATAGTGTTCAGAGTATTGTGAATGGGTTGTTTAGCGCAAATTTAAACAATAAAACCGATTTGGTCAAACATTTGTCGAAGATAATTCTTAACTTTGTGGTCACTAACCACACCTAACCACCATGGCCAACGTCACGCAACATATACACATCGAGCGGCCCGAGCTGTGGACTCTGCAACTGCAAGTGGAGCCCGGGCGCATTTTCTACACGCTGCACAATCCTCACGAGGCCGACTCGCTCATCTGGGGAGAAATCGCGCTCGACGAAGGGGCCACCACTCCGCTCAAGGCGGTGGAAGATGCCGTCTACGACAACCCTGCCCTGCTCGACGACTTCGGCGCGGTGAGCGTTCTGGTGCACAGCGAGCACTTTGTGGTGATGCCGCAAGAACAGGCCGACGAGTCCCAAGTCTTTGAATTGCTCGATGCGGCCTACCCCGACATGGAGGGTGAGCCGGCGCTCGACACGCTGCCGCAATGTGGCGTGTGCATCGCTTTCGAGGCCACGGCAGGGCTGATTCCGTTCTTGCAGCGCACGTTCAACATGCCTGCCATCCACCACCACCTGCATGCGCTGTGCGAGCACTTTTGCGGCGTGAACCGCGACTCGTCCATCTCGCGGATGTTTCTCAACCTGCGCCCCGACACCATGGACATGGTGATTTACACAAAGGGAAAGCTTGAGATTGCCAACACGTTCCGCTTCCGCTCGACGCGCGACGCGGCATTTTTTGCCCTGCAGGCGTGGGAGTGCTGCCACATGGACCGGCAGCGCGACGAGCTGCAGCTGGCGGGTGACCGCGGCGTGCGCGACGTGCTGGCGCCCGAACTGAGGCGTTTCATCGCCTATGTGATGCCGGCCATCTATCCGGCACAGGCCATGCAGCTCAGTCACGATGCCATGCAGGCACCCATCGACTTAATTTATCTGGCACTATGCGAATAATCAGCGGAAAATACGGGCGGCGGCGCTTCGACGTGCCCACCAACATCACGGCACGCCCCACTACCGACATGGCACGGGAGAACCTGTTCAACGTGCTGAACAATTTCATCGATTTCGACGGCATTACCGCCCTCGACCTTTTTGCCGGAACGGGAGCCATCAGCTTCGAACTGCTGTCGCGCGGTGCGGTGGCGGTCACCGCCGTGGAGATGGCACGCACACAGACGGCGTTCATCAACAAGGTGAAAGCCACGCTGGCTGATGACAACCTGACGGTGGTCAAAGGCGACGTATTCAAGTTTTTGGACAGTTGCACCCGCCGGTTCGACCTCATCTTCGCCGACCCGCCTTACGACTTGCCGCGATTTGCCGATGTGCCCCGGCTAGTGCTCGAATCGCCGGTGATGGGTCCCGGCAGCATCTTTGTGATGGAGCATCCGCGCGAGCACGATTTCAGCGCCCTGCCCCACTTCATACAGCACCGCGCCTACGGCAAGGTGAACTTCACCATTTTCTCACGCCCGGAATAGCCCCGTGGCGCGCGGCCGTCAAATCGACAGCCGGCGCAGGGTGTTGAGCAACTCGTGGTCGATGGGCTTGTCCTTGCGAACGGCCTTGGAGAACGGCACATACACAATTTCATCGTTCGAGTCGCCAATCATCACATTTCGCTGACCCTCCAGCAGCGCGTCGATGGCCGCCGCGCCCATGCGCGACGCCAAGATGCGGTCTTGCGCCGTGGGGCTGCCGCCTCGTTGCAAATGGCCCAGAATGGTCACACGCACGTCGTACTGCGGGTACTCCTTGCGCACGCGCTCGGCCAGACCCATGGCACCGCCGGTGATGGGACTCTCGGCCACCAGCACAATGCTGGAGTTCTTGCTCTTGCGGAAGCCGTTCTGGATAAGCTCGGCCAACTGGTCGACCTCAGTCGATATTTCAGGGATGATGGCAGCCTCGGCTCCGCTGGCGATGGCACCGTTCAGAGCCAAAAAACCGGCGTTGCGGCCCATCACCTCGATGAAGAACAGGCGCTCGTGGCTGGTGGCGGTGTCGCGGATGCGGTCCACGCACCACATGATGGTGTTCAGCGCCGTGTCGTAGCCGATGGTGTGGTCGGTGCCGTACAGGTCGTTGTCGATGGTGCCGGGCAAGCCCACAATCGGCACATCGAATTCGGAGGCAAACTGGCGGGCGCCGTTCAGCGACCCGTCACCGCCTATCACCACCAGGGCGTCGATATCGTGCTGGCGCATCACGTCGTAGGCCTGCTGGCGGCCTTCGGGCGTGGTGAACTCCTTGCAGCGGGCCGTCTTGAGAATAGTGCCACCCTTCTGCACGATATTCGACACGTTCTGGGTCTTGAAATCCACAATTTCGTCACCTATCAGCCCGCGGTAGCCACGATAGATGCCTTTCACCTTAAATCCACTGAAGATTGCCGAGCGCGTGACGGCGCGGATGGCGGCGTTCATGCCGGGAGCGTCACCGCCCGACGTCATGAGCCCGATTGTTTTGATTGCTGCCATATTCTTTGTTTTATGTTTGTTTTTCGATACGCAAAGTTAATCCATCTCGCCTTTTTTCCAAAATTTTTCATCAGGAAATTTCAATGACTTCGTTGCCTAAAAACCGCTCCCCAAGTTAGAAATGCTGGCGCGAAGCGACTGAGGAGTGTGTCCGCCGGCGACGCTGCCCACCATCGCAGCATCACACACGCCCCGCCCTACGGGCCACCCCCTCTAACTTAGAGGGGGAACTGGCAGCGAAACCGAAAATGGGGGGTCAGGGCTTGATGGCGGTGTAGAGCGAACAGGTGCCCAGCGTGAAGCGGCGCACACGGCACCGGTCGAAGCCGGCGCGCGTCATCAGGGCGAGCATGTCGCTTCCCTGGGGCACAGCGGCGATGCTCAGCGGCAGATAGCGATAGGCGCTGCGGTCGTGCGACACGAGCGCACCCACCGCCGGAATCAGATGCAGCGTGTAGAGGTCGTAGAACCAGCGCACCACACGGTTTTGCGGTGTGGACAGTTCCAGCACACACAACATTCCGCCCGGACGCAGCACGCGAAGCATCTGCCTGTAGCCTTGCTCCATGTGCTCAAAGTTGCGCACCCCGAAAGCCACGGTCACGATGTCAAAACTGCCGTCGTCGTAGGGCAGCGCCAAGCAATCGCCCTGCTCAAAGGTGATGCGGCGGTCACCCGCCTTGCCGCGGGCCACGGCCAGCATTCCCTCGCTCAGGTCGATGCCCGCAACGGCATCGGGTGCCAAGGCATCGTGCAGTTTGATGGCAAAATCGCCCGTTCCGGTGGCCACATCCAGGATGCGGGCGTGCAGGTCGTGCCGCCCGACGGCTTTCACCGCCTGCCGGCGCCACCATTTGTCGATGCCCAGCGTCATGGCGCGGTTCATGAAGTCGTAGGCCGGCGCTATCGAGTCGAACATCCGCCTCACCTGCCCGGCCTTGCCTTCCTGCCCGTCGTAGGGCGTGATGCGTTCCACTTCGTTCTGCATCGTTCTCATCATTCAAGAATAAACCACGGCGACGCCTCATAGCGGGGCAGCGCGCACAGCTGGATGTCGCACTCACGCTGGCCCAGCGCGTTGCTGCCGTCGCCCACGGTGAGTCCCCGCGCACTCAGGGCGGCGCGCATGGCGGCCAAGGCCTTGTCGGGGGTGTTGTTGTCTTTGCTCAGGTGGCACAGGAACACATATTTGAGACCATCGCCGCACTGTTCGCGAACAAACTGCGCGGCCACCTCGTTGTCCAAATGCCCCATCGGCCCGCGCACGCGGTCTTTCAGCATCTCGGGATAGCGCCCGGTGTCGAGCATATGGCGGTCGTAGTTGCTCTCAATCATCAAGTAATGGGCCTGCGACATATAGTGGGCGGCACGCGGGGTGATGACACCCATGTCGGTGCCCACCACAAAGCGCTTGTCGCCCCAGCCGATGGAAAAGCCCATGTTGTCGGTGCCGTCGTGCGACGTCTCGAACGCGGTGAACTCCATGCCGGCCAGCTTGAAGGGGATTTCCTTGAAAACGGGCTCATGGAAATCGCGCACACGTCGCGAGATGTTGTGGCGGCGAAGCAGCCCGGCCAGCAGCTTGGGCGTGCAGTAGATGCGCAGGTGGCGATGCTCGCGCACGTAGCGATACACATAGCGCACATGGTCCTGATGGTCGTGCGTGAGCACGATGCCCGCAATGTGGCGGGGGTCCACGCCGTTGCGCCGCAGCGTGGGAAACACCTGGGCCGGGTCGATGCCGGCATCGATGAGCACGCCGCCGCCGGCATGCCCCACGTAGGAGCAATTACCGCTGCTGCCGCTGCCCAGGCTGATGTAGTACATCGGCACCTCGGCCGAGGGGTCCGCCGCCTCGGGCTTTTTCACGAGATGGGCCGCAGGCTGCGGCTCGTCGTACATGTCGATGTCGAAGTTGATGGTGTGATATATCGTGTCTTTTCGTTTCATCTGCCTCTTCAGTTGGCTCACTTGTAGAGCAAAAATATCGTGGGGACCTTGCCCACCTGCAGCGCCGTGCCGCTCCACTGCCCGATGGTGCGCGTGACGATGCGCTCGGCAGGGCCGGTGATGTCGGTGGCCACGCACAGCCGCAGCCGGGGCGGGAGTTGCTGCACCAGGTCGGCCAGCAACCGCTCGTTGCGGTAGGGCGTTTCAATAAAAATCTGCGTCTGGTCCTCATGCTCGATGCGCCGCACCATCTCCTTGAGCCGGCGGGCGCGCGCCGAGGCCTCAATGGGCAGATAGCCCAAAAAGGCAAAACTCTGGCCATTGAACCCGCTGCCCATCAGGCCCATCACAATGCTCGACGGACCCACCAGCGGCACCACGCGCCAGCCACGGCGCTGCGCAATGGCCACCACGTCGGCTCCGGGGTCGGCGATGGCGGGGCAGCCGGCCTCGCTGATGACACCCACCGCCTCGCCACGCTCCAGCGGCGCAAGCATCGCCTCCACCGCAGCAGCGGGCGTATGGCCGTTGAGTTCGGCAAAAGTGAGCGCGTCGATGTCAATCGACGGGTCGCACCGTTTCAGAAAGCGGCGCGCCGACCGCACATTCTCCACCACAAAATGGCGCAAGTGGCTCACCAGCACCAAATTCGGAGCAGGCAACACTTGAGCCGGGGGCACATCGCTCAGCGGCACGGGTATGAGGTATAATGCGGGTTCCACCATATTTGTGATGCAAAGATAATCATTTTTCGGCGTTTCAGCAATACACCCAAACAAGGAAGCCACAAAAGCGAAAGGAAAAGCCACAGGGGAGAGCCGGGGTGGTGGTGCGTCGGAGAGGCACAATCAATTCCATCCTCGCTGGTTGACACACGCCCCCGGCCTACGGCCACCCCCTCTAACTTAGAGGGGGAATTGCAGCTGCTCCCCTAAGTTAGGGGAAAGGCTACGGGTAGGCGAGCGCAGCTCGGGAACCACGAAGTGCTCGCGACCGAACGGGAGCCCGAAGGGCGAGCGCAGCTCGGGAATGCTGGCGCGAAGCGACTGAGGAGTGTGTCCGCCTGAATGGGGGCCATCCTCGCTGGATGACACACGCCCCCGGCCTGCGGCCACCCCCTCTAACTTAGAGGGGGAATTGGAGCCACCCTCGCCCGTGGGGACACACTCCCTCGGCCTGCGGCTACTTGTTTCCTTTGGGGGCAATTTGGATGGGATTTGTTAAATTTGCCAAATAAAACCATTGAAAATCAGTATATTGTCAATAATTTTGGGCGCAAAATGGCAAAAAATATTTTGCATTTTGTAAGAAATTTACAAATTTTTGCTCGTTTTATCCTACTCGCACGAGCATTTTTTAATGTAAATTTGCATCATGAATGAAATTGGGGGTGCAACACCCCTGTCAACCGCAAAACACAACACATTTATTAACCATAAAAAACTCAACAACTATGAGAAAAATTTTCCTCACTCTGATGGCGGCTCTGCTCAGCACAACAGTCTGGGCAGGAACGCTGTTCACCATGGGCAATTTCATTTATGAAGTCCAAAGTGAACCCTCGTCGACCGACTACGGCAGCTGCTCGGTCTACGGACTGAGCAATGAAGGCAAAAGCGCCTCACAGCTCGTTCTGCCCTCCACAGCATGGAATAGCGGCAAGGGCTATTATGTAAGGTCAATCAACGCATCGGCGTTCAAAGACCAGAAGAACATCACAGAGTTCACGGCTCACCATCAATTGAGCACCATCAATGCCTATGCCTTCCAGGGCTGCACCGGCCTCCAGAGGGTGTATCTGCCCAGCTCCATGTGGCGCATCTACGGATATGCCTTCGACGGCTGCACCAAGCTGTCGCAAGTGTACTTGGCGTCGCCCACGCCCATGACGGGTGGATGGTTCTCCAACTCTTTCCCGGCCAACTCGAACATGAACCTCTACATCGGCCTCGGCGACCCCAATGGCATCTACAAGTACAAGAACAGCACGCAGGGCACCGACTGCTCACGCTTTGCCTCAGTCCAGAAGTCGGCATATGCCTGCGACACCTGGTACAACGACGGCACTTGCGTGCGCGTCACCAAGGCTGCCACCAAGTCGACCGTCGGCGAATTCGCCATGGTTGGCTTCTACAGCGGGGCCTCGGGCGTGTCGAGCAACGCATGGGTGCCCAAGCCTGCAAATTCCAGTTACGACTATGCCTGCAACGATCTGAATTACAACCTCACCAGCATCATCGACAGTGTCTGCGTGAACAACACCACCATCACCCGGGTGGACTTGGACTACCTTCCGAATGTGAACACCATCGGCAGTTACGCCTTCAAGGGCTGCACCAGCATGACCTATGCCTACCTCAACGCCAAGACTGTGGGCTCGTACGCATTCTCAGGCTGCACCGGCCTCAAGGGCGCGTACGTCCGCACCAAAACGACTACCGTGGACTCCTATGCATTCCGCGGCTGCACCGCGCTCACGGCGATGAACGTGAACAAGGTCACCAACTGGGACCCGCGCGCCATAGTTTATTGCACCGGCATCACGGCCTTCTCCGTCGACGCGTCGAACACCGCTTACTCCGTTTCTAACGGCATCCTCTTCAACAAGGCACAGACCAAGCTGGTGAGCTACCCGCCCGCAAAAGACACTTACGCCCCGGATTATATCCCCACCACGGTGACCTCCTTCGGCGACTACGCTTTCTACACGAACAACAACATCACCTCAATGGCCATCCCCTATGGGGTGAAGAGCATTGGCTTCGACTGCTTCTGGAACATGACTGCACTCACCTATCTGCGCATCCCGAGCTCGGTGACCTCCATCGGCAACTATGCCTTCGAGGGCTGCACCAAACTGGACGAGATTGATTGCAACATGCCCACACCGGTCACCATCGCGTCGCACTTCAGCGGCGCTAAGAACCCTATAGGAACCCTGCGTGTGCCCTACGACAAGATTGATGCCTACAAGAATGCCGGCTGGACCGTGTTCACCAAATACAACCCCAACTACTGGCAGGCCTACGACCACTTTACCAGCGACTATTGCTACTCTGTGATGAGTAACACGTCGACCACCGTCAACGGCATCACCTACGCCGGCACGGCACGCTTGGTGTCGGGCAGCCTGTCGACCCAGCAAAACGGTGCCAAGAGCATCCCCGTCTCGGTCACCATCCGCGGCAAGAGCTACGCGGTGACCTCGATTGGCGCCGATGCCTTCCGCGGCAACACGAACAGTTTCTCAATCACCGGCGCCACCAATGTCGACACGGTGTATAACGACGCCTTCAACGGTTCCAATCTGACCAGTATCACATTGCCTGTCTGTCGGCACCTCCGCTACCGCGCTTTCAAAAACGCCACCAAGCTCACCAGCGTCAACTTCCCCAAGTTAAACAACATCTACGACTGGAGTTTCCAGGGCTGCACGGGGCTCACCTCAGCCACATTGCCCAGCATTGTGACCATTTGGGACTACGCCTTCGACGGCTGCACCAAGCTCAGCACGATGACCTTCGGCCCCAATCTGTACAGCATCCACGCCTACGCTTTCCAGAACTGCTCGGCGCTCACCCACGACATCAAGCTGCCTTACGGCTTCGCGGGGCTGTATAGCTACGCCTTCTCGGGGTCGGGCGTGAAGCGCATCAAGGTGCCCTCGACGGTGACCACTCTCCAGTCGAATGCCTTTGCCGGCATGAAGTCGCTCACCGACTTGTACCTCAACAAGCCGTTGTCGGCCTTGACGCCTCCCTACACCTTTGGCAACACCCCCACCACGGCCGCTCTGCGCGTGCCCGCCGGACAAGTGAACCAATACAAAAACGACAGCAACTGGGGCCGTTTCACCACCATCACCCCCGGCGGCTATGACTACAGTCTGAGCAGCGGCATCAGCAGCAACTACCACATGACCGTGCTCACCACCGCATCGGTGACCAAGGACGGCGTCACCTGCGACGGCACCGCCATGTATGTCTACAACCCTGTCCTCTCGGGGTCATCAGAAACATCCTACTCACCCGGCATCTATGAGACGAATTCGGAGTACCCCGAACTCGATGGCTACACCAGGAAGAAATACTTCATCACCGAGATTGGCGACAGCGCGTTTGTCAACACCAAAATCACCTCGTTCACCGTGCCCAAATATGTGACGAAAATCGGCAATTACGCTTTCTACGGCAACTCCGGGCTCACTACATTCAATATTCCCGAGAATGTGAACACATTGGGCAGCTATGCTTTCGTGAAGTGTACCGCACTCACCGACCTCACATGGCTGAGAACCAGCGGCGTCTCATGGCTGGGACAATTCTACGGCGGCAACGCCAGCAACTTCAAGTGCTATGTGTGCTGGGATCTCTTGCCCTACTACAAAGCCTCGGTTGGCGGTGCATGGTCAACCATCTCGCCCAGCACGGCCAAGCCCATCGACCAGCTCAACGGCTGGTTCAAGAATAGCTCCACCAGCCCGATGGCCATCAGCGTGATGCACCCGGTGGACTTCAACGCCAGCGGCCTGAACGAGGCCTATGTGGTCTACAACTACGACTCGGCCAAGAAGCAGGTCAACACGCAGCAGGTGACACGCGTGCCCGAGAACACGGGCGTGATCCTCACCGGATTCACTGCCGACAAGATGTACAAGCTGCAGCGACCCACCGTCACCGTGAGTGCCCCGAACAATCTGCTCATTGGCACCAGCGCCACCGATGTTAACCGCAACGTCTACAACGAGAACGTGGGCTACTACTTCAACCGCTCGCAAAAGAGATTTGACCGTCCCACCGGCAGCTACACCGTGGGCTATGGCACTGCTTACCTGAAACTGGGCGCCACGCTGGCCGGCAGCACCACGCAAGTGGCCGTTGACCTGTGGCCGCAGACCTTGGTTGGTGACGTGAACGGCAACGGCGCTATCGACCTGGGCGACCTGACCATGCTGGTTGACCTGGTAAGCCGCAAGACCAGCAACGAGCGCAGCGACGTGAACAATGACAATGAGACCAGCATCGGTGACATCACCAAGCTCGTGGAGATCCTCATGCAGGCAGGCCTCTAATCCCAACAGATTGATAACCCTTTTCGGTTCAGCCTCCCCCGGGGGGCTGAACCTTTTTTTCTGCTCCCCTAAGTTAGGGGAGCAGGCGCGAAGCGACTGAGGAGTGTGTCCGCCCTGACTGGGAGCCATCGTCGCCGGTTGACACACGCCCCCGGCCTGCGGCCACCCCCTCTAACTTAGAGGGGGAACTGAAAGCTGCTCCCCTAAGTTAGGGGAGCTGGCGCGAAGCGACTGAGGAGTGTGTCCGCCTGAGTGGGGGCCATCCTCGCTGGATGACACACGCCCCCGGCCTGCGGCCACCCCCTCTAACTTAGAGGGGGAACTGAAAGCTGCTCCCCTAAGTTAGGGAATGCTGGCGCGAAGCGACTGAGGAGTGTGTCCGCCCTGAGTGGGTGTCATCGTCGCCGGTTGACACACGCCCCCGGCCTGCGGCCACCCCCTCTAACTTAGAGGGGGAGCTGGG